>NZ_JACYMK010000004.1:0-437435 GCF_020858135.1 Janthinobacterium sp. FW305-128 | reverse complement strand
CCGCCAGCGTTCAATCTGAGCCAGGATCAAACTCTTCAGTTTAATCTCTGTTACTTTGCCATTTTATTGGCACCGTCTTGCGACGGGTCGCTCACTCAAAAAACTGACAGGCCACTACTTTCGTAGCGCCTATTTCATTATTTCTTGTGAACATTTGATATTTTAAGTTTTACGCTGCTTACGCAGCGCTGCACTTGCATCAAATGCCCACACTTATCGACTGTTAATTGTTAAAGAACTGTATTCGGTGCTACTTTCGCGCTATCGACAAAGCGTTGTGTTTGTCAGCTGCGAAGAAGGAAGAGTATGAAGCATTTCAGCACAATCGTCAACTCCTTCTTTTTACTGCATCGCCGTTTCCGGGGATCCTCAACTGCCGCATTTGACTGCGTCTCATTGGGGAGGCGAACTATAGCAAAGCGCCCCAGCGGAAGCAAGGCTTTTCCGGGGCTTTTGCGGCCAACTGCTACAATTTCGCCCCCTCCGCGCCAAACGGCGCTTGTCTATATATAGAACCATAGAAGATTCACCATGAAACAACAAGCTCAAGGATCAGGCCTGACCCTGAAACGAGCTGGCTTTACCACTGGCTTCGGCGTGCTCGCCGCCACCCTCGGTTCCGCAGTCGGTCTCGGCAATATCTGGAAGTTCCCCTATCTAACAGGCGCCAATGGCGGCGCCGGCTTCCTGCTCATCTATCTGCTCGCCACCTTACTAGTAGGACTGCCCGTGATGATCGCGGAAATCACCCTCGGGCGCCGCGCCAAGGTCAACCCGATTTCCACCATGGAACAGCTGGCACCGAAGGGCAAGCCCTGGTGGCTGGTCGGCTTTATCGGCATGGTCGCCGCCTTCCTGATCGTCGCGTTTTATTCGGAAGTGGTGGGCTGGGTGTTTGCGTACATCGCCAAGGCCATCGACGGCTCCATCTTGAGCAGCGACAAGCTGGTGACGGAAGCGGCTTTCGCCTCGCTGATCAGCAATCCTTTGCAATCGCTGTTCTGGCAATGGGGCGTGCTGCTGTTTATCGGCGGCATATTGATGCTGGGCGTGACCAAGGGCATCGAGGCGATCGCCAAGAAACTGATGCCGCTGCTGTTCCTGCTGTTACTGCTGCTGTGCGCGGTCAGCCTGTCGCTCGATAAGGCGGGCGAAGGCTTGGCTTTCCTGTTCCGCCCTGATTTTTCCAAGCTGACGGCTTCCGTCGTGCTGACGGCCATGGGCCTAGCCTTCTTTAAATTATCCGTCGGCATGGGTACGATGATGACCTACGGCAGCTATTTCCGCGATGACCAGAATATCCCAGTCACCACTTTGCGGGTGATGGCGGCCGACCTCGGTGTATCGATGCTGGCCGGTATCGCCATCTTCCCCGCCGTGTTCACGTTTGGCTTCGCCCCCAGCGCGGGACCGTCGCTGGTGTTCATCACGATTCCGGCCGTGTTTTCGCAAATTCCCATGGGACAAGTGCTGATGGTGGTGTTCTTCATCCTGGCCGCCGTGGCTGCCACGGGGGCGATGCTGTCGCTGATGGAAGTGCCCGTGGTGATTTTCCATGAACGCTTCGGCTGGACGCGCACCAAGTCCACCATCGTGACCATGCTGCTGCTGGCCGTGCTCGGTTCCGTGTGCGCGCTGAGTAACAGCACCCTGGCGGACTTCAAGCTATTCAATTTGAATATGTTTGATCTGTTCGACTTCGTCTCGTCGAATATCTTCCTGCCCGTGGGTGGCATCGCGATTGCCTTGTTTACAGGCTGGGCCTGGGGCAAGCAGCATTTCATCGAGGCGATCAGCAATCATGGCCAGTTGCAAAATCAAACTCTGGCGCACGTGCTGCTGTTCCTGCTGCGCTTTGTCTCGCCCGTGCTGATCCTGATCGTGATGCTGAAGGGATTAAAGGTCTTCTAATCAGAGTACCCGGGTGTAGGTCTGGCGCACCAGCACCCGGTCGCCGCAATCGAAATGCCACCATTCGCTGTTGATGCCAAAAAAGCCCGCCTGGAACATGGCGTCGCGCAACAAGCGGCGGTGCGCCACTTGCTCCTCGGTAATTTCCCCCTTTTCCAGCAAGACGAGCTCCAGTGCCGGGTGCGAGCGCTCACTCAGATCATCAAAACCCGTGCCCATGTCCAATTCCCGGCCGTCCGGGCCGACGATGGTGATGTCGAGCGCCATGCCGAACGAGTGGATGGAACCGCGTGACGGCTCGGCGATGTAGCCCAGCAACTCCGTTCCCTGCAGCGCATCCCACAATTGCTGCTGCACCCGCTGCGGGCGCAGGGCGTCGAGCACCAAGAGATGATGATCGGGGCGATGCACGGCCAGCCAAGCCACGGCCTGCTCCAGCGCGGCGGCGGCGTCGCGATGCAGCCAGGCGCAATCGATGGGGCTGTATAGGTCGCGGCCAACGAAATTGTCGGGCGTGGCATAGCGCAAGTCGACGGCGATGCCGACGATGCTGCTCAGATGGCGAAATTGCGGATCGCTGCCGACCGCTTCCAATTGCAAACTTGCAACAGACATCAGACTCCTCTTTCCAGGCAGTTGCGCGCCGCCACGCCAATGCTGTCGGCCAGGCGCCGCGCGCCATGCGACAGCGGCGAGTGGCTCGCCGTCAATAAATACAGTTGGATCGGAATGGTGGGCGCCCAGGGACGGCGCTGCAGCCGCTCGGGCGAGCCGGACGCCGCCGTAAACGGGTCGACCACGGCCATGCCGGCGCCCGCTTCCACCAGGGAACGGGCGATTTGATAGGTCTGCACCACGGTACTGAAGACGGGGTGGATATCCTGCGCCTCGCAGGCGGCCACCACCAGTTCGCCCAGCGGATCGTTGTCCGCATGGCCGATCAGCTCGCCGTTCAGGCCATGCGCCGTCAACGGTGTGCCGCAATCGGCCGCATGCCAGGTGCCGGCCGGGGCGATCACCGTCATGACACCCTGCGCGATCGGTTCGGCCACGATGCCCGGATGGCGCGGGTCTTGCAGCGATACGGCCAGGTCCGCTTCACCGAGGCGCAGGGTATTGACGATCTCGCCCGTGTGGTGGGTAGCCAGTTGGCAACGCGTGTGAGGAAAGTCGCGCCGCCACTCCGTCATGGCAAACGGCAAGACGCTGATGGCAAGCGTCGGCGTCGAGACCAAACGGATGGTTTCCACCGCGTGGCCCTTCAGGCTGGCCGCCAGACGGCGGATGCCCAATAAATCGCGGTTGAGCTTTTCCGTCTCGACAAACAAACGGTGCGCCTCGGGCTTCGGGTACAGCTTGCCCCGCACGCGCTCGAACAGCGGCATGCCCAGTTGCAACTCGCAATGCTGCAAGACCTTGGTCACAGCCGGCTGCGAGATATGCAGCACCTGGGCGGCGCCGCTGATGGTGCCAACTTGCATGATGGCGTGAAACACTTCGATATGACGCAGCCGCATGAGCTATTCCTTTACCTTGCCGTGGCCGCCTGGGCCGTAATGTTCAGCATATAAGAAAAAGTCATGGGCTGGAACGGCCATGCTACTTTGTTGCAACAGCTGTGGCCGGTGTCGTCAGCACTTCCAGCAGGGCTGCCGTCTCGCCGTCGGGCATGCCGTCAAAGCGCGTATTGCGGTACTTCATCTGGAAGGCGATCAGCACATTGCGCGTCGCTTCATCGAATATGCCCGTATTTGGCGTCGCATAGCCGTGCTGGGCCAGCTTTTTCTGGAACCAGACGGCGTCCGGCACTTGCTGCTCAAAAATGAGGCGCTGCGCGGCCACGCGGTTGGCATTGGGCCAGACGATCAGGCCCGCATCGGCCAGCTGGCGCCATGGAAACAGCGGACCCGGGTCCTGCTTGCGCTGCGGGGCGATTTCGTTGTGGCCCAGGATATTTTCCGGCGCGATGTTGTAGCGGGCCTGGATATCTTTCAACAGCGGAATCAGTTCATCGACCTGTGCCTGGGGGAAGGGATACCAGAGGCGGCCTTCCGGCGTGTCCTTGTAGCCAGGGTTGACGATCTCGATGCCGATCGAGCTGACATTCAACTGTGTATAAGTCTTCCAGTTACTCACACCCGCGTGATTGGCCTGGCGCGATTCGTCGACCAGCACGTAAAACTTCGGCTTATCCGTGTCCGTCAGCAAATAATGGCTGCTGACTACTTGTTCCGTCAGGATCTTGATCGAGCGGGGCAGGTCGCTGACCGTGTAATGGATGACGATGAATTTCACGCGCGGGCTCTGGCTGCGCGCCGTCAAGCTATGGTCGAGGTGCGGCGCGGGCGTGGTACACGCGGAAAGCAGTGCCACCAGCAGGGCGAGGGCGATTTTTTTCATGAAAGATCCGTGTTCGGGTTAATAAAATGTTCAGTTCTTGCCAGTACGCTGGCTCGCCGTCCTGGCCGCCAGCTTGGCCGCAGCCTCATGCGAACGGGCAACTTTTTGCTCCATCATCAACGATACAGGCAAAGCGGCGCACATGGCAGCCGCGATGGCCGGGTGCAATTGCGCCGCGCGCCCGGCCAGCACCACGGGACGGGGGCCGTAGCGCGCCGTCAGCGCCAGCGCCAATCGCGCCAGTTCCTGTCCCGCGCGCTGCAAGATGTCCAGCGCCAGCGGGTCGGCATCTGCACTGGCGGCCACGGCCAGCGCCAGCCGGCCGATGGCGCCCCGGTCCTGGCCATACATGAAGGCGCGCGACAGCGACCAGTCGCTGCCGCCCAGTTGCGCAAACACGGCTTCGGCCATGGGCGAGCTGTGCCAGCTGCCGGGCGCCTCGTCTTCGCGGCGCCAGATGTGGCGCAAGGCTTCGCGCGCGATCCAGTAGCCGCCGCCGCCATCGTCGAGCAGCACGCCGCGCCCGCCCGCGCGGTGAAACACGCCGTCCGCATCGATCCAGGCGGCAATCGAACCCGTGCCAGCGTAGACCAGATAACCTTCGCCAGGTTCAAAACTGTCGCGATAGGCGATTTCAATGTCGTTGCCCAGGCTGACGTCAGCGGCATCCAGCGCCAGCAGGCTGGCCAAGGTTTGCGCCAGCACAACATCATCGCCGCCAAAACCCGTCAAGCCCGCCACCACGGCACGTGGTTGGCCAACGGCCAGCACTTGCTTGCACAATGTTGCAAACGTGGCGTGCACGGCGGCGCGGCCCGCATCGCTGCCCATTTGCAAGGCAGACAAGCCTTCCACGGCCCCGTCGGCCACGATGGTGCCGTCGCCGGTAGCCAGCGCCCAGCGCGTCTGCGTGCCGCCCGCGTCGATGCCCAGCCCGAGCACGGCAGTATCAGTATTGGTTGCAGGGAAGGAAATCATGGCATGAGTGTAAAGCCAAGCGGAGCTTGCAGGCATGAAAGCTTGCGCATGTTTCATGCCTGCAGGTTATGGACTAGCGGTGAACGGTCAGCAATTACTTGGCGGGGCCCGTAAACGGTGCGCGCACGGTGACGCGAGGGCTTTCATTGCCGAGGCGGTCCACGGCGCTGACCACCACTGCATTGACTTTACCGATGCCATCATCAACCAGGGTCAGTTCAGCCTGCACGCCAGTGACCACGGTGAAGCGCCAGTCTTCGCCATAGCGGGCCCAGATGGCGTATTGCGCCACGGGTTTGCCGCCGCCCGACGTCAATTTGACGTTCAGGCTGCTGGAATCGCGGCGCAAAGCCAGCACCGGCGTGCCCGGCGCTTCCTTGCCCAGCCATGGCGTGGCGGGGATCAGGGCCGGGCTTTGATACACGCTCGCCTTGAGTTGCTCGCTAACACCTTTGCGGTTCTGCATCAGGGGCACCATGCTGAAATGCACTTGGCCATTCGCGCCGGGGCGCGTGCGCGTCACTTCGATCTGCTTGATGATCTCTTGCGGCGTGAAGGACTTGGCGGAATTGTCGATGCGGCTCGTATATAAACCGGGCCACACGTGACGGCCATACGGATTTTGCGCGAGCCAGTAGTCGAGCAGCACGCCAAACGCTTGCGGCGCCTGCGCCACGGGCCAGTACAGCTGCGGCGACAGGTAATCGAGCCAGCCCTTGGCCAGCCATAGTTCCGCATCCGCATACAATTTATCGTACTGGCTGAAACCGACGATGCCGGCAGGGCGGCGGTCGGGACGGCCTATGCCGAACGGGCTGATGCCGAAACGCACCCAGCTCTTTTCGCGGTGGATGCCGGTATATAAAGCTTCGATCAGCTGGTTGACGTTCTGGCGGCGCCAGGAAGCGCGGTCGAGATCGCCGCCGGCCAGCAGATATTGCTGCCAGGAAGGCTCATCGGGGAAGGGCAGTTCGCGCTTGGCGCCGCCATTGCCCGCGTCCAGCGCGGCCGTCTCGGCTCCCGCACCGGCGCCAGGCGCGTCGATCGGGTATGGATAAAAGTAATCGTCGATGTGCACGCCATCGATATCGTAGCGGCGCACCACGTCCAGCACCACGTCCGTCGTGTGCTTCGAAGCGGCCGCATCGCCCGGGTCCATCCACAGGTAGCGGCCGTATTGTTTGACGGACGCGGGGTTGGTGGACGCGAAACTGTCGCGCGCCAGCGGCGACTTGGCCGTCGCGTGACGGGCCCGGTACGGGTTGAACCAGGCGTGCAATTCCATGCCGCGCGCATGCGCCTGCGCCACCCAGAAGGCCAGCGGGTCATACATGGGCAATGGCGGCTGGCCTTGCTTGCCCGTCAGATATTCCGACCATGGCTCCAGTTGCGAGGGGTAAATCGTGTCCGCGCTGGGACGCACCTGCAGCACGATCGCGTTCAGATTCAAGGACTTGGCGCGGTCGAGGATGGCGATCGCTTCGGCTTGCTGCTTGGCGACAGGCAAATTGCTGCGGCTGGGCCAGTCGATATTGGCGACCGTCGAGACCCAGGCGGCACGGAACTCGCGCGGCGCCGGCGGCGGCACTTCGCCCGTGATGTACTGCACGGGCGGCACGGCCGGCAAGCCCGCTTCGCCTGGCGTCACTGCGGACGGCATTCTGGTGCTGGTACAGCTGCTGAGCAATGTGGCGGTGGCCAAGGCGGCCAGCACGCCGGCCGTGGCGCCCAGGCGTTTTTTGAAAGTAGACAACAAAACAATTCCTTGCAGTGGTAAAGCGCAGGTCTATCGGTGCGGGCATTTTACTGTGCGCCCGCCATCCTTGCGGGCGCACGGTTCAAAAGAATCAGGCCTCGGCCTTCTTGCCGAATTCAGGATCGATCTTGACCAGCGCGGCCATGATGAAAGCGGGAATCGTGGCGATGCAGACCCAGATGAAGAAGTGCTGGTAGCCGAGCATTTGCTGGATCCAGCCGCTGGCCATGCCCGGCAACATCATGCCCAGGGCCATGAAGCCCGTGCAAATGGCGTAATGGGCCGTTTTATGCGCGCCATCGGAGACCATGATCATGTACAACATGTACGAGGCGAAACCGAAGCCATAACCGAATTGCTCCAACGCAATGCCCCCCGCGATCACATAAATGTTGCTGGGCAAGGCGCTGGCCAGGTAGACAAACACCAGGTCGGGCAAGTGGACGGACAGCACCATGATCCACAGGCAACGCTTCAAGCCGAAGCGGGAAATGATGAAGCCTCCCAGCAAGCCGCCCAGGGTCAGGGCGATCACGCCGATGGTGCCGTAGACGAGGCCCACCTGTTCCGTCGTGAGGCCCAGGCCGCCCTTGGCGACGGGGTCGAGCAGGAAGGGCGCGGCCAATTTGAGCAGTTGCGCTTCGCCGAGGCGGAACAGCAGCAAAAAGCCGAGGATGACGACAATATCCTTCTTCCGGAAAAACGCGGCAAAGGTGGCGATGAACTCTTGCAGCGGAGAAATGCCGGCGTCCTGGATGCTGGGGCGGTCGTCCTTGGGTTTCGGCAAGACAAAATAGTGGTAGAGGAAGAGGGCGATGAACAGGCCCGCCAGAATCGCGAACACGACGGACCAGGCCAGCTGCACATTGCCCGTCGCATGCGTCAGATAGCCGGCCAGATACACGAGGCCGCCCTGGCCGGCGATCATCGCCAGGCGGTAAAACGTGCTGCGCACGCCGACGAAGGCCGCCTGCTGGTGCTCTTCCAGGCCCAGCATATAAAAGCCGTCGGCGGCGATATCATGCGTGGCGGAACTGAAGGCCATCAGCCAGAAGATGGCCAAACTGATCTGGAAAAAGTGGGGCAAGGACGTCGTCAGGGCCACCAGCGCCAGCGCGGCGCCGATCACCAGCTGCAAGCCGACGATCCAGAAACGCTTGGTGCGGTACATATCGATGAAAGGCGACCACAGCGGTTTGATGACCCATGGCAAGTACAACCAGCTCGTGTACAGCGCGATATCGGTATTACTGAAACCGTAGTTCTTGTACATGATCACGGACAAGGTCATGACCACTACATAGGGGATACCCTGGCCGAAATACAGGGAAGGGATCCACAGCCACGGATTATTTTTACGCGCCGGGGCGGGTTGTTTCACTAGCTCCATACATCCTTCTTGGTCTCCCAGACAGAAGAATGCCGCGCCATCGGATCACGCCGCCAGTGCCGCCCGCACACTGCCGCCCGCGCCGGCCAACAATGCCTGTGCCTGGTTTGTATTGATTTTTTTGATCAAGGCAACAATCGCCACCTTGACGTGATAGTGGCATTGCTCCAGCACGGTCCTGGCCTGCACCTCGCTGGCGCCGGTGGCATGCATGGTCAGACGCACGGCCCGCCAGATCAGCTTGGCGTTGGTCGGCTTCAAGTCTACCATCAAGTTTCCGTAAGTTTTGTGCAAACCGACCATCAGGGCGCTGGAAATCGTGTTCAGGGTGATTTTTTGCGCCGTACCCGCTTTCAGACGCGTGCTGCCGGAAATGACTTCCGTGCCCGTGTCGAGCACGATGCCGCATTGCGCCTCGTGCGCCACGGGGGCGTCCACATTGTTGGCAATGCCTATCGTCAAGGCGCCCGCCTTGCGCGCGGCCAGCAGGGCGCCCAGCACGTACGGCGTGGCGCCGGAGGCGGCCAGCAGGATCACGACATCATTTTCTTGCGGCAACAGGGCCAGCACATCGCGTTCGCCTTGCTGTACATCATCTTCCGCCCCCTCCACGGCCGTGAACATGGCGCCCGCGCCGCCGGCCAGAATGGCGACGGCCCGCTCGGGCGGCCAGGAAAACGTGGGCGTCAATTCAACGCTGTCGAGCACGCCCAGACGTCCCGACGTGCCAGCGCCCACGTACAGCAAGCGTCCGCCGGCCGCGATGCGGGGCAGGGCGGCCGTGATGGCGGCCCCGATTTGCGGCGAGGCCAGCCGCACGGCTTCGACGGCCCAGAACTGGTCGTCGACCAGCGCCGCCACCAGTTGCTCCACCGGATACAGGTCCAGATCCGGATGCCGCCGGCTCGGGGTTTCAGTTTTCAACATGATTTCAGAACATGGTTGAAGGTGAAACCAGTTTAATACCAACGAGCAAGATCAGCCATGAAAGGATGGCGGGCGGGCATAACGGGAGTTTATGGGTGCACGCGGATCGTGGCGGCCGCCTTATTACGGCGCGCGGCGCATCTCGGCCACGAAGTCGTAATGGTCGCTGCGGCAATACGAATGCGTCAGTTCCACCGCCTCGCCCGTTTCCAGGTAGGCGATGCGCGTGATGAACAGCACGGCCTGGCCATCGGGGATGCCCAGTTGCTCGGCCAGCACGTCCGTCGCATTCATGGCGCGGATGTGCTGCAAGGCGCGCACGGGGGCCTTCTTGATGCTGCTCAAGTATTCATACAGCGAGTCGCCCACGGCGGCCGGGTCCGGCACGACGCTGAAGGGCAGCACGCTCACTTCATACGCCATCACCACGTCGTCAGCCAGGCGCAGGCGCTCGAGGCGCGCCACTTTCGTGTTCTGCGCCAGGCCCAGGCTCAGCTGCTCGTCGCTGCTGGCGATGACGACTTCGCGCTTGAGCCAGCGCGAGCCGGGACGGTAACCGCGCTGCTGCAGCTGCTCGGAAAAGCTCGACAGGTTCGACAACGGCTGCTCGATGCGCGGGGCAATATAGTTGCCCGAACCGCGGCGGCGCACGACGAGGCCTTGCTCGACCAATTGATCGATGGCCTTGCGGGCAGTCACGCGCGATACGTCGAGCAGTTCGGACAGGGTACGTTCGGATGGCAGGGCCTGGTCTACCTGGTAGCGGCCGTTGCGTACGTCATCGCTCAGCTTGCGGGCGATCTGCATATATAAAGGCGAATTGTCATTTAAATCGACCTTGAGTTCTACGCTGGTCTGGCTCATACAGTTCTCCTTGTCCTCCTAGTGTAATAGCGATGGCGCTTGTGCGTATCCCGTCCACCCATGAATAAATGGAAAATGACCATAAATAACGGTTATACATTTAAAAAAACAATGTTTTACCGTACGTATAGCTTTGCATTATAGATAAATAAGCAATTTTCATTAGCCTGGGAAACGATCCCGCCCTATGCTGGCGATGCCTCCACCACATCGCGAAACAGGGAAACATGCATAATAAAATGACGGGTTTGCTGGGCTTGCTGCTGCTGGGCACAACCTGGAGCGCGTTGGCCGCCCCGCCCGGCAGCGGCAAGGACCAGCAGCGCGCGCTCGATGCCACGTTGGCCGCCATTGTCGATGATGCGGCCCACCCGCTGGCCAGCCTGTCCGTACTCGCCATCCGCCACGGCAAGGTGTCGTATCAACAACAATTTGGCTACCGGCACATCGGCGCCACGCCGGCAGAGAACCTGCCCGTCACGCCGGCCACCCTGTTCCGCATCGCTTCCGTCTCGAAGATGATGACCACCGTGGGCCTGATGCGGCTGGTCGAGCAGGGCAAGCTGAGCCTGGATCAGGATGTGGGCATCTATCTGGGGTTTTCCCTGCGCAACCCGCATTTCCCCCTGCAACCGTTGACCTTGCGCAGCCTGCTCAGCCACACTTCCTCGCTGCGCGATGCGGGCGGCTATGCCTGGGGCCCCGAGCGCAGCCTGCGCGACGTGTTTACGGCCGGCGGCGACGCGATGTGGGATTCCAGCGCGGCACCCGGCCGCTACTTTACGTATTCCAACCTGAACTGGGGCGTGATCGGCACGGTGATGGAGCAAGTCACGGGCGAGCGCTTCGACTTGCTGATGCGGCGCCTGCTGCTCGATCCCCTCGATGTACGCGGCGGCTACCATCCGGCGGCATTCTCTCAGGCAGAGCTGGCGGACACGGCCACCCTGTACCGCAAGCGCACGCTGGAGACGGAAGAGTGGCGGCCGCACGGCCCCTGGATCGCGCAAGCCGACGATTTTGACCAGCATCCACCGACCGGCCTGGCCAACTATGTGATCGGCAGCAACGCCACCGTCTTCAGTCCCACGGGCGGCTTGCGCATCTCCGCCGCGGGACTGGGCACCGTCATGCAGATGCTGCTCGACGGTGGCCGCTATCAGGGAAAGCAACTATTGCAGCCGGCCAGCATCGCGCTGATGTTTGGCCGCCAATGGCAGCTGGCGCCGGACGGATGCAATGGCAACAGCGAACGGGGCTTGTACCGTGTCTGGGGCCTGGGTAATCAGCAATTCGATGCCGATATCGAGCAGGGCAACGGCCTGGTCGAAGGCGCCAGCTTCACGGCCGTGGGCCACCTGGGCGACGCGTATGGCCTGGTCTCCGCCTTCGTGCTCGATTTCAAGCACAAGAATGGCATGGTGATGCTGGTGGGCGGTACGGGCAGCGATCCCGAACGTTATCCGGGCACGTATTCCGCCATGGGGCGCAGCGAGGAATTGATACTCACCGCGCTATACCGTGGTGCGATTGACAACAACTAGCCCTTGCATTGAAATGGTGCATTCCTGAAAGTTATGGCTGCACCATGATGTTTCATTGGCTCCCGTGATGGCCAGCCTCTAAGCTCTCATCGAATGCTCCCGCACCATGGGAGCGCAACGCAGCGAGGCAACATGCAGCAACACGTCATCATCATCGGCGGCGGCGTCGTCGGTCTGACATCGGCCTGGTGGCTGGCCGAGGCCGGCTACAAGGTCACAGTACTGGAACGCAATGAACAGGTGGCGATCGCCGCCAGCTACCGCAATGGCGGCCAACTCAGCTATCGCTATGTAGCCCCGCTGGCGGACGCGGGCGTGCCCTTCAAAGCCCTGCAATGGCTGCTGCAGAAGGATGGTCCGCTGCGCTTCCGTCCCGAGGCGGACTGGCGCCAATGGCGCTGGCTGGCCAGTTTCCTGCGCAATTGCAATGCAGCCAGCAATGCCCGCACGACGGCCAAGCTGCTGCAACTGGGAGAGTTAAGCCGCGCCGGCATGGCGCAGCTGGAGTTGACCGTACCTCCCGAGGCGTATGCCTGGCGCGATGCGGGCAAACTCATCGTCTACCGCTCGCCCGCCATCTTCCAGCGGGCCGTGGCACGGCCCGAATCGGAAGAGGCGCGCGTCGTACTGTCGCCGCAGGAAGCCGTGCAGCGCGAACCGGCGCTGGCCGCCCTGCAGGGCGCGCTGGCCGGCGGTATCTTTACCGAGGGCGAGGCGGTGGCCGATTGCCACGCCTTTTGCCTGGCGCTGGAAGCGCGCCTGCTGCAGCACCCGAATTGTTCACTTCTGTTAAAAGGCGAGGCACGCCGTCTCCTCACGCACAAGGGCAGGATCACGGGCGTCGACACCAGCCTGGGCCTGTTGCAGGCAGATCACTATGTGCTGGCGGCCGGCATCCAGAGTCGTGACCTGGCCGCCACGGCCGGCATCTACCTGCCCCTGTATCCGCTGAAAGGCTACAGCCTGACGGCGCCCATCCGCGCGCAGCACCGGGCGCCCGAGATCAGCATCACGGATTTCGAGCGCAAGGTGCTGTATGCGCGCATAGGCGGCGACCTGCGCGTGGCCGCCATGGTCGACATGGTGGGCGCCGACAACAGCATCGACTGGAACCGCATCGCCGGCCTGACGCGGCTGGCGCGCGAAGCCATGCCGCACGGCGCGGACTACGACCAGGCTACGGCCTGGGCTGGCCTGCGCCCCGCCACGCCGAACAGCGCGCCGCTGGTGGGCGCCAGCAAAGTTGCGAACTTGTGGCTCAACGTGGGCCATGGCCCGCTGGGCTTTACCTTTGCCGCCGGCACGGCGCGCATCCTCGCCGATCTCATGGCCGGCAAGGCGCCGCCGTTCGCGCTGGACTTCCTCAGCCCGAAACAATAGCCGGCCAGGGCGGCGCGCACGCGCCGCTGCCGATATGGCGGATAATTGCGGAACTTTCGTGTTCCCAGTCCGCCACAGCATGCCCACACCTCCGACATCTTCCGCCTGCCCCTGCGGCGGCGCCTCCTACGCCAGCTGCTGCGGCCCGTATATCGCGGGCGATGCCTTGCCGCCCACGGCCGAAGCCCTGATGCGCTCGCGCTACACGGCGTTCACCTTGCGCGATGAAGCGTATCTGCGCGCCACCTGGCACGCCAGCACCCGTCCCGCCGACGCTTTATTTGCCGAAGAAGAAAAAGTCCACTGGCTGGGACTTGAGGTAAAATCTGCTTTACGTTTACGTCAACGTAAAGCAGAATCAGCAGATCAAGCCGAAGAGATACACCGCGATACCGTCGAATTCGTGGCCCGCTACAAGGTCAACGGCCGCGCGCACCGCCTGCATGAGGTAAGCCGCTTCGTGCGCGAGGCGGGCGAGGGCGGTGGTGCCCTGCGCTGGTTTTATCTCGACGGCAGTTTTCCCGAATAGCGCGACCCGAGAGACCGGGCGATCATAAAAAGGAACCGCAATGCCGCATATCGAAAGCAAACTCAATCCGCGCAGTGAAGATTTCAAGGCCAATGCCGCGGCCATGCAAGCCATCGTCGACGATCTGCGCGACAAGGTGGAAAAGATCGCGGCCGGCGGCGGCGAAGCGGCTGCCGCCAAGCACCTGGCGCGCGGAAAACTGCTGCCGCGCGACAGAGTCCAGATGCTGCTCGATCCCGGCACACCCTTCCTCGAGTTTTCACAGATGGCGGCCTACGCCATGTACCAGGACGCCAAGGGCGTCGATGCGGCCCCGAGCGCCGGCATCATCACGGGCATCGGCCGCGTCTCGGGCCAGGAATGCGTCATCGTGTGTAACGACGCTACCGTCAAGGGCGGCACCTATTACCCGATGACGGTGAAAAAGCATTTGCGCGCGCAGGAAATCGCCGACCAGAACAACCTGCCCTGCATCTACCTGGTCGACTCGGGCGGCGCCAACCTGCCGAACCAGGACGACGTCTTCCCCGACCGCGACCATTTCGGCCGCATTTTCTATAACCAGGCGAATTTGTCGGCCAAGGGCATCCCGCAAATCGCCGTCGTGATGGGTTCTTGCACGGCGGGCGGCGCCTACGTGCCGGCCATGAGCGACGAGTCGATCATCGTCAAGGAGCAGGGCACTATTTTCCTCGGCGGCCCGCCGCTGGTGAAGGCGGCCACGGGCGAAGTGGTGACGGCGGAAGACCTGGGCGGCGGCGACGTGCACACGCGCCTGTCCGGCGTGGTCGACCACCTGGCGCAGAACGATTTGCACGCGCTGTCGCTGGCGCGCACCATCGTCTCGAATTTGAACCGTAAAAAACCGCAGCAGATGGCGCTGCGCGAGTCCGTCGAACCGAAATACCCGACGCAGGAACTGTATGGCGTGATCCCCGTCGATACGCGCAAACCGTTCGACGTGCGCGAGGTGATCGCGCGCATCGTCGACGGCAGCGATTTCGACGAATTCAAGGCCCGCTACGGCACCACCCTGATCTGCGGCTTCGCGCACATCTATGGCGTCAAAGTCGGCATCATCGCCAATAACGGCATCTTGTTCTCCGAATCGGCGCTGAAAGGCACGCATTTCATCGAATTGTGCTGCCAGCGCAAGATCCCGCTCGTCTTCCTGCAAAACATCACGGGCTTCATGGTGGGCCGCAAATACGAAAACGAGGGCATCGCCCGCAATGGCGCCAAGATGGTGACGGCCGTGGCCACGGCCGCCGTGCCGAAATTCACGGTGATCATCGGCGGCAGCTTCGGCGCCGGCAATTACGGCATGTGCGGCCGCGCGTTCTCTCCCCGTTTCATGTGGATGTGGCCCAATGCCCGCATTTCCGTCATGGGCGGCGACCAGGCCGCTTCCGTGCTGGCCACGGTCAAGCGCGACGGCATCGAAGGCAAGGGCGGCGCATGGAGCGCGGACGAGGAAGCGGCCTTCAAGCAGCCGATCAAGGATCAATACGAACACCAGGGCCACCCGTATTACGCCACCGCGCGCCTGTGGGACGATGGCGTGATCGACCCGGCCGACACCCGCATGGTGCTGGGCCTGGGCCTGTCGGCCGCCTTGAACGCGGAAATCCCGGACACGAAGTTCGGCGTATTCCGCATGTAAGCGGCATTCAGGGAGAAGATAATGGAATTTGAAACCTTAAAGCTGGTCATCGAAGGCAACGTCGCCACCGTGACCCTGAACCGCCCCGACGTGCGCAATGCCTTCAACGAGACGACGATTGCCGAACTGGCGCGCGCCTTCGAGGGCCTGGGGCGCAGCGACATGGTGCGCGCCATCGTGCTGGCCGCGAATGGCGCCGCCTTTTGCGCCGGCGCGGACTTGAACTGGATGAAGAAGATGGCAGGCTACACGCATGCCGAAAACCAGGCCGACGCGCTGCAGCTGGCGCAGATGCTGCGCACGATTTACCTGTGTCCGAAACCCGTGGTGGCGAAGATCCAGGGCGACTGCTATGCGGGCGGCATGGGCCTCGTCGCCGCATGCGATATCATTCTGGTTGCGGAAGACGTGCATTTCTGCCTGAGCGAAGTGCGGCTGGGACTGATCCCGGCCACTATTTCACCGTATGTCATCAAGGCCATGGGCGAAAACGCGGCACGCCGCTATTTCCTGACGGCGGAGCGATTCTCCGCCCAGGAAGCGCTGCGCATCGGCTTTGCCCACGAGGTAGTCGAGGCAAGCGCGCTGGACGCGAAAACCGCCGAGGTACTGAAAGCCCTGACGGGCAACAGCCCGCACGCCGTGGCGCAAGCGAAAACGCTGGTGCGCGAGATCGCCGGCCAGCCGGTCGATGACGCGCTGTTGGCGGACACCGCCGAGCGCATCGCGCAGATCCGCGCCTCGGAGCAGGGACGCGAAGGCGTGCAATCCTTCCTCGACAAGCGCAAGCCGGGTTGGCTCATGGGCTAGTTAATAGTCCAAAGCTCATGGACTAAGAATATCATTGGAGCAGTTTTGAAAGCAGAAAAACAATCGGGCTGGGTCGAACGCAGTCTGCGCAGCGTGTGGCATCCGTGCACGCAAAT
Organism: Janthinobacterium sp. FW305-128; assembly: GCF_020858135.1. Classification (NCBI taxonomy): domain Bacteria; kingdom Pseudomonadati; phylum Pseudomonadota; class Betaproteobacteria; order Burkholderiales; family Oxalobacteraceae; genus Janthinobacterium; species Janthinobacterium sp. FW305-128. The sequence continues at coordinate 421,167 of NZ_JACYMK010000004.1, read as the reverse complement.
GCAGCATCACGAGACGGTTCCCCTCATCCCCGTCAGCCATGGCCGCGGCGCCTGGCTGTATGACCACGAGGGCCGACGCTACCTGGACGCCATCAGCTCCTGGTGGGTGAACCTGTTCGGCCATGCCAACCCGCGCATCAATGCGGAACTCAAGGATCAACTGGACCGCCTGGAACACGCGATGCTGGCCGGTTTTACGCATGAACCGGTGATCGAGCTGTCGGAAAAGCTCTCCGCGCTCACTAATGGCGTGCTCGGTCACAGTTTTTATGCGTCCGATGGCGCCTCGGCCGTGGAAATCGCCCTGAAAATGAGTTTTCACGCCTGGCGCAACAGCGGCAAGGGTGAAAAGCAGGAATTCGTCTGTTTGAAGGGCAGCTACCACGGCGAAACCATCGGCGCCCTCGCCGTTACGGACGTGGCACTGTTCAAGGATGCCTACGGCCCCCTGCTGCGTGCCTCGCAGACGGTGATGTCGCCCGACTTCCGCCAGGCGGCAGACAACGAATCGGCGCAGGACGTGGCGCGCCGCGCCGCGGCCGACGTGGAACGGCTGTTCCAGGAAAAGTCCGAAAGAATCGCCGCCATCATCATCGAGCCGCTGGTGCAGTGCGCCACCGGCATGGCCATGCACGACCCGCTGTACCTGTCGCTCGTGCGCGCCCTGTGCGACCGCTATCAAGTCCATTTGATCCTCGACGAAATCGCCGTCGGCTGCGGCCGCACGGGCACCTTCTTTGCGTGCGAACAGGCCGGCATCTGGCCCGACTTCGTCTGCCTGTCCAAGGGCATCAGCGGCGGCTATTTGCCGCTGTCCCTCGTGATGACGCGCGAAGATATTTATCAGGCGTTCTACAGCACCGACGTGCGCCGCGGCTTTTTGCATTCGCACTCGTACACGGGCAACCCGCTGGCCTGCCGCGCGGCGCTGGCGACCCTGTCGATCTTCGAGGAAGACGACGTGCTGGTCACCAACCGCGAACGCGCCGGGAAAATCACGCGCGCCCTGGCGCCGCTGGCGCAGCACGAGCGCGTAAAACACTTCCGCCAGCAGGGCATGATCTGGGCCTTCGATGCGGTGGACGCTGCGCCCGACTTTTCGCGCCGCTTCTTCAGCACGGCACTGGAACACGAACTGCTGATGCGCCCCATCGGCTCCACCGTCTACCTGATGCCGCCGTACATCCTCGACGACGCCGAAATCGCGGGCCTGGGCCAGCAGACGCTGGCCGTCTTCAACAAAGTGATCGGAGCCTGAGATGGAACTGCTCACACGCTTGAAGCAGCAGTTGCAGGGGCTGGAAGAGCGCAGCCTGATCCGCCGCCGCCGCACCGTCGACACGCCGTGCGCGCCGCGCCTGACGGTCGATGGCCGCGACATGCTGGCCTTTTGCAGCAATGATTACCTGGGCCTGGCCGCGCATCCGCGCATCGTCGATGCCCTGAAAGAGGGCGCCGACCTGTATGGCGCCGGCAGCGGCGCGTCGCACCTGATCAGTGGCCACAGCCGCGCCCACGCACAGCTGGAAGAGCGCCTGGCCGCGTTTGTCGGCGCCAACCTGGAACAGGCGCGCGCGTTGTATTTCTGTACCGGCTACATGGCCAATTTAGCCGTGCTGACGGCCCTGGCGGCCGGTGATGCCGAAGCCGAGATCTTCTCGGAAGCGCTGAACCACGCTTCGCTGATCGACGGCACGCGTTTGTCCCGCGTCAAGACGCGCGTGTATCCGCATGCGGATCTCGACGCCTTGGCGGCCCTGCTGGCGGAAAGCAAAGCCAAAACGAAAATCGTCGTCACCGACAGCGTCTTCAGCATGGATGGCGACCTGGCGCCGCTGCCCGCGCTGCTGGCCCTGTGCGAACAATATGGCGCCTGGCTGGTGGTCGACGACGCGCACGGCTTCGGCGCGCTGGGCGAGAATGGCCGCGGCGCGCTGGAATACTTCGACCTGCATTCGCCGTATCTGGTCTACGTGGGCACCCTGGGCAAATCGGCCGGCGTGGGCGGCGCCTTCGTTTGCGCGCATGAGGCCGTGATCGAGACGCTGATCCAGAAGGCCCGCCCCTACATCTTCACCACGGCCGCCGCGCCCGCGCTCGCGCATGCGCTGCTGGCCAGCCTGGACATCATCGCCGGTGAAGAAGGAAAACAACGCCGGATGCACCTGGCGGCGCTGGTGGCGCAGTGGAACGAAGGCTTGCAGCTGCAGCACTGGCAAGCCTTGCCATCGCTGTCCGCCATCCAGCCCGTCATCATCGGCGAGAACGCGGACATGCTGGCCGTCGCCGCGAATCTGTACCAGCAAGGCCTGTGGGTCGGCGCCATCCGCCCGCCCACGGTCCCTGCCGGCACGGCGCGCCTGCGCGTGACCCTGTCGGCCGGCCATACGGCGCAGGAAGTGGCGCAATTGATCAACGCAGTCAACACCCTGGAAAGGACTCGCCATGAGCCTTGATGACCCTATCGTGGCCGAGGTGCTGGCGGACCTGGCGCCGGCCGTGCAGCCGGCGCCGGCCACCATCGGCCTGCCCTCGCGCTTTGCCTGTTTCGTCACCGGCACCGACACGGAAATCGGCAAGACCCTGACCTCGTCAGCCCTGCTGCACGCGCTGGTGGCGCGCGGCGTGCGCGCCTGCGGCATGAAGCCCGTGGCCGCCGGCGCCGAGATGCGCGACGGCGAGCTGCATAATGAAGACGCCGACAGCCTGATCGCCGCCGGCAACGTCACCATGCTGCGCAGCCTGACCACGCCCTACATGCTGAAGGAACCGGCCGCGCCGCACATCGCCGCCGCGCTGGAAGGCGTGAGCATCGAGTCCGTACCCATCCTGGCCGCCTACCTGGAAATCGCCGCCGCCTCGGACGCGGTCGTGGTCGAAGGCGTGGGCGGATTCCGCGTGCCGCTGTCGCCAGGTTTCGACTCGGCCGACCTGGCGCAGCAGCTCGACCTGCCCGTGATCCTCGTGGTCGGCATGCGTCTGGGCTGCATCAGCCAGGCCTTGCTGACGGTGGAAGCCATCGAGGCGCGCGGCCTGACGGTGATCGGCTGGGTCGCCAACACCTTGGAAGTGGAAATGCGCTTCCTCGACGAAAATATCGATGCGCTGATCGAGCGCATCCCGGCGCCGCTGCTGGGCAGGGTGCCGCGCCTGGCGCAACCCACGGCGGAAGCGGCGGCGGCGTATCTCGATTTCACCGGCTTGCCCAACTGGCCGGCGCAGCATCCCAACACTTAAACGCATTCAAAAATAGAAACGAAGGAATCACATGTCTCACGTCCAAGAAGCAGCAAAAACCGTCGAACTGCACCGCCCAGCGGCGCGCATCACCGTGCCGGAAGCGGCCACCTGGCCCGTCGCCGACGTGCTGGCCCTGTTCGACCTGCCATTCAATGACTTGATGTTCAAGGCCCAGCAAACCCACCGCGTCAACTTCCCCGACGGCGACGTGGAACTGGCGACCCTGTTGTCGATCAAGACCGGCGGCTGCGAGGAAGACTGCGGCTACTGCCCGCAGGCGGCCCGCTACGACACGGGCGTCGAAGCGAAGAAAATCCTCGACATCGACACGGTGCTCGACGCGGCCCGCCAGGCGAAAGCCAATGGCGCCACGCGCTTCTGCATGGGCGCCGCCTGGCGCGGCCCGAAGGATCGCGACATGGACAAAGTCGAAGAGATGGTCAGCAAAGTGAAAGCGCTGGGCCTGGAAACCTGCGCCACCCTGGGCATGCTGGAAGAAGGACAAGCGGACCGCCTGAAAAACGCGGGCCTGGACTTCTACAACCATAACCTCGATACGGCGCCCGAGTTCTACGACAACGTCATCTCGACGCGCGAATACCAGGACCGCCTCGATACCTTGGGCCGCGTGCGCGAAGCGGGCTTGAAAGTATGCTGCGGCGGCATCGTCGGCATGGGCGAGACGCGCTTGCAGCGCGCGGGCCTGATCGCTCAGCTGGCCAATCTGAATCCGTACCCGGAATCGGTGCCCGTCAACCACCTGGTGCAGGTGGAAGGCACGCCTTTGTTCGGCCTGGAAGCGCTGGACCCGTTCGAATTCGTGCGCACGATCGCCGTGGCCCGCATCACCATGCCGAAGGCGCGCGTGCGTTTGTCGGCCGGCCGGCGCCAGATGGGCGAAGCCGTGCAGGCGATGTGCTTCCTGGCCGGCGCCAACTCCATTTTCTATGGCGACAAGCTGCTCACCACCGACAACCCGGAAGCGGAAGACGACCGCGTCTTGTTGAACAAACTGGGCTTGCAGACGCGCGGCGCCATGCTGGAATCGGTACAGAAAGAGAAGTGCGGCTGCTGATCCAGCCCTGTCGGGTTACGCCGTGCCGGCTAACCCGACCTGCGAATACCGCCTCACCAATGCGTAGGTCGGCTTAGCGCAAAGCGCGTAAGCCGACACGCCAGCACACAACGTCCATGACAAGAGACAGCTGCCCCTTTTTGAGAGAATAGAGAGAGACCATGTTCACTAAAATCCTGATCGCCAACCGCGGCGAAATCGCTTGCCGTGTCGCCGCCACCGCGCGCCGCATGGGCATCCAGACCGTCGCCGTGTATTCGGAAGCGGACGCCAACGCCAAGCACGTCGCCGTCTGCGACGAAGCGGTGCTGATCGGCCCCGCGCCAGCCAAGGAAAGCTATCTGTGCGGCGACAAGATCATCGCCGTGGCGCTGGCCACTGGCGCCCAGGCGATCCACCCCGGCTACGGCTTTTTGTCCGAGAACGCCGATTTCGCCGACGCCTGCCACGCGGCGGGCCTGGTCTTCATCGGCCCGCCGGCGTCCGCCATGCGCGCCATGGGCTCGAAATCGGCCGCCAAGTCGCTGATGGAAAAAGCGAACGTGCCGCTGGTGCCCGGCTACCACGGCGAGAATCAGGATGCGGAATTTTTGCACGGCCAGGCCGACAAGATCGGCTATCCCGTGCTGCTGAAGGCATCCGCCGGCGGCGGCGGCAAGGGCATGCGCGTCATTGAAAACAGCGCCGACTTCAAGGCGGCGCTGGCCTCGTGCAAGCGCGAAGCGATCAGCTCTTTCGGCGACGACAAGGTGCTGGCCGAAAAATACCTGTCGCGTCCGCGCCATATCGAAATCCAGGTGTTTGCCGACACGCTCGGCAACTGCATCTACCTGTTCGAGCGCGATTGCTCGGTGCAGCGCCGTCACCAGAAGGTGCTGGAAGAAGCGCCGGCGCCGGGCATGCCGGCTGACCGCCGCGCGGCCATGGGCGAGGCGGCCGTCGCCGCCGCCAAGGCCGTCGGCTACGTGGGTGCGGGCACGGTGGAATTCATCGCCAACCAGGATGGCTCGTTCTACTTCATGGAGATGAACACGCGCCTGCAGGTGGAACACCCGGTGACGGAAATGATCACCGGCACCGACCTGGTGGAATGGCAATTGCGCGTCGCCTTTGGCGAGCCGCTGCCGAAAAAACAGAATGAATTGACGATCCACGGCCACGCCATCGAGGCGCGCATCTACGCGGAAAACCCGGAAAAGGGCTTTTTACCGTCGATCGGCACCCTGCGCCACATGCAGTCGCCATCGGCCGTGACGTTCGAACTGGGCGGCACGCTGGTTCCCGCCGCCGTGCGCATCGATTCGGGCGTGCGCGAAGGCGACGCCATCTCGCCGTTCTACGACCCGATGATCGCCAAGCTGATCGTCTGGGGCGCGGACCGCCGCGAAGCGCTGGCGCGCATGGCGCAGGCGCTGTCCGACTACCAGATCGTCGGCCTGGCCAGCAATATCGCCTTCCTGAAGCGCCTGGTCGAAGGCCAGGCATTCAGCTCGGCCGATCTCGATACGGGTTTGATCGAGCGCAATCAGGCGTCGCTGTTCCCCGCCCTGCAGCCGGCACCCGACACGGCCCTGGCGCTGGCATCCGTCGCCCTGCTGCTGGAAGAAAAAACGGCCGCCGAAGCGCAGTCGGCCAACCGCGCCGACCCGTGGGGCAACGCCCTGGGTTGGCGCTTGAACAGCACTCTGGGGCGCAGCCTGTCGTTCGCCGATGAATTCGCACTGGCCAGCGACGACAAAACCTATGCCGCGCGCATCGCCTACAAGACCGATGGCTGGCTGTTCAACGGCCAGCCCCTGAGCTTGACGGCGCGCACAGGCAACGAGCTGCACATCAAGCTCGGTGAACGTGCCGTGCATGGCACGGTGCTGCGCGACGGCGAGCAGTTCCACGTATTCACCGGCGGCTTGCATTACACGCTGCACTACAGCGACCCGATGGCGCATGCGGGCGAAGTGGAAGCGGAAGGCGGCCGCCTGACGGCGCCCATGCCGGGCAAGGTCGTCGCCGTGCTGGTCAACAAAGGGCAGGACGTCAGGAAGGGCGAGCCTTTGGTCATCATGGAAGCGATGAAGATGGAGCACACGATCGCCGCGCCGCACGACGGCCTGGTGGAAGACGTGCTGTACGCGGTCGGCGACCAGGTGGCCGATGGCGCGCCGCTGCTGGCTTTCAAGGCTGCCGCATAGAGGCAGCCACGATGCGCATCCTTTTACAACGCTCGGACGGCAAGGAAGCGGCGTGGATCGCCGATTTTAAAGACTTGCTGCCCGAAGCTGAAATCCACTTCTGGCGCGAAGGCGAGACGTTCGCGCCATGCGATTATGCCGTCGTGTGGCAGCCGCCCGCCGCCATGCTGCCGGCATTGAGCGAAGTCAAAGCCATCTTCAACACGGGCGCCGGCGTCGACGCGCTGTTGAAGTTCGGCGACGCGCTGCCGGCCCACGTGCCGCTGGTGCGCCTCGACGACGCGGGCATGGGCGTGCAGATGGCCGAATATGTGAGCCACGCCGTGCTGCGCCACTTCCGCCGTTTCGACGATTACGAGGCGCAGGGCCGCGCCGGCATCTGGCAGCCGCTGCCCGCCTTCGACAAGCTGGATTTTCCCGTCGGCGTGCTGGGCATGGGCGTGCTGGGCACGCGCGTGCTCGAAGCGCTGGCGCAGTTCGAATTTCCGCTGCGCGGATGGAGCCGCAGCCAGAAGCACGTCGATGGCGTGCAGTGTTTTGCGGGCGAGGAGGGGCTCGATGCCTTTTTGCGCGGCACGCGCGTGCTGGTGTGCATGCTGCCGCTCACGCCGGACACGCACAACCTGCTCGACCGCGCCCGCCTGTCGATGCTGCTGCCGGGCGCCTACGTCATCAACGTGGCACGCGGCGCGCATCTGGCCGAACCGGACTTATTGACGTTGATCCGCTCCGGGCATATCGCCGGGGCGACCCTCGACGTGTTCCGCAACGAGCCGCTGCCGCAGCAGCACCCGTTCTGGCAAGAACCGCGCATCACCATCACGCCGCATATTTCGGCCGCCACCCTGCGCCGCGAAAGCGTGGCGCAGATCGCCGCCAAGATGCGCCGCCTGCACGCCGGAGAGCTTGTGGCCGGCATCGTCAACCGTTTGCAAGGATATTGAGATGAACCCTACTACCAGTTTGCCCAAGCAGGTCAAGATCGTCGAAGTGGGCCCGCGCGACGGCCTGCAAAACGAGAAGGACACCATCAGCGCCGCCGTCAAGATCGAGCTGGTCGACCGCCTGACGCTGGCTGGCTTCGCCAACATCGAGGCGGCGTCGTTCGTTTCGCCGAAATGGGTGCCGCAGATGGCCACCAGCGCGGAAGTGATGGAGAGAATCGCGCGCCGCGCAGGCACCATTTATTCGGCGCTGACGCCGAACATGCAGGGTTTCGATGCCGCCTTGGCGGCAAAAGCCGATGAAGTGGTGATTTTCGGCTCGGCCTCCGAGGCGTTCTCGCAAAAGAACATCAACTGCTCGATCGCCGAATCGATCGCCCGCTTCGAAGGCGTGGCGAAAGCGGCCAAGGAACACGGCCTGCGCCTGCGCGGCAGCATCAGCTGCGCCTTCGGCTGCCCCTACCAGGGAGACGTGCCGCTCGACGCCGTGGCCGACGTGGTGGGCCGCATGCGCGACCTCGGTTGCGACGAGATCGACATCGCCGACACCATCGGCGTGGCCACGCCGAGAAAGACGCAGGCGGTGATGCAGCGCGCCATCGCGGCTTTCCACGTGGGCGGCCTGTCCGGCCACTTCCACGACACCTACGGCCAGGCGCTGGCGAACATCTACGCCAGCCTGGAAACGGGCATTACGATCTATCACTCGTCCGTCTCGGGCCTGGGCGGCTGCCCGTACGCCAAGGGCGCCACGGGCAACGTGGCGACAGAAGACGTGCTGTACATGATGCAGGGACTGGGGATAGACACCGGCATCGACCTGGACCTGGTGGTCGATGCGGGCCAGTTCATTGCGCAGCAGCTGGGGCGCAAGGGCTCCAGCCGCGCCGGCAATGCACTGGCGGCGAAACGCCTCGCGGCGTAGGTCGGGTTAGCGCGTAGCGCTTAACCCGACAACAATGTTGGCCATGATCCTGGTGTTGTCGGATTACGCGCTTGCGCGCTAATCCGACCTACCCGAACCGTACAGACGAAAAAAAACCCAAGAGCCGAAACTCTTGGGTTTTTTTCTACAAATTTGGTCGGAGTACAAGGATTCGAACCTTGGACCCCCTGGTCCCAAACCAGGTGCGCTACCGGGCTGCGCCACACTCCGAAGACCAAGATAATACAGGCCGTATCGACTTCGGTCAAGGGTCAGGTGAAACTCTGTGTAAATTATTTACGCGCGGCACTGGGACTCATGTATTTTTCAAAACGATTGAAGTATGCGACACTGGGTTTGCAAGTTTTCCCGATCAGACATGAAGGCGACGACGGCAATGGAGTTCAGGATAGAAAGAAGCAGCGGCGGCGGCCAGCCCATGCCAAATCGCCGCGGCATCGCGCTGGGCGTCGGCGTGTCCTTGCTGCTGCATGGCGCCTTGATCTATCTGTGGCGCCACGTCCAGCCGCCTGTGCCGCCGGACACGGCCCCGCGCGTGGAATCGATCGCCGTGTGGATACGTCCACTGGCCGCCAAGCCGCCCCCGCCGCCTGTCGAGGTCGTCAAGCCGAAGCGCGAACCCAAGCCCATCAGCAAGCAGAAACGCGCCGCTGTCCGGGAAACGCCGGCGGCAGCCACCGCGCCGGCATCCAGCCCGCAAGCCATCACGGTGGTGCCGGCCTCACCAGCCACGCCGACGGCCAGTCCCGACACCTTCAGGCAAGAAACTGCGGAAACGCCGAAGTTCGACATGGAAGCGGCCAGGAAGACGGCGCGCAAGATGGCGGGCGAGCGCGATCCGTCCAAGGTGGGCACGGCCGTGGGGCAAATCCCCGACAAGCCGCTGCAAACGGAAACCCAGCTGGCGCGCGACATCGCCCAAGGCAAGCGCGGCGATTGCCGCACCGCTTATGCAGGGGCGGGCTTGCTGGCGCCCGTGCTGATGTTGCTGGACAAGAAGGATAGCGGTTGCAAGTGGTGAGGGCTTGCTTGACTATACCCATATTGGGTATTAACATACCCAATATGGGTATATATGCAGACACATTGTTTTCCAAAACACAGCAACGCGTGCTGGCTTTGCTCTTTGGCCAGGCGCAGCGCTCTTTCTATGCGAATGAAATCATCGCCTTCGCGGCCATCGGCTCGGGCGCCGTGCAACGCGAACTGGCCAAGCTGGCGAAATCGGCCCTGGTGACCGTCAAGAAAGTGGGCAACCAGAAGCATTACCAGGCAAATCATGATGCGCCGATCTTCGACGAGCTGCGCAGCATCGTGCTGAAAACCTTTGGCGTCGCCGATGTGCTGCGCGTGGCCCTGCAACCGTATTGGCAGGAAGTCGACCTGGCGTTTGTGTACGGTTCGATGGCCAAGGGCACGGAACAGGCGCACAGCGACATCGACCTGATGGTCATCGGCAACATGGCATCGAATGCCCAGTTGCTGGCAGCGCTGCAGCCAGCGCAGCAGCAACTGGGGCGCAGCATCAACCCCACCTTGTACACACATGAAGAATGGCGGCAAAGAATAGACGACGGCAAGTCGTTCGCCGTGCGCGTCCTCGAACAGCCCAAAATTTTTGTCAAAGGGGCCAATGATGACCTCCTCAAGCTCACAGGCGCTGGCGAACCTGGCGCGCATCGGCCAGCTCAAGGCTGAGCCACCGGACGCACGCGAACGGGCGGGCTTGCTGCGCTCGGCCACCGTGCGCCCGCACGATGCCAGGCAGCCGATACTGTCGCTGGAAAGCCGCTTCGACCTCGCGTATAACGCGGCGCATGCTGCCGCCTTGTCTGCGCTGCGTCAACATGGTTATCGCAGCGACAACCGCTATCTCGTCTTTCAAAGCCTGGAACACACGCTGAGTTTCACGCCGCAGCAATGGCTGCTATTCAATCAGGCCCACAAGAAGCGCAACCTGGCCGAATACGAGGGCGAGCTGGATGTCACGCAGGGCTTTGTCGACGAGTTGATCGAGCATGTGGAACAATTGCTCGCGGCGGCAAGTGCACTCAATGTCCAGCCGCCAAGCTAATCGCCTTATTCCTGCCCCTTCAACTGCAACGCCCGCTCATACAGGGCGTTTTTCTTGCGCCCCGTGATTTGCGCCGTCAGATTCGCCGCCTGCTTGACGCTGCATTCGGCCAGCAGGATGTTGAGGATGCGTTCCGCTTCCACGTCTTCCGCGTCCTGCGCTTGCGTGGCGCCTTCCAGCAGGACGACGAACTCTCCCTTTTCGCGGTGCGCGTCGGCACGGATCCAGCTTTCCGCTTCCGACAGGGGGCAGCGGTGGATTTCCTCGAACAGTTTCGTCAGTTCGCGCGCGAACACCACCTGGCGCGTCGGCTCGAACGCTTCCACCAGGGCCGTGGCGCAATCGAGGATGCGGTGCGGCGCTTCATAGAACACCATGGTCGCCGTCACGCCGCGCAGGCTGTGCAAGATGTTTTCGCGCTGCTTGGCCTTGGCCGGCAGGAAGCCGACAAAGTAGAACTGGTCATTCAACAAGCCGCTGGCGGAGATGGCCGTGATCGCCGCCGACGGGCCGGGCAGGGGCAGCACGCGCAAACCGGCCGCACGCACGGCGTCGACGATGCGCGCGCCGGGGTCGGACACGGCGGGCGTGCCCGCGTCGGAAACGAGGGCGATGCGCTCGCCGGCGTGCAGGCGCGCGATCAAGGTCTGCGCCACTTCGCGCTCATTATGTTGATGCGCCGCAATCAATGGCTTGTTCAAGCCGAAGCGCGTCAGCAGGTGCGCCGTGTTGCGCGTATCTTCACAGGCGACGGCATCGGCAAGGCTCAGCAAGTGCAGCGCGCGCAGGCTGATATCGGTCACATTACCGATGGGCGTGGCCACTATATACAATGTTGCGATAGGATAGACCTGGTGCGCCGCCTCTGTCATGATGGGCAGGCTGGCGATGGAACTGATTTCTTGTACGGTCATTTTGGAGGTTGAATGCTTGCTAATAGTGTGAAGTTACTGCTTGTTTGTGCCGCGACCGGCATGCTGAGCGCTTGCAGCACGCCTTGCGACGCGCCCGGGCAATTGTGCGCGCCTATTGAATCTAACACAAGGGCGCTGCCGCCACCGAAGCCGCTGCCGCCTCCCGTGCCGCCCAAGCCGCCCGCGCCCGAACCGGTCACGTTTGCCGTGGCCGTGCCCGATATTACCGCGTACGACGGCAGCGGCGCGCCGCTGGCGCCCACCACCACCAAGCCGGCAACGGGCACGCCGCAGGACATGCCGGCCGCCACGGCACCGGCGCCGTCCGACGGCAATCTGCACCACATCGGCCTGCTGCTGCCGCTGCGCTCGGCGTCCCTGGGCCCGGCCGCCGAACTGCTGCGCGCCGGTTTCATGGCCGCGTATGAGCGCGACCGCAGCGGCTTCGAAGTAACGGTGATCGACACGGGCGACGGCAGCAGCGACGTGCTGAACAAGTTTGCGCAAGCGCAAGAGGAACAGGACGTCGTCGTCGGACCGTTGTCGCGCTCGGCCGTGACGGCCGTGGCGAACAGCGATCTGGTACGCAAGCCGACGATCGCCCTGAACCACCCGGACAACCGCGGCGAAGCGCGCCTGCCGGCCAAGCTGCTGGTGATGGGCCTGTCGATCGAGGCGGAAGCGCGCCAGGTCGCCGCCTGGGCCGCCAGCGAACAGCCGGGCGCCAGCGCGCTGATCCTGTCGGCCGGTTCGCCTTCGCAGCGCCGCATCAGCGCCGCCTTCAAGCAGGAATGGCTGCGCCAAGGCGGCAAAGTCGATGTGATGGACTTGACGGCCACGAATGGCTACCTGAGCGATGCGGAACTGGTGCAGCTGCGCGCGCGCCTGGCCGCCACGCCGCCGGGCCTGCTGTTTGCCGCGCTCGACGCCGACCAGGCGCGCCAGCTGCGCGTGGCCATCGGCAGCGACCTGCCCCTGTATGGCACCTCGTCACTGAACCCCGGCGCCGGGCGCGGCGCCAGCGGTCCCGAACTCGACGGCGCGCGCCTGCTGGACCTGCCATGGCAGGTGCGGCGCGACCATCCGCAAGTGATGGTGTATCCGCAACCGCCGCAACCGGCCGACGCCCGCCTGACGGCCGACATGGAACGCCTGTACGCGCTGGGCATCGACGCCTTCCGCGTGGCGCGCGAAGTGGCGCTGCGGCCAAACGCGCCATTCACGCTCGACGGCGTGACGGGCCGCCTGGCCGTGCGCTTTGAGAATGATCAAAGCGTGTTCGAACGCACGGAACAGGCCGCCACCTACCAGCAGGGCGTGCTGGGCACCTGGCCACCGGCTCCGCCGCCACCTGCCACCATGCCGCCGGTACAATAAGGACACCGCCATGCCGCCCTTCTGGAACAAACGGGAACGGGGACGGCAGGGGGAAGACGATGCGCTCGCGTATCTGTTGCTGCAAGGCTTGGTGCTGCTGGAACGCAATTATCTGTGCAAGGGCGGCGAACTGGACCTGATCATGCGCGATGGGCCGTCCGTCGTCTTCGTCGAAGTGCGGCTGCGCAGCAGTGCCAGCTTCGGCGGCGCCCTGGCCAGCATCACGCCCGCCAAGCAGCGGCGCATGGTGGTGGCCGCGCAAACCTGGCTGCTGGGACAAAAAACCGTGCCGCCATGCCGCTTCGACGCGCTGGCCATCGATGGCGGGCGCATCAGCTGGCTGAAGAACATCCTCGATATGTAAGCATTTTTAACAGTGCTTGTCCGCCATGCCGCGCGCCTGCACTATAATCGGCAGACTATGAATAATCAACGCATCCTCTCGCACTTCCACGAAAGTGCCGAACTCAAGATCCAGGCAGCCACCGTACTGGCGCAACCCATTGCGCAGGCGATCGACCTGATGTTTTATGCATTGTCCAACGGCAACAAGATCCTCGCCTGCGGCAACGGCGGTTCCGCCGCCGATTGCCAGCATTTCGCGGCCGAGCTGGTCGGGCGCTTCGAACGCGAGCGCTTTCCGCTGCCGGCCCTGGCGCTGACGACGGATACGTCGATCCTGACGGCCGTGGCCAACGACTACAGCTACCGCGAGATCTTCTCGAAGCAGGTGCAGGCCTTCGGCCAGGCCGGCGACATCCTGCTGGCCATCTCCACGTCGGGCAATTCGGCCAACGTGATGGCGGCCGTGGAAGCGGCGCTCGAGCGCGAAATGCGCGTCGTGGCGCTGACGGGCAAGGACGGCGGCGCCATCGGCAAGATGCTGACGGACGCCGACGTGCATATCTGCGTGCCGGCCGAGCGCACGGCGCGCATCCAGGAAGTCCACCTGACCACCATACATTGCATCTGCGACGGCATCGACGTCGCGCTATTCGGAGGAGACGTGAATGACTAAATTCGGTACTGGCCCAGGCTGGAAACGCGTACAACGCCCGCTGGCCACCGCACTGCTGTGCGGCGCCATGCTCACTTCGCTCACCGGCTGCATCGAACTGATGGTCGGCGGCGCGGTGATGGGCGGCGTTGCCGCGGCGGACCGCCGCACCCTGGGCGCCCAGACCGAAGACAAGTCGATCGCCGTCAAGGGCGAGGCGCGCATCCCGTCCATCGTCGGCGATGCGGGCCACGTGAATGTCACCAGCTTCAACCGCCGCGTCCTGCTGACGGGCGAAGTGCGCGACGAGGCGATGAAAAATGCCGTCGAGCGCGAAGTGCGCAATATCGAGGGCGTGGAGTCGGTGGCCAATGAATTGATCATCGCCGGCCCGGCCAGCTATACCTCGCGCTCGAACGACGCGCTGATCACCACCAAGGTCAAGGCCAGCCTGGTCGACATGAAAACCATCTCGGCCGCCTCGTTCAAGGTCGTCACGGAAAACGGCACCGTCTTCCTGATGGGCCGCGTGACCCAGCGCGAAGGCACGGTCGCGGCCGACGTGGCGCGCGGCGTGGGCGGCGTGCAGAAAGTGGTCAAGCTGTTCGACTACATTTCGGAAGCGGAACTGAAGCAATTGCAGCCCGATCCGCCGCAGCAGCGCACGACCAGCACGGTCAGCGATACGGTCCAGCAATAAACGCCTCCGCCGTTTGACCTACGGCGCCAGACTGACGATGCGTCTATAATGGCCGCATCGTTGCTCTACATTAGTGAAACTTTGCCATGTCCACTTCGCCCTCCGCAAGCAAGTCCTGGATCAAGCCAGCCCTCATCGCCGTGTTCGTGGCGGGCGTGGCGGCGGCCGGCTATCTGTCGCTGAACGACAAGCAACGCGCGCCGGACGTGACTTTCCACGGCATCCATGGCGAGAAAATTACCTCGGCCAGCCTGCGCGGCAAGGTGGTGATGGTCAATTTCTGGGCCACTTCGTGCACCACCTGCGTGGCGGAAATGCCGGACATGGTCGACACCTACAACAAGTACAAGGGGCAGGGCCTGGAATTCGTGGCCGTGGCCATGAAATACGATCCGGCCAACTACGTGCTGAATTTCGCCGAAACGCGCCAGCTGCCGTTCAAGGTGGCGCTCGACGTGACGGGCGAAGCGGCCAAGGCCTACGGCGACGTCGCCCTCACACCCACCACCTTCGTGCTCGACAAACAGGGCAAGATCCTCAAGCGCTACGTGGGCAAGCCGGAATTTGCCGAACTGCATAAGTTGCTCGAAACGGCCATCGCGGGATAACACGGCACAAAACCCTGTTGCCAAGCGTTGTCAATCTGTTATAACCTTCCCAGGCGTGATCCCATTCACCTTGTGAAGGCCAGCCGTGTCCCCAGCCGCTCAATCGCTCGACCCGCAGCAACTGAAAACCTGGCTGCTTGCCACCGGGAACAAGGACGCCACGGCGTTCCGCCAGCTATATAACTCCACCTCATCGAAACTGTTTGGCTTCGCGCTGCGTATATTGCATAAGCAAGAGCTCGCTGAAGAAGCCTTGCAAGAGGGCTTCGTCGCCATCTGGAACAACGCCGCCGCTTACCAGAGCCATCTGGCCGCGCCGATGACCTGGATGGCCACCATCGTGCGCAACAAGGCGTTCGATGTGCTGCGGCGCAGCGACGATACCGTGGAAATCGATGCCGAACAGTTTGATAGCGAAGTCATGAATGCACTCCGGGACCCCCAGGCCACGCCGATCGAATCACTGCAGCTGAGCGGTGACGCCAAGGCGCTGGCGTTTTGCATGTCGGCCCTGGAAGGGCTGCACCGGCAGGTGGTCGCCCTGGCCTTCTATCACGACCTGTCGCACAGCGAAGTGGCGCAGCAGATGTCGCTGCCGATCGGCACCGTGAAGACTTGGATACGCCGCAGCCTGGAACGGCTGCGCACGTGCCTGGCGAAACGGGAGGCATCATGAATATCCGCGGCAATGACGCGCTGCGCCAGAAACTGGCGTCCGAATACGTGCTGGGCACCCTGAAAGGGGGCGCGCGGCGGCGTTTCGAAGGCTGGCTGCACAACGACGCCGACTTGCGCAATATCACGGCCGAATGGCGCCAGCGCCTGGAACCGATGGCGGAGTTCGCCACGCCCGTGGCGCCGCCCAAGCGCGTGTGGCAGCAGATCGAGCAGCGCCTGCACCTGAAGCCGCAGGGCGGCTGGTCCTTGTTCCGCGATTCGCTGTCGTTCTGGCGTGGCCTGGGCATGGCGTCGAGCGCCATCGCCGCGCTGCTGGTGATCGTCGTGGCCACGCGCGTGATGGACGCGCCGCAGATCAGCTATATCGCCAGCCTGACGGACGAGAAGGCGCAAACGGCATTGCTGCTGACGGCCGACAGCCGCCACGGCGCGCTCGAAGTGCGCATGGTGGGCAACGCTCCCGTGCCTGCCGACCGCGACCTGGAACTGTGGGCCGTGCCGAAGAGCGGCAAGCCGCGCTCCCTGGGTTTACTCGCCGACAAGGGCAACGTGAAACTGGCCCTGTCCCAGCGCGCCATCGGCAACGACGTGGCCTTGCTGGCCGTCACCCTGGAGCCGAAAGGCGGTTCGCCGAATCCGAACGGACCGACGGGACCAATCTTGTATAAAGGTAACTGGGTAAAAATTTAACCCTAACGCAAAAATCCGGGGTCAGACCCGTCGGGTCTGACCCCAGCAGTTGATTTGGGTTGCTTACCTTACTTTGGATACAGAATCATCTGCGTACAGCGGAACAGGGCAATCGTCTTGCCCGTTTCCTTGCTTTTCACCACGGCATCCCACACTTGCGTGTTGCGGCCCTTGTGCTCGACCTTGGCCGTGCAGGTGAGCGTGCCTTCACGGGCCGTGCCCAGGTGGTTCGATTTCAGTTCGATGGTGGTGAAATTCGTCGCGCCTTCGGGCAGGTTGACGATGCAGCCATAGCCGGACGCCGTGTCGGCCAGGGTCACGACGCTGCCCGCGTGCAAGTAGCCGTTCGGCGCCAGCAGGTGGGGCAGCACGGGCAATTCCGCCGTCAGCTGGCCGTCGCCCACGGCCGTGATGACGATGCCCAGGTGGCCGGGCAGGCGGCCCGTGCCGCGTTCATTCAACATTGCTACGGTGATGTCGGGATTGCTCATGCTGGTCCTTGTGCGGGTGAGTCCGGACAGCGGATCTGCCGGAAAATACTATGATGATAGCAACTTTCCCCGCAACGGTTTGAGCGCAGTTATTTTTTGCCGCGCCGCCGTTTCCACCACACCAGGGTCCCCGTCAGCAGGAACAGCAAGGGCATCAGGCCGAACAAGGTAATGAAGGCGCGCCCGGCCACGCCGAAGGCCTGGCCCGAATGCAGGGGGTATTGCCAGCCCAGGAAAACGTCTCCGGCCGGCGCCCGCAAGGGATCGCGTATGCGCAGGGGCAAGCCGCTGCGCGCATCGAGGGTGATGCGCGTGGCGCCATCGCCCTCGGCGATTTCGCCGGGCTGGCGCACGCGCACGTCGTACGGCTGGTCCTTTTTCGCCGGCAACACGATGCGCGACACGCGCGCCTGCGGATACAGCTGCTGCGCGGTGGCCATGGCCTGGCCCGCATCGAGCACGGCGCCGTCCTGCTGCACATTCTTGAGTTTTGCCGTGTCCGGCACCGTTGACACGAGCTCCACCAGGGGCACGATCAATTGCGGCAAATTGAAATAGATGCCGGAAAAGGCGAGCACGGCCAGCACGGGCGCGGCAAAGAAGCCGGCCGCCTTGTGCATCGTATAGTGAAAGCGCGGCCAGGAGCCGCCATGCGACACCGTCAGGGCGCGCTTGATCGCCGTCCACTGCAGGCGCGGCCACCACAGGTAAATGCCGCTCAAGGCCATCAGCAGCAGCATCACGCCCGAGATACCCGTGATGGTCTTGCCCACGTCGCCGGACAATAAATAGCGGTGCAAATGAAACATGCCCGACATCAGCAATGGGCGCGAGAGGCCGAAGCGTCCCCAGTCGCGCTCGCCTTTGACTTGCAAGGTGTAGGGATCGACCATCACCTGGCGCACGATGGCCTGGCTGAAGAGGGATGGCTTGCCTGGCTGGCGGTACGAGGCCACGTACACGTCGCGCGCGTCGGCGGGCGGATTGAGCTGGCTCGGCTTGCCATAGGCGGGGTCGGCCGTGAGCTCATCCACCACCGTCTGCAGCGTGCGCGGCGTCACCTGGAACACCTGGCCAGGTGCGGGCGTGCTCGCCTGTAACAAGTTGGGATTCAGGTAAGCGTCGAGTTCCGGCATCCAGGCGATGGCGGAACCCGTCAAGCCCAGCAGGACGAACAGGGCGCCGAACCACAGCCCCACGTACAGGTGCAGTTTGCTGAGCAACCACTTGATCGAGCGTTGTGACATGGAAACTTTGGGAAATTTGGGCTGCGAAACGATAGCATGAAAGCCCCACAGTGAAAATCATGCACGGTCAGAAAGCGGCAAACCGAACAACACGCTCATGCGAACGTCTGAAATAGGATAAAACGAGCGTTTCGGCACCATCAGCGAGCGCATCGGCATCGCGCGGTTATGTTGCGCGACATACACTTTCCCATATACTTATCGAAAGGAAAATTATGACCCCCTCCCGCCTCTTCGCCGCCACCTTGGGCCTCGCTCTGCACCTGGGCGCGCACGCCACCGATTTCACGGTCACCAGCACCGACATCGCCCCCGGCCAGCGCCTGGCGAGCGCGCAAGTGTTCCAGGGCTTCGGCTGCACGGGCGGCAACCTGTCGCCGCAATTGTCGTGGAGCAATGCCCCGGCCGGCACGAAAAGCTACGCCATCACCCTGTACGATCCGGACGCGCCCACGGGCAGCGGCTGGTGGCACTGGAGCGTGTTCAATGTGCCGACCAGCACCACGTCCTTGCCTGCGGGAACGACAACCGCCACCTTGCCGGCCGGCGCCGTGCAAGGGCGCAACGATTACGGCGACAGCGCCTATGGCGGCGCCTGCCCGCCACCGGGCGACCAGGCCCACCGCTACCAGATCACGGTGTGGGCGCTGAAAACGGACAAGCTGCCCTTGGACCAGGGCGCCAGCGGCGCCATGCTGGGCTACATGCTCAACGCCAACGCGCTGGGCAAGGCACAGCTGACGGGACTGTATGGCAGATGACATGGAAGCGGTGGCCCTGAGCGAGCTGCGCATCGCCCACGGCACCATCGAGGCGCGCCGCGCGCAAACCCTGCGCCGCGTGCCCGTCTTCCAGAGCGCCCTGTGCCGCGTGCGGCAGGGAACGAAATTGCTGGAATGGGGTGCGCGCCAGGCGCGCGCCGGCACGCACGACGTGGTGCTGATGCCGGCCGGGCAGGAACTGGGCGTGGCCAACCTGCCCGGCGCACAAGGCTACCGCGCGGAAGTGCTGAGTTTTTCGCCGGCCCTGATCGCCCGTTTCCGCGCGCGCCATGGCGGCCTCGTCGATACCCAGCTGCGCCAGGCGGCCACGGCCAGCCTGTGCGTGCCGCTCGACCCGCACGCGGCACTGGCCTGGGACCAGCTGACGGCCAGCCTGGCGAGCAGCACACCGCCCGCGCTGCTGGCGCACCAGGCGGAAGGCTTGCTGCTGGCCCTGGCACTGGGCGGCCATTGCGGCCCGCTGTTGCTGGACCGCCGCGATCCGCTGGCCGCGCGCGTGCAGCAAGTGCTGCTGCTGGACCCGGGCGCCGACTGGAGCGTGGCCAAGGTCGCCAGCCATCTGCACCTGGGCGCCTCCACCCTGCGCCGCCAGCTGGCCCTGGAACAGCGCCATTTCCGCGCCATCCTGGAAGACGTACGCCTGGGACTGGCCTTGCAGGAATTACAATCTGGCATCTTACCCATCGGCGACATCGCCGCCGCCTGCGGCTATGCCTCGCCATCGCGCTTCGCGGCCCGTTTCCGCCAGCATTACGGCCTGTCGCCGCGCGACCTGCGCGCCACCTTGTAAGCCCGCTCTGGCGCAAATCAAGCAACAAGCGCTGACAGCGCGGCGATTTTCTTGCTACTATGCGCCCATGTCTTCCCGCCAGCCATCCCGCAAGCCTTACCCGGCGTCCGCCCTCGCGCGCACGCCGTGGCAGCTGTGCGTGGCGCTGTTCAGTGCGCTGGCCCTCGTGTTCCTGCTGTCGACGGCCGCCTCGCACCTGCACAAGACGACGCTCGACGCGGAAGAGTGCGCGCTGTGCGCCACGGTCATCGACAAGGTGGCCGACATCGCCGTGCCGCCGGCCATCGCCGAGCCGCCCGCCCAGTTACTGCCGTACCGCCTGCTGGCCCTCGCGCCCGCTACCCTGGCGCCCGTCGCCGTCCTCGTCCTGCCGCCCGTGCGCGGCCCGCCTGCCGCCTCACTGTAGTTCCCACGCTGTTTTTATCCTTTTCAGGCTGCCCCTTGCCGCGCTTTGATGCGCGCCGGGCCGCCTGGCGTTGACTATTTTCGAGGTTTACCATGCAACACACTCCACGTCTGAGCGCGCTGTCGCTCGCCCTTGCCAGCCTGTTTACCGTTTCCGCCCATGCCGCCGAGCCTGCCGAAGCCAGTAGCGATACCGCCCCACCGGAAATGCAAAAGGTGGAAGTCACCTCCGCCCATCTGAAAAGCGCGCGCATCGAACTGTCGCCGAAAGTCGGCACCACCATCTACAGCATCGACAGCCACATGGTCGACATGCTGGGCCAGGGCGACAACACGCCGTTCAATGAAGTGCTGCTGCGCCTGCCGGGCGTGTCGCAGGATTCGAAGGGCTCCGGCGCCCTGCACGTGCGCGACGACCATGCCAACGTACAATACCGCATCAACGGCGTGCAGTTGCCCGAAAGCATCAGCGGCTTCGGCCAGTCGATCGACACGCGATTGATCGACAAGACGGATTTCATGACGGGCGCCTTGCCGGCCCAGTTCGGCCTGCGCACGGCCGGCATCGTCGATATTGAAACGAAGGAGGGCGGCATGACGCCGGGCGGGCGCATCGGCATCATGGTCGGCAGCCACGACCATGTGGAGCCGAGTGCCGAATTTTTCGGCAGCGTGGGCAAGTTCAATTACTACCTGTCCGGCAGCTATCTGGGCAATGCCCTGGGCGTGGAAAACCCGCAAGCCACGCGCAGCGCCCTGCACGACAAGACGCGCCAGAACAAATCGTTCGGCAGCCTGTCGTATTTCCTCGATGACAACACGCGCCTGGGCGCCATGTTCGGCACCTATAACGGCCGCTTCCAGATCCCGAACAACCCGGACCAGGCGCCGGGCTTCTCGCTGGCCGGCCACAGCAATGCGCAGGCGGGCACGTCCAGCATCCCTTCCTCGCAGCTGAATGAAAACCAGCGCGAAGTGAACCGTTTTCTCGTGCTGTCGCTGCAAAAAAGCCTGGGCGACGTCAATTATCAGGTGTCGGCCTTCCACCAGTATTCGGAACTGCACTTCACGCCCGACGCCATCGGCGACCTGATCTACAACGGCGTGGCCTCGGACTCGCGCCGCGCGAACAGCGCTTCCGGTGCCCAGTTCGACATCAGCTACAAGTTGCACCAGGACCACACCGTGCGCGCCGGCCTGGCCTACACGCGCCAGAAAACGACCAGCGACAACACGGTGGCCGTCTTCCCCGCCATGGACGGCGCGCAAACTTCCACCACGCCGATCAGCATTCTGGACAACAGCGGCAAGACAGGCACCCTGGCCAGTGTCTACCTGCAGGATGAATGGCATATCAGCAAACCGCTGACCCTGAACTACGGCGTGCGCTTCGACAAGGTCTCGGCCTACACGAACGAGCAGCAATGGAGCCCCCGCGTCAACCTGGCGTACCAGATCGCGCCGGGCACGGCCCTGCACGCCGGCTATTCGCGCTACTTCACGCCGCCGCCGCAGGAACTGGCCGCCCAGGGCAGCATCGACCTGTACGCGAACACGACGAATGCGCCGGCAATCGGCCGGTCCGACAACGTCAAGGCCGAGCGCACGCATTACTACGATATCGGCATCAGCCACCAGGTCAATTCAAAACTGACCGTGACGGCCGATGTGTACTATAAAAAGATCAACAATCTGCTCGACGAAGGCCAGTTCGGCCAGGCGTTGATCCTGACGCCGTTCAACTATGCGGACGGCTACGCCAAGGGCCTGGAGCTGTCTGCCATCTACAGCGAGAAAAACTGGGGCCTGTTCCTCAACGCCAGCACGCAAAAGGCGCAGGGCCGCAACATCAATTCGGGGCAAGCCCTGTTTGGCGCCGATGAGTTGAACTACATCAGCCAGCACTATGTCTACCTCGATCATGACCAGAAATACACGCTGTCGGGTGGCGGCCACTATCACTTCGGCGATTCGCAAGTGAGCGCTGACTTCCTCTACGGCAGCGGCCTGCGCATGACGCCGGAGGGCGGCGCACCGAATTCCGGCCATTTGCCCAGTTACTTCACCGTCAACACGGCGCTCACGCACACGTGGAAGAACACGCCGGTGGGCAAGGTGGAAGGACGGCTGGCCCTGATCAACCTGTTCGACAAGTCGTATTTGCTGCGCGACGGTTCCGGCGTGGGCGTGGGAGCGCCGCAGTATGGCGCCCGCCGCAGCATCTACGCCGGCCTGTCCACCAGTTTTTAACACCTGACAGTACCTACTGCGCGGCGTGGGGCGCGGCCTCCGATGCTCACTGTGCTAAAGCACAGCTGCGCTTCTCGGCCACGCCGCACATCCGCTCGCTACGGTTCTGTCCAGGTGTTGTAAGTCGCGCGAAGACAGCGGCAGGGAGCAACGCCTGCCGCTGTCGGTTGCCGTTAAGAAACGATCTCGTGGCGTCTATCGGGATGCTGTTTTAATGGGGAATATCGGCGATGGGTAGCAGCATGGTCAGCGGATCATCGGGGAGGGGCGTAAAACCATACTGTTGATAAAACTGCGTGCCTTGCGGCTCTTTGGCATCGACAAACAGGGCAAAACCGCCCACCTCCGCTGCGACCGATTGCACACGCTTCATGGCCGCTACCAGCAGCAATCGGCCAAAGCCGCGACGCTGATGCCGCTGCGCGACAGCAAGCCGCGCCAAGGTAAAGCCGGGTACGTTGCTGGGCAACTTCTTCATCATGGCGATGGGAATAGCCTCTCTGGGGGTCATGGTACGAATCGCCAGTGAAAAATAGCCAATAATTTCCGTAGGATCAGTTTCATCGACCAGCACGAACGTTCGCGATGCGCCATGCCGCTGATGCTGCCTTGCTATTGTCTGCAACCACGTATCCAATACCGGTGTGCCGCAATGAAACCTTGTTACATCATGTATTGCTTTCAGTGCTGTCACGAAGTACGCCATTCTCTACTTTCTGTGCATAATTTTCAAAAGCCTTCGTCAAAGCCGCATTCGGCCCCTGCGGGTTTTCCAGCAAATCGATCATCATGGCGGCGTCACGACGGGAATAGCGGATCAGGTATTCGCGATCGATGATCATTTCCGCCTTTTCCAATGCAGCTTGCACGAGGAATTGATTCAAGGTAGCGCCAGTCAGCTCAGCCGCTTCTTGAAGTTTCTCGGCAATTGAGCCGGAAACCCTGGCCGTAATACGGCCGCGTTCTTCAGTCACACTCATTATTTAGCTCGTGTCGTCGGGTTTGTTCGGGTGTCGTCGGGTATCCCAATGAGCATAGCACATGATGGGGACAAAGCAACCCTTACTGGAGACAAAATGTCACCATTATTCATTGCCCCATTTGATTTCGGCATGATGATGCGCCTGCAGATACGCATTTGCCTGGCTGAACGGCTTACTGCCAAAGAAACCTTTGCTGGCCGACAAGGGAGATGGATGGGGCGCTGCCAGCACCAGGTGCTTGCCGGGGTCGATCAGGGTGCGTTTGGCTTGCGCATAGCCGCCCCACAGGATGAACACGAGGTGTTCGCGCTCGGCGGACAGGTGGCGGATGGCGCTGTCCGTCAGCTTTTCCCACCCCTTGGCCGCGTGCGAACCGGCCGCCCCCGCGCGCACCGTCAGCACGCTGTTGAGCAGGAACACGCCTTGCTGCGCCCAATCGGACAAATCCGTGCGCGTGCGCGCCACGCCCACGTCGCTGTGTAATTCCTTGAAGATATTCTGCAGGCTAGGCTGCGGCGGCGTGCCTTCGGGAATCGAAAAGCACAGCCCCATGGCGGCACCGGGCGTGTGATACGGGTCTTGCCCCAGGATCACGACTTTGACTTGCTCGAACGGCGTCAGGTCGAAGGCGCGAAAAATGTATTTACCCGGAGGAAAACACGGCCCCGCCGCGTACTCTTCCTTCACGAAGGCGGCCAGGCGCTCCCAGTAGGGCTGGGCAAACTCCCCCTCCAGCCGCGCCTTCCACGATGCGTCGATGCGTACGTCCATGCGTCACCTCATAGCTTATTCATCAACCATGCTTTTCCAGCATGCCAGTATAGGACGCTCAGCCGCATGAGGTGGACACGATACGAACAGGCAAAAAAAAAAGCCGCCACGCTATCGCGGGCGGCTTTGATGTGGCGCAAACGGCTTAGAAATTCAGCGCCGATTCCACGCCGGCGCTGTGCGCCTGTTCATCCGCGTGGTACGAGCTGCGCACCATGGCGCCCACGGCGGCGTGGGTGAAGCCCATTTTATAGGCTTCCTCTTCGAACATTTTAAACACGTCCGGGTGCACGTAGCGGCGCACGGGCAGGTGGCTGTTCGATGGCGCCAGGTACTGGCCGATGGTCAGCATGTCGATGTCGTGCTCGCGCATGTCGCGCATCACTTGCAGGATTTCCTCGTCCGTCTCGCCCAGGCCCACCATGATGCCGGACTTGGTTTTGACGTCCGGGTACATGGCCTTGAAATCCTTCAGCAGTTTCAGCGAGTGCATGTAGTCGGAACCAGGGCGTGCTTCCTTGTACAGGCGCGGTGCCGTTTCCAGGTTGTGGTTCATGACGTCAGGCAAGCCATCCTTGAACAGATCCAGGGCTTTTTCCAGGCGGCCACGGAAGTCGGGCACCAGCACTTCGATGCGGGTGTTCGGCGACAGGGCGCGCGTTTGCTGGATGCACTCGACGAAATGGCCGGCGCCGCCGTCGCGCAAGTCATCGCGGTCGACGGAGGTGATGACAACGTAGTTCAGGCGCAGCTTGGCGATGGTTTTCGACAGGTTGGCCGGCTCTTCCTTGTCCAGCGGGTCCGGACGGCCGTGGCCGACGTCGCAGAACGGGCAGCGGCGCGTGCACTTGTCGCCCATGATCATGAAGGTGGCCGTGCCCTTGCCGAAGCACTCGCCGATGTTCG
Organism: Janthinobacterium sp. FW305-128; assembly: GCF_020858135.1. Classification (NCBI taxonomy): domain Bacteria; kingdom Pseudomonadati; phylum Pseudomonadota; class Betaproteobacteria; order Burkholderiales; family Oxalobacteraceae; genus Janthinobacterium; species Janthinobacterium sp. FW305-128. Next base: position 396,110 of record NZ_JACYMK010000004.1, on the reverse strand, counting down.
GGCAGCTGGCTTCCTCGCACACGGTCACGAGCTTGTTTTCGCGCAGGATGTCCTTGATTTCATAGAAACGGGTCGAAGCCGAAGCGGCCTTGACGCGGATCCAGTCCGGCTTTTTCAGGCGCTCGATCTGCTCGATCGGGACGATCTTGATCGGGATGCGCGAAGTCTTGCTGGCGCCTTTTTGCTTTTCGCTCGGGTTGTAGGCGGGAGCGGCGGGGGCGGTGCTGGAAATGGTCTCAGAAGTCATGGCTGCAAGCCCTTGACGGGCATGTTGGTTTGTTTGCTCAGGCATCCGCTGCCTGAGGCGCGCCTGCGGCGCTGTTTACTTCGCTTACATCGAGTAATACGGTCAATTCCTGGGCCAGGGCCCGCTGCACCTCGGCCAGCGGCGCCGTGACGCCCATGCTGCGCATGTCCACCGTCTTCAGGCCGGAATAGCCGCAAGGGTTAATCCAGGAAAACGGCGCCAGGTCCATCGCCACGTTGAGCGATACGCCATGGTAGGTGCAGCCGTTGCCGCGCACTTTCAATCCCAGCGCGGCGATCTTCGCACCCTTGTCTGGCCCGCCGGCAATATAGATGCCTGGCGCGCCATCGATGCGCTCGCCAGCGAGATTATACGCCGCCAGCACGTTGATGATGGCTTGCTCGATTTTATGCACGAACTGGCGCGCATACAGCTTGCCGCCCGGCTTGTTGCGGCGCAAGTCCATCAGCAGGTAAATCACCACCTGGCCGGGGCCGTGGAAGGTGACTTCGCCACCCCGGTCCGTCTGCACCACGGGCACACTCTCGGCGCCGGCCAGCAGATGGCCGCGGTCGGCCGCCAGGCCCAACGTAAAGACGGGCGGATGCTCGACGATCCACAGTTCGTCGCGCGTGTCCGTCGTGCGCGCGTCGGTAAAGGCGCGCATGGCGGCAAAGGTCGGCTCGTAATCGACGCGGCCCAGCTCGCGGATCAGCGCCGTTTCGGTGCGGGTGGTGGTCATGACAGATTCTGTAATCAGCTGCCGGCGCCCTGCGGACGCTGCGGCGAAGCCGTGATTATAAGCCAGGCCGCCGTTTCATTCAGCCGCGGGCGCCGGCGACAACAGCAATCTGCCCAATTTTTGTGCAGCGTGGCGCACCTGGGCCAGGCTCAGGGCCGTGTAACCGAGCAGCACGGCCGGCGCCAGCCTGGCGCTGTGGCAAAAGTCGCCGAGCGGCTGCAGCGCCAGCCCGTCCTGCGCCGCGCGCGCGCAAAACGCCCGTTCGTCGCCATCGGTCGGCAGCCACAGCACGCAATGAAAACCCGCTTGCTGGCCGGAAATCGTGTAGCGCCCGGGCGCCGTCTGCTCGAGGCAGGCCAGCAGCAGGTCGCGCCGCTCCTTGTAGGCCAGTCGCGCCTGGCGCAGATGGCGCACGAAAGCGCCTTCTTCCATCCAGGCGGCCAGCGCCAGCTGTTCCGTCACGCCCACGGACCTGCCCGTCAATTGCACGATGCGCAGCAGCTGCGGGCGCAAGGCGGGCGGCAGCACCATGAAGCCCACGCGCAGGCCGGCAAACAGGGTCTTGTTGAAACTGCCGCAATAAATCACGCGCTGGTACTGGTCCAGTGCCTTCAGGGCCGCCAGCGGCGCGCTGTGGTAATTGAATTCGCTGTCGTAATCGTCTTCCACCACCCAGGCGCCGCTGTCGTTCGCCCATTCCAGCAAGGCCAGGCGGCGCGTGACGGACATGGTCACGCCCAGCGGCGACTGGTGCGCCGGCGTCACATAGGCAAGGCTGGCGTCCGTGTGCGCGGCCAGGGCGGCGCAATCGATGCCCTCGGCGTCGACGGCAATATCCACGGGCACGGCGCCGGCCAGGGCGAACAGGGCGCGCGCAGCCGGGTACCCCGGTTCTTCCAGGCACACCTTGTCGCCATCGCGCACGATGCCGCGCGCCAGCAAGTCGATCGCGTGGCGGATGCCGGTCGTGACAACGATATCTTGCGGGTCGCAGCGGATGCCACGGTACTTGGCGAGGAAGTCGGCGATCTGCTGGCGCAGCTGGGGCAAGCCGGCCGGATCAGCGCTGCACAGCTGCTCCGGCGTGGCGGCCGCCAGCGCCCGCGTGGCGCACTTGGACCAGGCTGCCATGGGAAACAGGCTGGCGTCGGCGCGCCGCGCCACGAAGGGCAAGCCGTCGCGCACACCCGTGTCCGGGGCGGGCGCGGGCACGCTGGCCGGCGCGGCCGGGGCGGCATCGCCGAAGCCTGCCATCAGGAAGCGCTCCGGCACCACTGCGCACACGCGCGTGCCGGAACCGGGCACGCGCGTCACATACGCTTCCGCGTGCAGGCGGTCGAACACGGTTTCGATGGTGCCGCGCGACAACTCCCACCGTTCGGCCAGGGTGCGGCTCGATGGCAGCCGGCTGCCCGCCGGCAGCATCTTCGTCAGGATGGCCGAGCGCAGCGCTTCATACGCGCCATCCTGCTTGTTGACGCCTGCCTTGTCGAGCCAGCTGGTGGGACGAGGCAAGTCCAGGGCGTGCGGTGATTTTCCTCGCGGCATGATGATCGTCCAAGTGGTCCAATGAGTTTTCTGATGAGTGGCACTTCGCATTACACCACAACCAACCTACTCTCACCGTTCCGGTGCGCCAGCGGGGCGCACGTTTGCAAGGATCGTATAAAACAATGCAGAAACACATCGCTTTATGGGCCTGGGGCGGCATCGTGCTGCTGCTGGTCTGCCTGTCGCGCATCAGCATCGACATCTATCTCCCTTCGCTGCCGGCCATGGCCGATGCCCTGCATGCCAGCGATGCCCAGTTACAACTGACCCTGAGCCTGTTCATGGCCGGCTCCGCCGCCTCGATGCTCGCCTGCGGGCCGCTGGCCGACCGCTACGGACGCCGACCCGTGCTGCTGGCCGGCACGGGCATTTTTGTGCTCGCCAGCATCGTCTGCACCTTCACCAGCGATGTGCACGTGCTGATCGCCGCGCGCGTGCTGCAGGCGTTCGGCGGCTGCAGCGGCACCATCATCGGCCGGGTCATGGTGCGCGACCGCTTCGATCCCGCCACGCAGGCGCGCATGCTGGGCAGAATATCGATGGCGATGGGCTTGTCACCGATCCTGGCGCCGCTGGCCGGCAGCGTGCTCGACGCGGCGTTCGGCTGGCGCGCCGTGTTTGGCGTGCTGTGCCTGCTGGGTGCGCTGTCGCTGTGGCTGATCGCCGCCTGGGTGCCGGAAACCAAGCCGGCCAGCGTCGTACCACAGGGCAATACCCTGGCGCTGTACTACCGCCTGCTGGGCGACAGATATTTCCTGCGCTATGCGCTGGCCATCGGCTGCGTGTATTGCACGTATTTCCCCTTCATTGCGGAATCGTCCGTGCTGTTGCAAAGGGGCATGCACCTGTCGCCCGGCGCGTATGCGCTGGTGTTCGGGCTGACGGTGAGCGGCTATATCGCGGGGTCGAGCCTGTTCCGGGCGCTGGGACCGCGCCTGGGCGCCGATCACATGCTGGGCGTGGCGGTGCTGCTGAATGTGGCGGGGGCGGCCAGCCTGTTGCTGGCGGGTACGTTGGCGCCGCAGCACGTGGCGTCGCTGGTGGCGCCCATGCTGCTGGTGATGGTGTCGGTAGGCATGGCGATTCCCGCCTGCCAGCTGGCCGTGCTGCAGCCGTATGGCGCCCAGGCGGGCAGCGCCTCGGGCCTGTTCTTCTTCGTGCAGATGGCCATCACGGCCGCCTGCGGCGCCGTCATCGCCGCCATCACGGACGGCAGCGAAAAACCGCTGCTGTGGGTGACGGCGGCGGCCAGCGGCGCCTTTGCCGGCGTCTGGCTGCTCACGAAGAGCCGGGCCAGCGTGGCGGCAGCCAGCCTTACATGACGATCTTGACCATCGGGTGGCCCGACAGCGCCATGTACAGGGCGTCGAGCTGCTCGCGGCTGATGGCGCGCACGGTCACGGTCAGGCCCGTGTAATTGCCCTTGCCCGATGGACGCTCTTCCATGCGGCCCACATGGAAGGTCGGATCGTGGCTGATGACCAGCTCGAGCATGGTCGGCGCGAAATCGACATGCGTCGGACCCATGATCTTGATGGGAAAATCGCTCGGGTATTCGATCAGCGATTCGCTGGGAGGAATCGTCACTTCGGTCGGTGGGGTGGTTTGCATGGGAAATCCAATCAGTGCCGGTCAGAACAGGCAGCGCTTATCGCGCGGCGGCTGCATAAAGGCGTATTGTAGCCAACTTTTGCAGCGCCTGCGCCGGCCGCCATGGCCCCAGGGGCGCGGAAAAAAAAAGCCAGCTGGGTAAGCTGGCGAAAACTATTTCGTTTGGACAAAATAGCCGGAAAAGTCGATGCTGTCACTTGGAGGATAAGCAGTGGCCGTACTGTAGCCAAACCACGGCAGCTTTACCTCCGGTATGTGACGAACTGCGCATTTCGCGGCTTGAACGTCGATACGGCGCGACAGACGGCACGGCCGTCAGCGCTCCGCTTCCTGCATCCGGCCATTGCGGCCGGGACCGCCGCGCTCGTTGTTGCGCTCATTGTTGCGTTCACGCGGCGGATTGGGACGCTCGGCGCTGCGCGCCTCCTGAGCCGGACGGGCGGCAGGGGCTGGCATCGGCGGCGCAGGGCGCGGCTGTGCCACGGGCGGCGGCGCAGGCAGGGAGGGCGGCGGCGCCGTCTGCAGCACCTCGCGGCGGGGGCCACGCTCGGCGCGGGGCCAGTCGGCGCGGGGCCGCTCCTCACCACGCCAGCCGGGACGGGCCACATGGTCATGCACCGGTGGCAAGACCGGCATCGCCGGCATCACGGGCTGCGCCGGCATGGGTGGCTGCTGCGGCTGGGCCGGCACGGGCGGGCGGTTCGGCTGCATGGGATGCGGCGCCAGGTGCGTCTGGCCGTCGTCCGTCTGCAGGCGGCCAGGGCGGCTGCCCCAGTCGCGCCGGGGCTCCCGGTCGCCGCGCGGCGCCTCAACGGGACGCTGCCAGTTGCCGGCCGGTGCAGGCGCGGTGCTCAACGGCAAGCTTTGCATGACGGGCGGCGGCATGGTGGTGCGGTTGCGGCGCGGCACGTCGACCGTGCGCGCGCCGCCAAAACGTTCGCCCGGCAGCATCGTCATGCCTTCGCGCCGTTCGCGTTCGCCCGCCACGAAACGGCGGCCCTCGGCCACGCGGTTGATGCGGCGTTCATAGTCCGCGCTGGCGCGGTAGCCGGGCACGTAGTGGTCGTGCGGCGACAGGGGGAACCAGCCGATACCGGGCCCCGGCCGCTGGCCGTGCTGCTGCCAGTGGTTGCCGCCGACCCAGCCCACCAGGGCCGGCGCCCACGGCGCGCGCACGCGCTCGCGGCCCGGCGCCCAGCCCCAGCGGTGGCCCAGCAGCACCCAGCGGCCGTAGTGCGAGGGCGCATAGCCCCACGGCGCATTGTCGACCCAGGTCCAGCCCCACGGCGCGATCCACGTCCAGCGCCCGTCGCTGTACGGTGCCCAGCCGGCCGGCACGCTGCTCGGCAGCCACAGGGGCCCGTATTGCGCGTCTTCCTGCCAGGCGCCGTAGCGGTCCAGCTCTTCATAGCCGGTGGTATCGTCCGTGACATAGCGCAAGGCCGGCGCGGCGGCGGGCAAGGCTTCGGGCCAGTGGTCGAACGCCACGCGCTGCACGGCGCCCGTGCGCAATTCTTCGTCCGTCAACTCGGCGCGCTTGCCGGCACGCAAGGTCACGCTGCCCGTCGCGCCATCCACGTCGGCCGCGCCGTCGAGCACGCTGACGACGCTGGTGCCGGGCTGGCGTCCCGCCTCGATGCGCACCCAGCCCGGCTGGGTCAGGACCACGCGGGCCTGGGCCGTGGTCAGCTCGAAGCCGCGCAGCGCGTCCGGGTTGCGCACGCGCACGCTGACCGTGCCATAGCTGAGGTGCAATTTGAAACTGTCGTCATCGAGGTCGCTCACTTCCAGCTCGGAATCGCCATCGAGGCGCACGGCGGCCGCGCCCACGCGAAATTCGGCCAGCGCACCGCGCAGGGTGCTCAAGCGGTTATCCGTCGTGACGGGCCAGTTCAAGAGGGCGTTTTGCGCCTCGCCATCGCCGGCGCGCACCAGCACTTGCCCTTCGACGGTGGAAATGCGGCCCACGCGGGCGGGCGGGTCCTGCGCCAGGGCGAAGGTGCACGCCGACGACAGCAGCACGGCGCACACGGTGCGCAGGAAGGGGAGAGTCAGGGTCGGACGCATGGCAGCGCTCCAGGCAGGACTTACAGGGATGATTGCCACCGATTACATCCGCATTCGACGGACCTCGCAAGCGGGCTTACAAATGTTTGCATATTGACTTCGTTCAGGATGCCGCCTGGCTGCCCCGCTTGACGAAGAACAGGGCCGCGCCGACGGCCATCAGCAAGCCGCCAAAGAAGCGGTTCTGCTTTTTCACGGCGCGCGCATCGCGGAAAAAGCGCTGCATCGAGGAAGCCAGGAAGGCGTAGCTGTGCATGACGATCTGGTCGATCGTGCACATGGTGACGGCCAGGATCAGCAGCTGCGGCAGCAGCGGCGCTGCCGGGCTGATAAATTGCGGCAACACCGCCACCATGAAAATGATGCCTTTCGGATTCGTCACGTTGGTCAGAAAGCCCGTCAGCACGCGCCGGCCCATGGAAGGCACCACGGCGTCGGCATGCAGGTCGCCCGTGACGGCCACCTTGGCGCGCCATTGCGACAGGCCCAAATAGATCAGGTACAGGGCGCCCACCGTCTTGACGATATTGAACGCCACTTCCGAGGCCAGCAGCAGGGAACCGACGCCGGCGCCGGCGATGCCCAGCACCACCAGCAGTCCCAGCTGCAAGCCCAGAATCGTCGCGCTGGCCTTTTTCACCCCGTACGACAGGCCGTGCGACATCGACAGCACGGCGCCCGAGCCGGGCGAGACGGCGATGATGGAAGCGGCGATGACAAAGGTGATCCAGGTGGCGAAGTGCATGCGGTGTCCAAAAAATGGTGACGATGAGCAATTTTAACCCGGTCGGTGCGGCCTTGCCGGCCCGCCCTGAGGTAAGATCGCAGTCACACACTTCCTTGCCGTACAACCAAGAATAACATCATGAAAAACAACACTTTCCTCGCTCCACAATTTCCTGCCGCTACCGTGGGAGCGCGCTGAGATGGCCGGCTCCAGCCTGCTGGCCCTGCTCGACGACATCGCCAGCATCCTCGATGACGTTTCCCTGATGACCAAGGTGGCCGCCAAGAAGACGGCCGGCGTGCTCGGCGACGACCTGGCCCTGAACGCGCAGCAAGTGGCCGGCGTGCGCGCCGAGCGCGAACTGCCCGTCGTCTGGGCCGTCGCCGTCGGTTCGCTGAAGAACAAGGCCATCCTCGTGCCCGCCGCGCTGGCCATCAGCGCGTTTGCGCCGTGGGCCATCACGCCATTGCTGATGGTGGGCGGCGCCTACCTGTGCTTCGAAGGTTTCGAAAAGATTGCCCACAAGTATTTGCATCCGGACGACAGCCACAAGGCCGAGCTGGCGCAGGCGCTGCGCGACCCGCAGGTCGACCTCGTCGCCCTGGAAAAGGACAAGATCAAGGGCGCCATCCGCACCGACTTCATTTTGTCGGCGGAAATCATCGTCATCGCGCTGGGCACCGTGGCCGCGGCCACCTTTGCCGAGCAGGTGGCCGTCGTCGTCGGCATTGCCATCATCATGACGGTGGGCGTGTACGGCCTGGTGGCCGGCATCGTCAAGCTCGATGACGCGGGCTTTTATTTGTCCGCGCGCAAGGGTGCAGGCGCGCTGATGGATGGCGTGCGCGGCTTGGGCCGCATGCTCGTGTCGGCGGCGCCGAAACTGATGAAATTCCTGTCCGTCGTGGGCACGCTGGCCATGTTCATGGTCGGCGGCGGCATCCTGACGCACGGCTGGCCGTGGGCCAGCGCCATGCTGCACCATGCGGAAGAAGCGGTGGGCAGCGTGGCCGGCATCGGCCCCGTGCTGGCCGCCGTCACGCCCAGCCTGATCAACGCGGTGGCCGGCCTGATCGCCGGCGGCCTGGTGCTGGCAGGCGTCACCGCCGTGTCCGCTTTGTTGCGAATGATCAAGCCAAGCAAATAAACTTTCTGGTCTGATGAGGCGGCAGGCGCATCCGTGCCTGCCGCCCCGGCCATGCCGGCGGCGCCCGCTGCCCATGGAGACCTTATGCAGACTTCCCCCGCCCCACGCCCCAGCAGCGCCTTTATCGGCGCGTCCTGGGCGGCATTGCTGATCGGCATCGTCACTTACCTGTCCGGCCTGTGGAACGCCAGCATGGCCCTCAACGAGAAGGGCTATTACTTCACGATCCTCGTGTACGGCCTGTTCGCCGCCATCTCGCTGCAGAAATCCGTGCGCGACCGCGCCGAAGGCATCGCCGTGACGGGGATTTACTTTGGCCTGTGCTGGATTTCCGTGCTGCTGGCCTTGCTGTTATTGACTGTCGGCCTGTGGAACGCCACCCTGCAAAACAGCGAAAAAGGGTTCTATGCCATGGCGTTTTTACTCAGCCTTTTCGCCGCTGTGGCCGTGCAAAAGAACGTGCGCGACGTGGCGCGCGCCACGCCGCTCGCGCCGCAGGACGTGGCGGGAACTTAAACGCCACCGCCCCGTCTATCTCCGTATCCATGTCGGGAGGGGATGATGGGCGACCAGCAGAAACGTTTGCAGATGGCACTGGAGGCGGCGCACATGGCCATCTGGGATTCGCGCATCGTCGATGGCCAGGTCATCGACGGCACGGTCAGCTGGTCAGCCAAGGGCGCTGCCTTGCTGGGCCTGGAAGAACGCGCGCTGACGCAGCCATTTCGCGCCTTTCTCGACTGCGTGCACGCCAGCGACCGCGACAAGGTCATGACCGTGCTGCAGGACGGCGTGCGCCGGCGCGAAGGCTACGCCCTGCAATACCGCGTCGTCTGGCCCGACGGCAGCGAACATTGGCTGGCGGCCAAGGCGCAAATTTTCATGGATGCCGACGGGCATCCCGAACGCACCCTGGGCATTATCTGGGATATCACCGAGCACATGGAGCGCGAACTTCTGATCGCCGAAAGCAAGGAACTGGCCGAAGTGACGCTCAGCTCCATCGGCGATGGCGTCATCACCACCGATCCTCAGGGCAAGACGCGCTACCTGAACCGGGTGGCCGAGCAATTGACGGGCTGGAGCAACGAGCTGGCGCAGGGCCTGGACATCTGGGAAACCCTCAAGCTCGTCGATGAACACACGGGTGCGCCGCTCGAACACGTGGCCATCAAGTGCTTGCGCCAGCGCCAGGCCATCGGCATTTCCACGCATGCGCAGCTGGTCACGCGCGAAGGGCGGCATATCGCCGTGGAAGACTCGGCCGCGCCCATCTGGTCGCGCGACGGCGAGATCCTCGGTGCCGTCGTCGTGTTTCGCGACGTCAGCCACGAACGCAAGCTGAGCCAGCAGCTGTCGTGGCAAGCCACGCACGACGCCCTGACGGGCCTGATCAACCGGCGCGAATTCGAACATCTGGTGGCCGGCGCCCTGCACACGGCCAAGCAGGACGGCCACACGCATGCACTGCTGTACCTGGATCTGGACCAGTTCAAGGTCATCAACGACACCTGCGGCCACGGCGCCGGCGACGTGCTGCTGCAGCTGCTGGCCAAGATGCTGCAGGGGCGCATGCGCGACAGCGACATCCTGGCGCGCCTCGGCGGCGACGAACTGGGCGTGCTGCTGCCCCACTGCCCGCTCGACCATGCGCGGCAGATCGGCGAACAGCTGCGCCAGTCCATCCGCGATTTCCGCTTCGCCTGGGATAACCGCAGCTTCGAGCTGGGCGTGAGCATCGGCATCGTGGAAATCAACCAGGACAGCAAGTCCATGAGCGAGCTGCTAAGCGCTGCCGACCAGGCGTGCTACCTGGCCAAGGAGCAGGGCCGCAACCGCATCCATGTCTACCAGGAATCGGACGTCATGCTGGCGCAGCGGCACGGCGAAATGCTGTGGATTTCGCGTCTGAACGAAGCGTTCGCACACGATTATTTCCGCCTGTACGCCATGCCCATCGTGCACCTGCACGACCGCGAGGAACACCACGACGAAGTGCTGATCCGTATCCGCAACAGCAAGGGCGACCTGATACTGCCCGGCGCCTTCATTCCCGCCGCCGAACGCTACGACATGATGCTGCCCATCGACCGCTGGGTCATCCGCGCCGTCTGCGCGCATATCGAAAGCGTGCGCGACAGCCTGCCGCCGCTCGAGGCGCTGGCCGAAAGCCGGCGCCGCGCACCGGCCCTGTATTCCGTCAACCTGTCGGGCATGTCGCTGGCCGACACGGGCTTGCACGACTACATTACCGAGCAGTTCGTGCAATTCGCGATTGCGCCCGAGCAAATCTGTTTTGAAATCACGGAAACGGCCGTCATCGCCAACCTGCCCAAGGCGCAAGTATTCATGCGCCAGCTCAAGGCCATGGGCTGCCGCTTCTCGCTCGACGACTTCGGCAGCGGCTTTTCCTCGTTCGGCTACCTGAAGGCCCTGCCCGTCGACTATCTGAAGATCGACGGCGTCTTCGTGCGCGACATCGCCACCAACGCCATCAACCGCGCCATGGTCAAGGCCATCAATGAAGTGGGCCACGTGATGGGCCTGCAAACGGTGGCCGAATACGTGGAAGACGAAGCCACCCTGGCCGTCATCCGCGAGCTGGGCATCGACTATGCGCAAGGCTACGCCGTGGGCGGCTTGCGGCCGCTGACGGCGGGCGTGGATTAGCGGCCAGGCTTCAGAGCTCGCAGGCCGGCGCCGCCGCCACGCACTGCGCATCGGGAAACGCGCGCACGCGGTAGCGCACCGGGTAGCAATCGATTTGCTCCATCAGGCCGCCGCCGATGGCTTGCGCCTCGTCCCACGCCAGCAGCTTGCTACCGCTGCGCTCGCCATGCTCGTCGCGCACCTCGAGCGCCACGACATCGGTGCGCGGCAGCAAGGTATGCACGTCGCGGGCCCAGCTGCTCACGGAAACGACGCGCTCGCCCGGCTGCCGTTCGATCAGCAGGCAGCTGGCGACGAAGACATCTTCGCCCGTGCTCGTGTTGAGTTGCTCCCACTCTTCCTTCTGCTGGTTGTAGAGATCGGCGCGCACGATCGTCTGGAAACGCCGCAGCGCCGTGGCGACGGCCGCATCGGCCGGTTCGCAGGCGACGATTTTCCCATCCCGCACGCCATACAGGGCGGTCGAGACCTGCCGCCCCTCGTCGCGCGCCAGTTGGTCGGCCAGGGCCACCATGGCCAGCTGTCCCGCCGCATGGTGCGACGACGCCAGCAGGAAGCGACCGCGCGTGGGCACCATCACCAGCGGTTCGCCGCCTTCGCAGGCGCGGTACAGCAAGTCCGGCAGCAGCAGGCGCGAAGAATCATAGGCGTCGTTCCAGTCGCCCAGCAGCAAGCCGTTGCCCAACGCGACGAAACTGTGCGCCGTGCGGTCGCGCAAATTGTCCATGGCCGCCGCCAGCGCCTGTTCGAACGTCACGCCCCACTGCGCCAGCGTAGCCTGGCCGATGGTGGCCATATTCGCTTCCGTATCGTAGGCCAGCATGACGACCGCATCCTCGCTGAAGTCCTGGCAGGCAGTGGCAAATGCCGGACGCTGCGGCTCGGTCTGCGCCAGCAGGCGCAGATGGTCGCCCTGCCGGCGGCTGCGCAGTACGGGCATCAGGCTGGCGCGGGCGTCGGCAAAGCTGGATGGCACGCCGGGAGCCGAATAGATGCTCAGGTAGTGCTGCACGACGTGTGCACGCTGCTTGCGCGGCGCGGCGCAATAGTCGCGGTAGGCATTGTCCAGATTGAAAACATGCCCGTCGTCGCTGCCCGACACGATGCGAAACTGTTCCCGTTCATAGCGGCTGTCGGATGCCAGGCCATCCTGGCCGATCTGCCGCAGGACGATCTGCGCAAAGGCATCGCGCGAGGGAGGGCTGCGGAAAAAATCGAATAAACCCATGCGTCTCCTGAAAAGGACCGCTGCTCTGGAAAATAGTGCAGCTTAGCAAAAGAAATAGCCAATTTGGCACTATAAACGAAAAGCTGCCGGGACGAAATGGGACTGGCTTGAGAGCTGCGGCAAATTACCCGAGCCAATCTGGAGGATTTTGATCTACATCAATAAATTTGCGCAGGCGACTCCTTACACTGATCTCCATTCTTGCAATCGTGCAAGTCTTACTTACCAATTGCTCATTTAACCGACCAGGAAGCCGCGACCATGCGACAAAATTTGCCAGTGACTAACCGTGAAGTCCTCGTCCAGGACGACCAGGCCATCGTGTCGAAAACGGATATGAACGGCAATATCGTCTACGTGAATCCGTACTTCAGCCAGGTCAGCGGCTTCAGCGAGGCAGAGCTGCTCGGTTCGCCCCAGAACATCGTGCGCCACCCGGACATGCCGGCCGAGGCGTTTGCCGACCTGTGGGCGTCGATCCAGGCGGGCACGCCGTGGACGGGCCTGGTCAAGAACCGCTGCAAGAACGGCGATTTTTACTGGGTGCGCGCCAACGTCACGCCCATCCGCGAAGCGGGCAAGACCATCGGCTACATGTCGGTGCGCGTGAAGGCCGACAAGGACCAGGTCAAGGCGGCAGAGGAAGCCTACGCGGCCATCCGCAACAAGGAAGGCGGCAACATCGTCATCAAGCATGGCCAGATCGTGCGCCCGGGCCTGGCGCACCTGCTGCACAACCTGACGCACATGTCGCTCAACCTGCGCATCTGGGCCGCCACCTCCATCGTCAACTGCCTGCAGCTGCTGGTGTGCATCATCAGCCTGTTCGCCAGCGGCGGCAAGATCACCAATTACGCCATCTTCGGCGCTACCCTGTTCGGTTTCCTGATCAACGTCTTCCTCTGGTACACCTTGCGCATGTCCGTGCTCAAGCCGCTGGGCAAGGCCCTGAACGGCGCGCGGGCCATTGCCGCCGGCGACCTGTCGGGCAGTTTTGAAACGGACAGCACGGATGAAATGGGCCAGCTGCTGCGCGCCCTGCAACAGATGAACAGCAACCTGATCGCCACCATCCGCGACGTGCGCATCAACGTGGAAACCATGGCCGTGGCCACCAAGCAAATCGCCGTCGGCAATATGGACCTGTCGGGCCGTACGGAATCGCAGGCGGCCAGCCTGGAAGAGACGGCGTCGAGCATCGAGGAATTCTCGTCGACGGTGAAACAGAACGCGGACAACTCGGTGCAGGCGAATGAACTGGCCGTGGCCGCCTCGAAAGTGGCGGTGCAGGGCGGCGAGATCGTTTCCGAGGTCATCACCACCATGGACGACATCAACACCTCGTCGAAAAAGATCGTCGACATCATCGGCCTGATCGAAGGCATCGCCTTCCAGACCAACATCCTGGCCCTGAACGCGGCCGTGGAAGCGGCGCGCGCCGGCGAGCAGGGCAGGGGCTTTGCCGTGGTGGCGGGCGAAGTGCGCAACCTGGCGCAGCGCTCGTCCGTGGCGGCCAAGGACATCAAGCAGCTGATCGAAATTTCCGTCGGCAAGGTGGGCGCCGGCATGCTGCAGGTGAACCGCGCGGGCGCCACCATGGAGCAGGTGGTCAGCTCCGTCAAGCAGGTGACGGCGATCATGCAGGAAATTTCCATCGCCTCGCGCGAGCAGAGCATCGGCGTCGACCAGGTCAACCAGGCCATCGCCCACATGGATCAGGTGACGCAGCAGAACGCGGCCCTGGTGGAAGAAGCCGCCGCGGCCGCCACGCGCCTGGCGGAAGAAGCAGCCAGCCTGTCGCAAGCCGTGAGCCTGTTCAATTTCGGCAAGATGCCGCCACCGCGCCGCGTCGCCATGCCCGGCGGCAAGGGCGGCGCCGCGAACGCCGGCAAACCCGCCATGAAACGCCTGGCCGCCTAAACCTTTCAAGACATCAAAACACATCATGCCTACACTCCTCAGCAGTGCTTCCGCCGACCTGGACGCCGTCGTCGAATTCGACCCGGTCATCATCGGCAAGATGAGCCAGTCCGGCCCCCGCTACACGTCGTATCCGACCGCCGACCGTTTCAGTGCCGACTTTGGCTACGGCAATTTCCTCGAAGCGCTGGCCGCCCTGCGCATGCGCGGCGGCCGACGTCCGCTGTCGCTGTACGTGCACGTGCCGTTCTGCGACACCCTGTGCTACTACTGCGCCTGCAACAAGATCATCACGAAAGACCGCAGCAAGGCCGCCACCTACCTCAGCTACCTGAAACAGGAAATCGCCATGCAGGGCAAGCTGTTTGCCGGCATGAACCAGATCGAGCAATTGCACTTCGGCGGCGGCACGCCCACCTACCTGAGCGAAAAGCAGATGGACGAACTGATGGCGCACCTGCGCCAGCATTTCGAGTTCGCGTCCGATGAAGACGGCGAATATTCGATCGAGATCGACCCGCGCACCGTGTCGCGCGAGCGCGTGTTTTCCCTGCGCGCGCAAGGCTTTAATCGCATCAGCCTGGGCGTGCAGGATTTCGACGCGGACGTGCAAAAAGCCGTCAACCGCATCCAGCCGGAAGCGGAAACGGTGGCCATCATGCAAGCGGCGCGCGACGCCGGTTTCCGCTCGATCAGCATCGACCTGATCTACGGCCTGCCCAAGCAAAACCTGGACACGATGACGGAAACCTTGCGCAAGGTGATCAACGCCAGCCCCGACCGCATCGCCCTGTACCACTACGCGCACATGCCGCACCTGTTCAAGCCGCAGCGCCGCATCCTCGACGCCGACATGCCCGACAGCGCCACCAAGCTGGCCATGCTGGGCCTGTGCATCGCGCGCCTGACCGCCGCCGGCTATGTCTACATCGGCATGGACCATTTCGCCAAGCCGACGGACGACCTGGCCGTGGCGCAGCGCCAGGGCCGCTTGCACCGCAATTTCCAGGGCTATTCCACGCGCGCGGAAGCGGACCTGATCGCCTGCGGCGTGTCGGCCATCAGTTCCGTCGGCGCCGTCTACAGCCAGAATGAAAAGACGCTCGACGCGTACTATGAAAAGCTCGACGAAGGCGTGCTGCCGATCGCGCGCGGCATCAAGCTCGATACGGACGATTTATTACGCCGTATCATCATCCAGATGCTGATGTGCAATTTCGAATTGTCGATCGCCACCATCGAGCAGGCGCACCCCGTGAAATTCCGCAGCTACTTCGCCACGGAACTGGAAAAGCTGCGCGAACTGGCGCGTGGCGGCTTGCTCGTCATCGAGGAAGACTGGCTGACGGTGACGCCGAAAGGGCGCTTGCTGATCCGCAATATCTGCATGGTTTTCGACCGCTACCTGACCATGGCGCGCGCCAACGCGGCGCCGGACGCGGTGCAGCCGCTGCGCTACTCGAAAACGGTGTAACACCGCCCGATGGACGCCCTCAGCCTCGTGCCCATGTTCCTGGTCGGCCTGGCCGGCAGCGTGCACTGCATCGGCATGTGCGGCGGCATCGTGGGCGCCCTGTCGATCAGCGGCGGTGCCGCTCCCGCGCCAGCGCGCCCGGTGATCGCCATCGCCGTGGCGCGCCCGGCATTGCAGACAACCGTGCAGGCCAATGTGCTGCGCGTGCTGGCCTACAACGGCGGGCGCATAGGCAGCTACATGCTGGCCGGCGCCCTGGCCGGCAGCCTTGCCGGCGCGGGCATGCTGCACATGGCGTCACTGCAAGTGGCCGGCTACTGGCTGGCCAACCTGATGCTGGTGGCGTTGGGCCTGTACCTGATGGATGCCTGGCGCGGCCTGGCCCGCCTGGAAGCGGCGGGCAACGTCGTCTGGCGCCGCGTGCGCCCCCTGCTGAAACCGCTGATGCCCATGGATACCCCTCTAAAAGCGCTGGCCGTGGGCGGCCTGTGGGGCTGGGTGCCGTGCGGCATGGTCTACAGCGCGCTGCTGACGGCCATGATGCAAGGCTCGGCCCTGAGCGGCGCGGCCACGATGGCCGCCTTCGGCCTGGGCACCCTGCCCACGTTGCTGGGCATGGGCTTGCTGGGCACGCGCCTGCGCGCACAGATGCAGCGCCGCCCCGTGCGCATCGCCAGCGGCTTGCTGGTGCTGGGCTTTGGCTTGCTGGGCCTGCTGCGCGCCGCGAATGGCGTCTCGCTGGGCTGGCTCGACGCCCTGTGCGTCACGGGCCATCCATGAAAAGACGCATGAAAACAAACTTATGAATGCAGTTTTACAACCCTCCGCCTGCTTCCATTGCGGCTTGCCCGTGCCCAGCGGCTCCAACTGGCTCGTCACCATCGACGACGTGCCGCGCGCCATGTGCTGCCCCGGCTGCGAAGCGGTGGCGCAAACCATCGTCGACATCGGCCAGAGCGCCTACTACCGCGACCGCGACGAATACGCCGTCAACGCGGCTGACGCCACCATGGTGCCGCCCGAACTGCGTTTGTACAGCAATGACGACGCGCAATTCGCGCGCGACGCCAGCAGCTGCGAAGCGACCCTGTCCGTCGAGGGCATCCGCTGCGCCGCCTGCGTCTGGCTGATCGAACGTCAATTGACGCGCCTGCCCGGCGTGCAGGCGGCCAGCCTGAACGTCGCCA
The DNA here is from genome assembly GCF_020858135.1 of Janthinobacterium sp. FW305-128. Taxonomy (NCBI): domain Bacteria; kingdom Pseudomonadati; phylum Pseudomonadota; class Betaproteobacteria; order Burkholderiales; family Oxalobacteraceae; genus Janthinobacterium; species Janthinobacterium sp. FW305-128. The sequence goes on along the minus strand of NZ_JACYMK010000004.1, from coordinate 379,539 downwards.
CGGAGCGCCTGTACGTGCGCTGGAGCCGCGCGCAGTGCGAGCCGGGCGACATCCTGCAAGCCGTGCGGCAAGTCGGTTACACGGCCTATCCGTATGACGCCGTGCGCCATGGCGAACGCCTGCAAAAAGCCAGCAAGACGCTGGGCCGCCAGCTGTTCGTGGCCGGCCTGTCGATGATGCAGGTGATGATGTACGTGGCACCCGCCTACCTGGCGGCCGAAGACGGCACGCTGGACGACAATATGGCCAGCCTGATGCGCTGGGCCAGCCTGCTCTTGACCCTGCCCGCCATCTGCTATTCGGCCATGCCGTTTTTCCAGGGCGCCTGGGCCAGCCTGCGCGCGCGCACCCTGGGCATGGACGTGCCCGTGGCGCTGGGCATCCTGGCAGCGTTCTTCGGCAGCGTGGTGGCGACGTTTACGGGCCGCGGCGAGGTGTATTACGACTCGGCCACGATGTTCATCTTCCTGCTGCTGTGCAGCCGCTATTTCGAGCTGCAGGCGCGCCGCAAGGCCGCCTCGGCCCTCGAGCGCTTGCAGCACGCCTTGCCCGCGTCCGCCTCGCTGATGGCGGGCTTTCCCGACAACCGCGCCACCACCCTGGTGCCGGCCGGCAGCCTGGCCGTCGGTGACATCATCCTGGTCAAGCCGGGCGAGGCGATCGCCGCCGACAGCGTCATCATCGAAGGCACGAGCGCGCTCGATTTATCGCTGCTGACGGGCGAGAGCGCGGCGCAGCGCCGCAAACTGGGCGAGCGGGTGCCGGGCGGGGCCATCAACGCCAGCGCGGCACTGATCTTGCGCGTACTGAAACCGGCGCGCGAAAGCACCTTGTCCGACCTGTTGAAGCTGATCGAGCGGGCCGGCAGCGGCAAGCCGCAGATCGCGCAGTGGGCCGACAAGGTCGCCGCCTGGTTCGTGCTGGGCCTGCTGCTGTTTGCCGTCGCCGTGTTCGCCTTCTGGAGCTGGCACGACCCGTCGCAGGCGTGGCCCGTGGCCATCGCCGTGCTGGTCGTGTCGTGCCCGTGCGCGCTGTCTCTCGCCACGCCGACGGCGCTGGCGGCCGCCACCGACAGCCTGCTGCGGCGCGGCGTGCTGATCGTCCAGCCGCACGTGCTGGAAACCCTGCACCGCGCCACCCACATCGTCTTCGACAAGACGGGGACATTGACCCTGGGCCGGCCCGTGCTGAAACAGATCGAGGGCCTGGACGGCATGACGGAAGACGACTGTCTGCAGGTGGCCGCCGCGCTGGAGGCGGGCAGCGCCCATCCGCTGGCACAGGCGATCCTGGCAGCAGCGGGAGAAACACCGCGCACGCATGCGGAAAACCTGCAGGAAGTGCAGGGCCAGGGCCTCGAAGGCATCGTCGACGGCGTGCGCTACCGCCTGGGCAATGCGGCCTTTGTCGCCGCCATCGCGGGTCCGCCGCTGGGTGACACGGCCGTCGGCATGCAGGGCATGACGCCGCTGTACCTGGGCACGCAGGGGCGCTGGCTGACGCGTTTCCTGCTCAGCGACGCGCTGCGCCCGGAAGCGCGCGACGTGGTCGCGTATTTCCACCGGCACGGCAAGCAAGTCGTGCTGCTGAGCGGTGACCAGGAAGCGCTGACGCAAAGCGTGGCGGCGGAGCTGGGCATCGCCACGGCCTGCGGCGAATGCCTGCCCGATGAAAAGCTCGATTTCGTGCAGCAATTGCAGGCGACGGGCGCCGTGGTGGCGATGGTGGGCGACGGCATCAACGACGCCGCCGTGCTGAGCGGTGCCGACGTGTCCTTCGCCATGGGCTCCGGCGCCGCGCTGGCGCAAGCGCATGCGGACACGGTGCTGCTGTCGAGCCAATTGGTGTCCGTGCTCGACACGGCCAAGACGGCCGCGCGCAGCATGCGCATCATCCGCGAGAACCTGGGCTGGGCCACGCTGTACAATCTGACGGCCATCCCGGCCGCCGCGCTGGGCTTTTTAAACCCCTGGCTGTCCGGCGTCGGCATGGCTGCCAGCTCGGCGGTCGTCATCGCCAACGCCCTGCGCCTGCGGAAAGCCTGAACATGGAAGCACTGTATCTCCTCATCCCCCTGAGCGTCGTGGTCGTCTTCATCGCCCTGTGGGTGTATTTCACGGCCTCGGACAGCGGCCAGTTCGACGACCTCGTCGGACCGGGCCTGCGCGTGCTGCAGGACGACGATACGACGGTCAAGCCGGCGCCCGGCGAACCGCATCCCTGACCTCACCGCCCGGCCGGCGTCCCGCACGCCATGGCCGGCGCGTCTGCTCCACATGCCCTTTTTGCAGGGATCTTGTACGGCTTTTTTGATCGAAATATCACTTTATTTCGATGCCAGTTCGCTACGCTTATTTCATCCGGGGAATTTTGATCCACATCAAAGTTTTTTCGCGGTCAAACACTTACTCTCTGGCCACCATCATAAATAGTAATTCCAGGGAGAGTCTTTGTGGATCAATCGCTGAACTATAACTACAAGATCGTGAAGCAATTCGCGGTCGCTACTGTGGTATGGGGCATCATCGGCATGCTGGTTGGCGTTATCATCGCCGCTCAGCTGGCCTGGCCTGCCCTGAACCTCGACATACCATGGCTGACATACGGACGCTTGCGTCCGCTGCACACGAATGCGGTGATTTTCGCCTTCGGCATCTGCGGCCTGTTCGCCACCTCGTACTACGTCGTGCAACGCACCTGCCAGGTGCGCCTGTTTTCCGACAAACTGGCCGCCTTTACCTTCTGGGGTTGGCAAGCGGTAATCCTGTGCGCGGTCGTCAGCCTGCCCATGGGCCTGACCCGCGGCAAGGAATACGCCGAGCTGGAATGGCCTATCGCCATCCTCATCGCCGTCGTCTGGATCGCCTACGCCATCGTCTTCTTCGGCACCCTGATCAAGCGCAAGGTCAAGCACATCTACGTGGCCAACTGGTTCTTCGGCGCCTACATCCTGGCCGTGACGATTTTGCACGTGGTCAATGGCGCCGTCATGCCAGCCTCGTTCACCAAGTCGTATTCCGCGTATGCGGGCGTGCAGGACGCCATGATCCAGTGGTGGTACGGCCATAACGCGGTGGGCTTCATCCTGACCGCCGGCTACCTGGGCATGGTCTACTACTTCATCCCGAAACAGGCCGAGCGCCCCGTGTACTCGTACCGTTTGTCGATCGTCCACTTCTGGGCGCTGATCTTCACCTACATGTGGGCGGGCCCGCATCACCTGCACTACACGGCATTGCCTGACTGGACGCAATCGATCGGCATGGTCTTCTCGCTGGTCCTGCTGGCACCAAGCTGGGGCGGCATGATCAACGGCATCATGACCCTGTCGGGCGCCTGGCACAAGCTGCGCACCGATCCGATCCTGAAATTCATGATCGTCTCGCTGTCGTTCTACGGCATCGCCACCTTCGAAGGTCCGATGATGTCGATCAAGACCATCAACTCGCTGTCGCACTACACCGACTGGACCGTTGCCCACGTGCATGCGGGCGCCCTGGGCTGGGTGGGCTTCATCACCATGGGTTCGATCTACTACCTGCTGCCGCGCCTGGCGGGCCGCACGCAGATGCACAGCACGCGCCTGGTCGACGTGCACTTCTGGGTGGCCACCATCGGCATCGTGCTGTACATCGCCGCAATGTGGATCGCCGGCGTGATGCAGGGCCTGATGTGGCGCGCGGTCAATCCGGACGGCACCCTGACCTACACCTTTGTCGAGAGCGTGAAAGCAACGTATCCGTACTACGTGGTGCGCGTGGCCGGCGGCCTGCTGTACCTGTCGGGTATGTGCATCATGGGCTACAACACCTGGATGACTCTGCGCGGCAGCAAACTCCCCGTCGCCCGCATTCCGGAACTGAACGCGGCGCACGCCTGATAGGAGCGAAAGCAAATGAAATTTTCACATGCATGGATTGAGAAAAACCCCTGGCTGCTGATCGCCCTGGTCACGGTGGTGATCAGCATCGGCGGCGCCGTCGAGATCGTCCCCCTGTTCTTCCAGAAGAGCACGACGGAGCCCGTCGCCGGACTGAAGCCGTATTCGCCGCTGCGCCTGGCGGGCCGCGACATTTACGTGCGCGAAGGCTGCTACAACTGCCATTCGCAGATGGTGCGTCCGCTGCGCGCGGAAACGGAACGCTATGGCCACTATTCGGTCGCCGGCGAGTTCGTCTACGACCGTCCGTTCCAGTGGGGTTCCAAGCGCACGGGGCCGGACCTGGCCCGCGTGGGTGCCCGCTACAGCGACGAATGGCACCGCACGCACTTGAACAACCCGCGCGACGTGGTGCCCGAGTCGAACATGCCGGCCTACCCATGGCTGGCGAAGACCAAGCTGGTGCCTGACGACATCATGCCGAAGATGCGCGCCCTGAAACGCCTGGGCCAGCCGTACAGCGACGAAGAGATCGCCGCCGGCCCCGCGCAGCTGCAGGACAAGACGGAAGAAGACGCCCTGGTCGCCTATCTGCAAGGCCTCGGTACATTAATCAAAACAAGGAATTAGCATGGCAATCGAAAACCTGTTTGACAGCGCCAGCAGCGTCATGACGGTGGTTTCCTTTATGACATTCGTGGGCATCCTGTGGTGGACGTTCAGCCGCAGCAATGGCGACTTCGACGCGGCGGCACGCCTGCCGTTCGCCGACGAGGCGCTCGACTATCCGGCCGATGCCGCGCCGGCACAAGGGGAGCGCAACCATGGCTGACTTTACCAATGGCTTCTGGAATATCTACATCGTCGTGCTGTCCCTGCTGGGCATCATCGGCTGCGGCGTGCTGCTGTACTCGCAGTCGAAAGTGAAAGTGGCCGCCGGCGCCCCCGCCGACGGCACCACGGGCCACGTGTGGGACGAGGACTTGAAGGAACTCAATACGCCGATGCCGCGCTGGTGGATGTGGCTGTTCTACATCACCATCGTCTTCGCGCTGGCCTACCTGTTCCTGTACCCGGGCCTGGGCACCTACGCCGGCAGCCTGGGCTGGAAATCGACGGGCCAGTACGAGGAAGAGCTGAAGAAGGCGGAAGCCGACTACGGCCCCCTGTTCAACAAGTACCTGAGCCAGGACTTGAAGACGGTGGCCGCCGATCCGCAGGCGCAAGCGATCGGCCAGCGTCTGTTCCTGACCTACTGCGCGCAATGCCACGGTTCGGATGCCCGCGGCAACAAGGGCTTCCCCAACCTGACGGACAAGGACTGGCTGTATGGCGGTGATCCCGACATCATCAAGACCACCATCATGCACGGCCGCAATGGGCAGATGCCGCCGATGGGCGCCGCGCTCGGTTCCGAAAAAGATGTCGAGAACGTGGCCCATTACGTGCTGAGTCTGTCCGGTTCCACGTCGGACCCCGTCAAGTCCGTGCTGGGCAAGGCCAAGTTCGGCGCCTGCATGGCCTGTCACGGCGCCGATGCGAAGGGCAACCAGATGCTCGGCGCGCCTAACCTGACGGACAAGATCTGGCTGTACGGCGGCAGCGCCGATACCATCATGGAAACCGTGCGCAAGGGTCGCAACAACACCATGCCGGCCTTCAGCGACTTCCTCGGCGAATCCAAGGTACACGTGCTGTCGGCGTATGTCTGGAGCCTGTCGAATCCCCAGACGCCCGTGAAATGATGTAATGGAACCTCAAGTCATCAAGATGTATGCGGCCCGCGAGCAAATCTACCCTCGCGAGGCCAAAGGACGCTACGCTACCTGGCGATGGGTATGCGTATGGCTTACCCAGCTCGCGTTCTACGGCTTGCCGTGGTTGACCTGGAATGGCAGGCAAGCCCTGCTGTTCGATTTGACCACGCGCAAGTTCTACATTTTCGGCGTCGTGCTGTGGCCCCAGGATTTCATCTATCTGGCGGCCCTGCTGATCATCTGTGCGTATTTGTTATTCCTCGTCACGGCCATTGCCGGGCGGGTGTGGTGCGGGTTTTCTTGCCCGCAAACGGTATACACGGAAATCTTCCTGTGGGTCGAACGCCGCATCGAGGGCACGCGCAGCGCGCGCATGGCCCTCGACAAGCAGGGCCCCTCCGTGCGCAAGGCGTTCAAGAAGACGGCCAAGCACCTGGTATGGGGCGCCATCGCCCTGTGGACGGGCTTTACCTTTGTCGGCTACTTCACGCCGATCAAGGAACTGGCGCGCGAAGTGACCACCCTCAATTTCGGTCCCTGGGAATGGTTCTGGGTCTTGTTCTACAGTCTGGCAACCTACGGCAACGCGGGCTGGCTGCGCGAGCAGGTGTGCAAATACATGTGCCCCTACGCGCGCTTCCAGAGCGCCATGTTCGACCAGGACACCCTGATCATCACCTACGATGCCAAGCGCGGCGAACCACGCGGCGCCATGAGCAAGAAGGCCGGCAACAACGACAAGCTGGGCGACTGCATCGATTGCACCCTGTGCGTGCAGGTGTGTCCGACCGGTATCGATATCCGCAACGGTCTGCAGTATGAATGCATCGGCTGCGCCGCCTGCGTCGATGCCTGCAATACGGTGATGGACAAGGTCGAGCGGCCGCGTGGCCTGATACGCTACAGCACCGACCATGCGATGGAAAACAACTTCAATTCGAAGCAGATCCGCCAGCGCGCCATGCGCCCGCGCGTGCTGATCTACACGTCCATCCTGGCCCTGATCATCATCGCCGTGTGTACGTCGCTGGCCCTGCGCACGCCCCTGAAAATGGACGTGATCCGCGACCGCGGTTCGATGGGACGCGAGGTGGAAGACGGCATGATCGAAAACGTCTATCGTCTGCAGATCATGAACACCTCGGAGCAAAGCCAGCATTTCAAAATCAGCGCTTCCGGCTTGCCGGGTCTGACCTTGCTGACGCGCGACGAAGTGACCTTGCAGCCGACGGAAACGCTGGGCTGGCCGATCCGCCTGCGCGTGCCGCACGGCGTCGGCGAGAAGGGCTCGAACAAGATTGCGATCGAATTGCACTCGCTGGACGACCCGTCGCTGCATGTGCGCGAAAGCGCGGTGTTCATCGTGCCGCGGTGATGTTGATTTGGGGTCGGCCCCTCCGGGTCCGACCCCGTTATTTCGCCGTAGGGGTATCATCAATCATGCGTTAGGGTCACTTGATTTTCAACCCGGAAGCAAAAGCTGGAGTCGGACCCAAAGGGTCCGCCCCCAAGGAGAACACAATGTCCGACAGTCTGAAACTGCAACCTCCCGTTGCCCCGTGGTACAAGCATCGCTGGCCATGGCTGCTGATGATCGGTCCCGGCCTGTCCGTGGTCGTCGGCAGCTTCATGGGCTATATCGCGTTTACGCAGCCCGACGCGCTGGTGGTGGGCGACTATTACAAGCAGGGCAAGGCGATCAACCAGGATTTGAAGCGCGACACGATCGCCAGCGACCTGGCCATGGACACGACCCTGTCGTATGACGTCGCTGCAGCGCGCCTGAGCGGCTCCGTGCACAGCTTCGGCAAGGCGTACCAGGGGCCTTTGCAGCTGCACCTGGCGCATGCGACCCTGCCGGAAAAGGATATCAAGCTGCTGGTGCAGCCCGATGCGGCCGGCAATTTTTCCGTGGCGCTGCCGATGCTCGAGCGCAGCCGCTGGCAAGTGCTGGTGGAAAACGACAAACGCGAGTGGCGCCTGTCCGGCATCTGGACCTGGCCCGTGCAACGCAGCATCGCGCTGCATGCGGATGAAGAGTTATAACGTACAGCGCCGGGAAAAAACCGTAGCGAGCGGCAGTGATTTGTGGCTGAGAAGCACAGCTGTGCTATAGCACAGCGAGCATCGCAGGCCGCAAAGCACGACGCGCAGTAGGTTTTGACGGTGCTGTTACTTGCAGACGTCGGTGCCGGCTGTAATGGCTTTCAGCTTGGCCGGCTGCAAGATCTCGATCTCGCGGTTGGAGACGCGCAGCCAGCCTTCCTTCTTGAATTTCGACAATAAACGGCTGACGCTTTCGATGGTCAGGCCCAAGTAGTTGCCGATTTCCTCGCGCGACATGCGCAACTGAAATTTGCTGGCCGAATAGCCGCGCGCTTCATAGCGCGACGCCAGGTTGACGATAAAGGCGGCAAAACGCTGCGTCGCCTGCATATTGCCCAGCAACAGCATGACACTTTGCTCGCGCGTGATTTCCTGGCTCATCATGCGGTGGAAATGGCGCAGCAGGGTCGGCATATTACCCAGCAATTGTTCCAGGCTGGAAAACGGGATTTCACACACTTCGCTGTCTTCCAGCGCCACCGCATTACAGTGGTGGCGGTCGGCGCTGATGGCGTCCATGCCCAGCAGTTCGCCCGCCATCTGGAAACCCGTCACCTGCTCTTCGCCGCCCGGATTGATCTGGTAGGTCTTGAAGTGGCCCAGACGGATCGCATACAGGTTCTGGAACGAGTCGCCGATGCGGAACAGCGAAGCGCCGCGCACGATCTTGCGGCGGCGGCCAATGATCTGGTCCAGTCTGTCCATGTCGCCCACGTCGAGGCCCATCGGCAGACACAATTGATGCATGCTGCAGGTCGAGCATCGCGCACGCAACGCTTCCACGGTCACTGTGGGCGAGGTTGGAGTGAGTAGCGCTTCAGTCATGTCGGTACCTTTTAGAAAATGCAACAACAAGTTTACTGCATACAGGGTTGCCGTGTGCCAATTTCACCGCAATTTCGCTGAATAAACTACGTTCCGACTTTAATTATATGGCAACATCGTCAAAAGCCCATGCGGAGAGGGCAATTTGCGTGGCGGCGCTTGCCAAGCTGGGGTATTGATAGGAAAATTCCTGACAGCATTATCTGCCGCCTGTGCCGCCCGGTACTGAAAAGGAAATCATGAAGCCTCTCGGCATCAAAGCAAAAGTCGCGCTGGCCACCAGCCTGACCTCGATCGCCATGATCGCGCTGGTCACCATGATCCAGGTGCAGCACATGCGCGACGATTTCACCAAGGTACTGTTGAGCCAGCAGTCGTCCCTGATCAGCCGCACCGCCGCCGAGCTCGACGACAAGCTGGGCATGCTGCTGCAGATCGTCACCCTGACGGCACGGCAGCAGCCGCCGGAACTGATCACCCAGCCCGCCCAACTGCGCGACTACTATTCGCGCCGCTCGATGCTGGTGCTGTTCGACGACGTGCTGGTGCTCGACGCGCACGGCGCCGTCGTGGCCGACATGCCGGAAGTGGCGGGGCGCGCCGGCATCAACGTCGCCGAGCGCGAGTATTTCCAGACCGTGCTGCGCACGCGCCAGCCCATGATCACCGAGCCGATGCTGGGCAAATCGAGCGGCATGCCCATCGTGCAGATGGTCGCGCCCGTGCTGGGCGCCGATGGCCAGGTGGCCGGCGTGGTGATCGGCGTGCTGCGCCTGTACAAGGATAACCTGCTGGGGAGGTTGCGCTCGGAAAAGATCGGCAAGAGCGGCTATTACTTCGTCCTCACGCGCGGCGCCGTGCCGCGCTATGTGCTGCATCCCGACACCAGCCGTTTGCTGCAGCCGCGCCTGCCGAACGCCAACCTGACGACCACCCGGCTGCTGAAGGACGATGGCGAAGGCACCATGGTCAGCACCAACAGCCGCGGCATCACGGCCGTCAACAGCTTCAAGCGCCTGAAATCCGTAAATTGGCTGCTGGCCGCCTCGCTGCCCCTCGACGACGCCTTCGAACCGTTCGACGGCGTGCTGTACCGGCTGGTGCTGTGGAGCATCCTCGCCTCGCTGCTGGCCGCAGCCGTGCTGGGCTGGGTCACCGTGCGCCTGCTCTCGCCGCTGGTGCGCCTGCGCGACACCCTGCAGGCGCTGCGCACCAGCGGCAGCCGTTTCACTCCCGTGCCCGTGCAGCAGCGCGACGAGATCGGCGAGCTGACGGAAGCGTTCAACGGCCTGATGAGCGAGCGCGACCGCTTGCAGCAGGAGCTCGAATCGCGCGCGGCGGAGCTGGAACAGGAGCGCGACCGGGCCGAGGCGGCCAACCGCGCGAAGAGCGATTTCGTGGCGAACATGAGCCATGAAATCCGCACGCCCCTCAATGCCGTGCTGGGCATGGTGTATTTGCTGGGCAATACCAAGCTCGATACGGAACAGCGCAAGTATCTGACCATGGTGCGCGTGGCGGGCCAGTCGCTGCTGGGCATCCTCAACGACGTGCTCGATTATTCGAAGATCGAGGCACGCCGCATGGAATTGTCGCCCGTCGAATTCGACCTCGACGAAGTCATGAACACGCTGGCCACGACGATGACGATGAATGCGGGCGAAAAGGAACTGGAGCTGGCGATTGCCGTCGAACCCGACGTGCCGCGCCGCCTCATGGGCGACGCCCAGCGCCTGCAGCAAATCCTCGTCAACCTGGCTGGCAACGCCATCAAGTTTACCGAGAGCGGCGAAGTGGTGGTGGCCGTCAGCCTGGCCGAGAAGGACAACGGCCGTGCCTGGCTGCGCTTCGAAGTGCGCGACACGGGCATCGGCATGACGGAACTGCAGCAACAGCAGCTGTTTGCCGCGTTTTCGCAGGGCGACCAGAGCATCACGCGGCGCTTCGGCGGCACGGGCCTGGGCCTGGCCATCAGCAAACAGCTGATCCACATGATGGGCGGCGACATCGCCGTCGCCAGCAGCGAAGGCAAGGGCAGCCGCTTCTGGTTCAGCGTGCCGTTCGAGATGCTGGCGCAGCCGGCCGAAACGCGGCGCACGCCGACCCTGGGCCAGCTGCGCCTGCTGGTGGCCGACGACAACCGCACCACGCGCGAACTGATCGTCAAGCTGATCGAGGCGTGGGGCTGGCTGGCCGACGAAGTGGACTCCGGCTTTGCCGCTATCGAACTGTACCGCGAGCGCCTGGCGCAGCAGCAGCCGTACGACGTGGTGCTGGCCGACTGGCACATGCCCGTGATGGACGGCCTGGCCACGGCCAAGGCCATCCGCCAGGCAGCCAGCGGCCAGCGCCAGCCCATCGTGGTGATGGTCAACGCCTTCGCCCGCAACCACCTGGAGGAAATCTCCAGCGCGGCCGAGGCCGACGTCGTGCTGATGAAGCCGATCACGGGCTCGAGCCTGTTCGACGCCCTGCACCAGGCGCTGATTACCAAGCACGACGGCGGCGAGCAGCGCATGCTGCAACAGCCGCTGGGCACGGAACTGGCCGGCGTGCATTTCCTGCTGGTGGAAGACAACCATTTGAACCAGGCCGTGGCGCGCGGCATCCTCGAACACATGGGCGCCACCCTCGACGTGGTGGGCGACGGCTTGCAGGCCGTGGAACGGCTGCGCACGGAAGCGCTGCGCTACGACATCGTGCTGATGGACATGCAGATGCCCGTCATGGACGGCTTCAGCGCCACCCACATCATCCGCACGGAACTACGCTTGAGCCTGCCCGTGATCGCCATGACGGCCGGCGTGCTGGCGTCCGAGCGCGAGCGCTGCATGACGGCCGGCATCAGCGATTTCATCGCCAAGCCCGTGGTGGTGGAAGAGATGATGGAAGTGATCCTGCGCCACCTGCCCAAGCGCCCGCCAGTGCAGACGGCGGGGCCGGCGCCCGTCGCCGATGAGGAAGTGTTTTCCATGGCGCCGCTGATGCGCGTGATGGGGCGCGACGCGAAAGGGCGCGGCGTGCTGCGGCGCATGGTGGAAGACGCGCTGAACAAGGGCATGACGCCCATGCGCGATGCCGAAACAGCATTGCAGGCAGGCCGCCACAGCGACGTGGCGCGCATCCTGCACAGCGTGCGCGGCTCCGTCGGCACCCTGGGCACGAAACGCCTGATCCGCACCGCGTTCGCCACCGAGGAAGCCATCGATGCGGGCCGCCTCGACGAGGTGCCGGCGCTGCTGGCGCAGACGGCGCAGGAACTGGAGCAGGCGCTGGCGGCGGCGGCCGATTGGTTGTCCAGGCTGAAGGATTAAGCCTGCAACGTAAAACTGGGGTCAGACCCCAGAACCTTGTCGGATTACGCGCTTGCGCGCTAATCCGACCTACCCCATTTACGCTGGCACGCCCAGAATTACGCTGGACGCCTTGAAAATCGCCGTCACCTTGCTGCCGATCTCGATGCCCAGCTCGGTGCTGCTCTGGTTGGTGATGATGGCGGCGATGGTGCCGCCGCGCGGCAGGTCCAGCACCACTTCCGTGTTGACGGCGCCCGTCTGCACCCGCGTCACCTGCCCGGCCAGCTGGTTGCGTGCGGAAAAGCGCGCGCCTGCGCTGTCGGCCACGAGGATGATCGACGATGCCTTGATCAGCGCAAACGCTTCCGCGCCCGGCACCAGGCCCAGACTTGCGCTGCTGCCTTGCGTGACGATGGCCACGATGTGCTGGCCACCGGGCAATTCCAGCGTGACTTCGTCGTTGACGGCGCCCTGTTTCAGTTCGGCCACCTTGCCCAGGAATTGGTTGCGTGCCGTGGTTTTCATGGCCATTCTCCGTATGAGTAAAAGATCGTCGGCGATGCCTTCGGCCTGGCTGCCCAGCTGGCGCAGGTAGCGCGCATGCTCGCGCTCGATGATGCGGAAATTGTCGACCAGCTGGCGTCCCCGTTGCGTCAGCCGCGTGCCGCCGCCGCCCTTGCCGCCCGTCAGGCGTTCGACCAGCGGCTCGCCGGCCAGGTTGTTCATCGCGTCGATCGCGTCCCAGGCCGCCTTGTAGCTCATCTTCACCAGCTTGGCCGCCTGCGTGATGGAGCCGCACTCGGCGATGGCGCCCAGCAATTCCACCCTGCCGGCGCCGCCCAGGTGCTCGCCGCCCACCGTCATCCATACCGAGCCTTGCAGGCCGATTTCCGCTGCCGCTGATTTATCCAATGCGTTCACCCAATGCCATGTGTTCTTCCCTGTTATCGATCTGTCCGTCGCGCAAGTACAGCACATGCTCGCCCAGGATGCGCGCATCTTCCGGATCATGGGTGATCAGGATCATGGGCACGTCCAGGCGCTGCTGCCACTGGCTCAGTTCCAGGCGCATTTTGACACGCAGGGCCGGATCGAGGGCGGCGAACGGCTCGTCGAGCAGCAACGCGGCCGGTTCCGCCACGAGCGCCCTCGCCAGCGCCACCCTTTGGCGCTGGCCTCCGGACAACTCGTCGGGAAACTGGTGCGCCAGTTCCTGCAAGTGGAATGCATCGAGCCAATGCTCGACCCTCTGCAATTTTTCGCGCGCACGCGGATTGAACCAGCCGCGCGCCAGGCCGAAGCCCACGTTCTGGCGCACCGTCAGGTGCGGGAACAGCGCGTAGTCCTGGAACAGGTAGGCGACATTGCGCTGCTGCGGCGGCAAGTTGATGCCGGCGGCCGAATCGAACAGGGTACGCCCGTTCAGGCGGATATGGCCCGCGTCCGGTGTAAACAGTCCGGCAATGGCTTTGAGGGTCATGCTCTTGCCGGCGCCGGACGGGCCATACATGGCGATGCGCTGGCTGCCTGAGGTGCATTGCACGTGCAGGTCGAAACGGCGTTTGCCGGAGCGCAAGGTAGCGCGAATGTCAAGGTCGAGTTGCATGGACGTCATCATAGGCCTCATTTGTGCGCGACGCGCCCGGGCGCCAGGCGGCCAGCCGACAGCAGCACCACGATGCAGACTAGCGAGATAATCACGACCAGCGTATTGGCCACGTCATCCTGGCCCGCCTGCACGGCTTCATACACGGCGACGGATAAAGTCTGCGTCTTGCCGGGAATGCTGCCGGCCACCATCAGGGTGGCGCCGAATTCGCCCAGCGCGCGCACAAAGCCCAGCAGCACGCCGGCCAGGATGCCGCGCCAGGCCAGCGGCAAGGTGACGCGGAAGAAAATCGCCAGCTCCGAAATGCCCAGCACGCGGGCCGCCTGCTCGAGCTGCCCGTCAACCGCTTCGAAGGCGGCGCGCGCGGGCTTGAAGACGAGGGGAAAGGCGACCACCGTGGAAGCGATCACGGCGCCCTGCCACGTAAAGATCAGGTTGATGCCGAAGTTGTCCTGCAGCCAGATGCCCAAGGTGCCGCGCCGACCCAGCAGCACCAGCAGGTAATAGCCGAGCACGGTGGGCGGCATCACCATTGGCAAGGTCAACAGGGCGTCGAGCAGCTCGCGCCCGGGAAAACGCGTGCGCGCCAGCAGATAGCCCGTACCGATGCCGAACAGCAAATTGAGCGCCGTGGCCCAGGCCGCAACTTTCAGCGACAGGGCCAGCGCGGTCCAGGCGATATCCATGCGGGCGCGGTGGCGTTAGGGTTTCTTGAAGCCGTACTTGGCCAGGATGGCTTGCGCCGGCGCCGTTTGCAGGTAGCTGACGAAGCGCTTCGCTTCGGCGGCATTGCCGCTGCCCTTGATGGTGGCGATCGGGTACAGCACGGGCGCGTCGAGCGGCACGTCCAGCACCACGTTCACCTTGTCTTTCATGATGGCCGCGTCGGTGGCGTAGACAAAGCCCGCATCGACTTCGCCGCGCGCCACATAGTCGAGCGACTGGCGCACGTTTTGCGTGCCGATGGCTTTCGGCTGCACGGCTTCCCACAGCTTCGCCTTCTTCAGCGCGCCTTCCGAATAGCGGCCGACGGGCACGCTGGCCGGGTTGGCGATGGCCACGCGGGTCACGCCCTTGTGCGTCAGGTCGGCCAAAGCTTTGATGCCCAGCTTGCTATCGTGCGGCACGATCAGCACCAGGCTGTTGCCGACGAAGTCCATGCGGTCGACCGGCAATACCAGGCCCTGCTTTTGCGCCGCATCCATGGTTTCCTGGTCGGCAGAGGCAAACACGTCGACGGGCGCGCCCTTGACGATCTGCTGCAGCAGCACGCCCGAGGCGGCAAAGTTCAGGGACACCTTGCTGCCCGGATACTGCGCCTCGTAGCTTTGCGCCGCATCCTTGAACGCGTTCGTCAGGCTGGCCGCGGCCGACACGACCACTTCGCCGGCAAGGGCGGAGGTAGCGGCAGTGGCGAGCAGGGTGACGCCAAGCAGGCGGGCGAGGGAGGTGAGGCGCAAGGTGAGGCACATGAGCGTATCCTGAATGAGAAAAGAACCAGGTCCGTAATATACACCGATATATAGCGTTCTGCCATTGCACAGATCAAGCCGGTACCAGGCCGATTCCCTGATATACTGTATATAAACACAGTATATCGAGGTGCACCATGGAATTGACGGACAAGCTGGAAATCCTGGCCGACGCGGCCAAGTACGATGCGTCCTGCGCCAGCAGCGGTGCGCCGAAGCGCGATTCCATCGGCAAGGACGGCTTTGGCGCCGCCTCGGGCATGGGCATTTGCCACAGCTACACGCCGGACGGGCGCTGCGTCTCGCTGCTGAAGGTACTGCTGACCAATTACTGCCTGTACGATTGCCAGTACTGCGTCAACCGCCGTACCTCGAACGTGCCGCGCGCGCGCTTCACGGTGGCCGAAGTGGTGAAATTGACCAGCGACTTTTACCTGCGCAACTACATCGACGGCCTGTTCCTCAGTTCCGGCATCATCCAGTCGGCCGACTACACGATGGAGCAACTGGTGCAGGTGGCGCGCGAGTTGCGCGAGGTGCACCAGTTCCGCGGCTACATCCACCTGAAAACCATCCCCGACGCCGATCCGGCCCTGGTCGCGCAGGCGGGCCGCTATGCCGACCGGCTCAGCGTCAACATCGAATTGCCGACCCAGGACAGCGTGCAGAAGCTGGCGCCGGAAAAGAGCGTGCACACGATCAAGCTGGCCATGGGCGCCATCCGCCGCAAGCTCGATGAAAAGGCCGAAGAACCGCGCTCGCCGCGCTTCGCGCCGGCCGGGCAAAGCACGCAGATGATCGTCGGCGCCGACGCCAGCGACGACCAGCAGATCCTCGCCACGGCCGAGACCCTGTACGGCAGCTATAAACTCAAGCGCGTGTACTACTCGGCCTTCAGCCCCATCCCCGACAGCCCGAAAAGCGTGCCGCTGGCGCCGCCGCCGATGCTGCGCGAACACCGGCTGTACCAGGCCGATTTCTTGCTGCGCAGCTATGGTTTCCAGGCCAGCGAACTGCTGCCCGCCAGCGGCGGCAACCTGGCGCTCGACATCGATCCGAAACTGGCGTGGGCGCTGGCGCACCGCGAACATTTTCCGCTGGACTTGAACCGCGCGGCGCAGCACATGATCGCGCGCGTGCCCGGCATCGGCCTGCGTAACGCGCAGCGCATCGTCGACCTGCGCCGTTTGCGGCAAGTGCGCTATGCCGACCTGTCGCGCCTGCGCTGCAGCATGAAAAAGATTGCCCCCTTCATCATCACGGCCGACTACTTTCCCGCACGCGACACCACCGCCTCCGAACACTTGCGCCGCGCCATGGCGGACGCACCGCAGCAATTGAACTTATGGCCGGAGCTGCAGGCAGCATGAGTACGTTCGTGCGGCTGGCGCAATCGTTCGACGCGTGGCGCGCGGCCGCGCGCGAACTGATCGCGCGCGGCGTGCCGCCTGCCGACGTGGCCTGGCAATCGCAGCCCGGCGACGGCGACCTGTTTTCCTCCACGCCAGAGGCCACGGATACCGGCGCGCCACCGCTGCGCCTGCCCCGCCAGTTGGTGGAACTGCTGGAGAGCGCCGCCTGTTTCAACGTGCATGACCGCTGGGCCTTCCTGTACCAGGTGCTGTGGCGCTGGCAGCAGGGCCAGCACGACGTGGTGTCCCCGGCCGACGCGGACGGCGCGCGCCTGCACGCCATGGTCAAGGCCGTGCACCGCGAGGAGCACGACATGCATGCCTACGTGCGCTTCCGCGAGCGGCCCGAAAGTGACGGCGCGCCCCGTTTTGTCGCCTGGTTCGAGCCCACGCACGCGGTGCTGCCGCAGGTGGCGCGCCACTTCGCGCGCCGCATGGGAAAGGCCAGCTGGATGATCGCCACGCCCGGCGCCAGCATGCTGTGGGATGGCGCCACCTTGCACGCGGGACCGGCCCTGCTGCGTGGCGCGGCAGACATCGACGATGCAGGCGAAGCGCTGTGGCTGACGTACTACCGCAGCATCTTCAACCCCGCGCGCGTGAATGCCGACTTGCTGCACAGCCATATTCCCTCGCGTTTCTGGAAAAATTTACCCGAAGGCGCCATCGTGCCCGCCATGCTGAGCGGCGCGGCCAACGGCGAGCGGCGCACGGGCCAGACGGCCAGCGTGGGACAGCGGCAGGGCGCCGCCATGATCCCGATCAGCGCAGAGCGGGCCCAGCCGATGCGCGAGGTAGCGACTACCCTGGACCAGTGCCGACGCTGCGCGCTGTGGCAGCACGCCACGCAAGCGGTGCCCGGAACAGGCCCGCACACCGCCCGCATCATGCTCGTCGGTGAACAACCGGGCGACCAGGAAGACCTGGCCGGACTGCCGTTCGTCGGCCCGGCCGGTGCGCTGCTGGACCAGGCCATGCGGGAAGCGGGCCTGGCGCGCGACAGCATCTATCTGACCAATGCCGTCAAGCATTTCAAGTGGGAACCGCGCGGCAAGCGCCGCCTGCACAAGACGCCTGCGCAGCGCGAAATCCTCGCCTGTCATGGCTGGCTGGAAGAAGAGATTGAACGTGGCAAACCACAGGTGATCGTGGCGCTGGGCAGCACGGCATTGAAATCCGTGCTGCAAGATGGCGCGGCCAGCATGACGCCGCTGATCGGCACGCCCATCCAGCATGCGGAGCGCTGGGTGGTGACCGTGTATCACCCGTCATATGTGCTGCGCGCACGGGACGAAGAGAGCCGGCGCCAGGCCTACGCGGTGATTGTCGATGGCTTGCGGCAGGCGCTGCGGCTACTGCAGGAGCCGCATCACGGCGTCGCCGCCGGCACTTCCTGCGCCTCATCGCGCCGCGCATAGCGCTGCGCAATCACGGCGCAGATCATCAATTGAATCTGGTGGAACAGCATCAGCGGCAAAATCACCATGCCCAGCGAGTGCGTGGCGAACAAGACCTTGGCCATCGGTACGCCGCTGGCCAGGCTTTTCTTCGAGCCGCAAAAGACGATGGCGATCTCATCTTCCTTGTTAAAACCCAGGCGGCGGCTGATGAACGTCATCAGGCCCAGGACCAGGGCCAGCAGCACGATGCTGAACACGCCCAGGGCGACCAGGGTTTCCACCGAGATCGTGTGCCACAGGCCTTCGCTGACGGCTTCGCTGAAGGCCGTGTAGACCACCAGCAAAATGGAACCCTGGTCGACGAATTTCAGCATGGCCTTGTGGCGGTCGACCCAGCGGCCTATCCAGCGGCGCAGGAACTGGCCGGCCAGGAAGGGCAGCAGCAATTGCATGACAATCGACACTACCGCGTCGACCGACGACTTGCTTTCCGCGCCTTTCGCCACCAGCAAACCCACGAGGATGGGAGCAAGGAAGATGCCGATGAAATTCGAGGCCGAAGCGCTGCAGATGGCGGCTGGCACATTGCCGCGCGCCATGGCCGTCAGCGCGATCGACGATTGCACGGTCGACGGCAAGGCGCACAGGAACAGGATGCCCACGTACAGCTCGGGCGTGAGGAAGGTCAGCGCCAGCGGCCGCAGGGCCAGGCCCAGCAGGGGGAACAAAATAAACGTGCTGGCCAGCACCAGCAAATGCAGGCGCCAGTGCATGACGCCGGCCACCACGGCTTCGCGCGAGAGCTTGGCGCCATGCAGGAAGAACAGGGCGCCGATGGCAACAGTGGTGATATTGCCGAAGACCACGGCCGTCTGGCCCGTGCAGGGCAGGAAGCTGGCCAGCGCCACGGTGACGAGCAGGGCGATGGTGAAGTTGTCGGGTTTCAGATTGCGCAGCAGGGCGGCGGAAGAAAAAGAAGACATGCGGTAGCCTGGTAGCGGCCCAGCCTTGCAACACTGCGCCATGGATGACAAAAAGCGCCGGAATCGGCGCCAGTGCTGGCTATTCTAACCCTATCGCCGGACTACCTGCCTGGAAGCAAGCGTGGCTTGTGGACACAATGGCACAAAAAAAATGCCCTGTCCGCAGACAGGGCAACCCGGAGTAAAGTACAGCGCGAGGGATTAACCGGCGGCTTTGACTTTCAGCTCGTTCTTGATTTCTTTCACGCCGCTCACGGAAGCGACGATCTGCACGACGCGGTCACCCGCTTCGGCGCTCGGCACGTCGCCCGACAGGACGACCACACCTTGCTGGGTTGCTACCTTGACTGGCAGGGCAGCGGCTTGCGCATCGGCGCTCAGGGCGGCCTTGGCCGAGGAAGTGATGGTTTCATCAGGGACGGCAGCGGCGGCGTTGGCGGCCACGACGGTGTCAGCAGGAGCTTGTGCTTTTGGGGCGGAGTCAGCTGCATGCGAAGCGGTGATCGAGGCGCCCGACAGTACGATAGCGGCGACCAGGGTATTGAACAGTTTCGATGTTTGCATGGTAGTTCCTCTCAATGAAGTTAAAAGCTTCTTACTTGGATAAAGCAACACTTTGAAGCGTCACATCTACCCATACAGCAAGCACCGTGCCAGCTTTTAAATTTCATTCAAAATCAACGACTTACATGCAAACTCGATTTTTCCAGGCTGTTTCCGCCGGATCTGGCCCGAAAAACGGGGCTTTTTGTCGCCTGTCAGCGACAGAATGTGGCAACAATATCAATGTTTCAGGCTAAGCCGCTGATTTTTAACGCTTTATTTTTGTCGCTAATCAGCGACAGGGTCGCCGTCGGCCCGGAACAGGGCCGGCGTCAGCTCGTATTTCTGCAGTAAACGGTAGAACTCCGTACGGTTGCGGTCAGCCAGGCGGGCAGCGTCGGCCACGTTGCCGTCCGTCAGGCGCAGCAGCTGGATCAGGTAGTCGCGCTCGAAGCGCTGCTTGGCTTCGTTATAGCTGAGCGCTTCCAGCGACGGCACGCGCAAGGCCCGTTGCACCAGCGACAAGGGCACCAGCGGCGCCGTGGCCAGCGCGCATACTTGCTCGACGACATTGACCAGCTGGCGCACGTTGCCGGGCCATGGCGCCGCCACCAGCGCCGTCAAGGCGTCGGGCGCGAAGCCGTTCAGGGTTTTTTGGTACTTGGCGGCCAGTTTCTGCAGAAAATGGTTTGCCAGCAAGGCGATGTCTTCGCGGCGCTCGGCCAGCGGCGGCAAGGTCAAGGTCACCACGTTGAGGCGGTAATACAGGTCTTCGCGGAATTGCCCTTCCACCATGGCCACATCGAGGTCGCGGTGCGTGGCGGACAATAAGCGCACGTCGACGGGCCGCGTCTGGTCGGCGCCCACGGGCCGCACGGCCCGCTCCTGCAGTACGCGCAGCAATTTGACTTGCAGCGGCAGCGGCATGTCGCCGATCTCGTCCAGAAACAGGGTGCCCCCATCGGCCGCCTGAAATAAACCTTCGCGGTTGCCCACGGCGCCCGTAAACGAGCCTTTCACGTGGCCGAACAGTTCCGATTCCAGCAGTTGTTCGGGAATCGCGCCGCAGTTGACGGCGATGAACGGCGCCTTGGCGCGGCGGCTGGCGTTGTGCAGCGCGCGCGCCAGCAATTCCTTCCCCGTGCCGCTGGGGCCGCGGATCAGGATGCTGGCGTCGGACCCCGCTACCAGCTTGGCTTCGGCCAGCAGCTCGGCCATCTGCGCACTGCGGCTGATCAGTTCGGCACGCCAGCTTTCGTCGCCGGACGCGGGCGCCGGCATGACGGTGGACAAGTTGATGGCGTACGCCACCTTTTCCATCAAGAGCTTGCCGTCGAACGGCTTCGTCAGATACGCAAACGCGCCGCGCGCCGTCGCGTCGACGGCGTCGGGAATGGTGCCGTGCGCGGTCAGCAAAATGACGGGCAGGGCCGCGTGCTGGCGGCGGATCTCATCGAACAGGGCCAGGCCGTCGCGGCCCGGCAATTGCACGTCGGTAATGACCAGGGCCGGCAATTCCACGGCCAGGCGCGCCAGCGCCGCTTCCGCGCTGCCCACGGCCGTCACGCGGTAGTTGCCCGCCTTCAAGCGGATGGTCAGCAAACGCAACAGGTCGGGGTCGTCGTCGACCAATAAAATGTGGGCGTGCTCGCTCATTTCGCCGCTCCCGCGGCAGGGCGCACGGACAGGCTGCGCTCGATGTTTTTCAGTGCCTCGAGTTTTTCATTGAGCAAGTCGATGCGGCGCTGCGCGTCGCGCAACTGCGTGTTGAGCTTGTCGATAATCTCTTCCTGGCGGCGCAGTTCCGCGTACTGGCTGCCGAGCAATTGCGCCAGCGGCGCCAGCAGCTGCGCATCCTTGCCCGTGGCCGTGGCCAGCGGTTCCAGCAACGCTTGCGCGCGGGCCAGATCGCCGGGGCCGCGCACGGTCGCCTGCAGCATGGCGCGGCGTAGCGTGTTGTGCGGCGCATGATCGGCTTTCGCCAGGTCCAGCTGCGCTTTCGCCAGTTCCGACGGCGTCATCAGGCGCAAGGCACTCTGATACGCGAGCAGTTCGGCCAGCTGGGGGTCGGCCACGACCACCACGCGCGGCGGCGTCTGCACCAGCACGGGCGTCTGGGTGGGGGGCTTGGCGGCGCAAGCGCCCAACAGCAGCGCACAGGCGGCCATGCCGGCCAGGGAAGTTCTCGTCATCATAAGGGCAGTTCTATCCGAAAATGCGCGCCAGCCTGGCGCGGTAAAAGAGTGACGCTGCCATCGTGGGCGGCGATATATTCGCGCACGATGGACAGGCCGATGCCATTGCCGTTGCGCGCGCCGGCCGCCTGGCGCACTCCCTGGTAAAACGGTTCAAAAATGCGCGCGGCATCCTCGGGCGCCACGCCGGCGCCCTCGTCGATGCAATCGATGCGCACACGGCCGCCTTCGCAAGACAAGCTGAAGCGTACAGTGCCGCCTTCCGGGCTGAAGCGCACGGCATTCGACAGCAGGTTCGCCAGGGCGGTGGCCAGCTTGTCGCGGTCGGCCTGCACGATCAGGGATTCGCCCTGCACCTCGACCGTCAAACGGCGCGCCAGCCATTGCAGGCGCTGCGCGGCCACCACATCTTGCAGCAAGACCAGCAAGTCGACCTTGCTGTGCGCCAGATGCTGGGCGTCAAAAGCGGCGGTATTGTAGCGCAGCAAGTCTTCGATCTGGGTTTGCAGCGAGGCCGTGTTTTGCTGCAGGATGCCGGCGATTTCGCGCTGGCTGTCGCTGAGCTTGCCGGCCACCTCGTCTTCCAGCAAGGCCACGCCTTCGCGCAGGGCCGCCAGCGGAGTTTTCAGCTCATGCGAGATGTGGCGCAAAAAACGTTCCTTGTCGGCATCGAGGTCCGCCAGGCGCTGGCGCAGCCAGTCCAGCTGCTGGCCCAGGCGGCGCGTGTCGGCCGGGCCGCCGACGACGATGGGCTGGTCGTAGCGCTTCTCGCCCAGGCGCTCGATGGCCGTCTCGATGCGGCGCAGCGGGCGCGAGAGTAAAAAACCGAAGCAGGTGGCCAGCACGGCCGCCAGCAGCACGGCGCCGCCCACCAGCAGGCCCAGCAGGCGGCGCTGGCGCTCCAGCTCGGCCAGCAGGGCGTCATTGCGGCTGCCGATTTCCGTCTTGCTTTCGCGCGCCAGGCTGTCATTGATCTGCGCCATGCGGGCAAACGCGCGGTACACGACGGCGTGGCCATCGCGCTTGCGGCGTTTTCCAGCTTGCAAGACTTCCCACGCCGATTGCGCCTGCGCCGTCCATTCGTCGGCCAGCTGAGGAGCGAACTCGGGCGTGGCGCGGTTCAGCACTTGCAGTGCCGCCGTCGCTTCCTCGCGGGCCGCCGCGTAGCGCTCGCGGAACACGGGGTCGTCCAGCACGAGGAACTGGCGCGCGCTGCGCTCCATGGCCAGGGTGCGCTCGGACAGGCGCTGCGACTGTTCCGTCAGGGCGATCGCCTGCGCCGCCGTCTCGCGCCCCAGCCGGGCCAGGTGCTCCAGGGTCAGCAGGGCTTGCACGGAAGTAGCCGTCAAGATACCCGTCGTCAAAATGAAGGCGGCAAATAACAGTTGGCGAAAGGAAAGTCGGGACAAGGTAGGCGCCTTCGGTTCAGTCTGGAGTGCAAAAGGCGCATGGTACGCTAAGCCCCCATCCCGGGGCGCCACCTGTCCAAAAATAGTTTATTTTGCAACATTGTTGCTTTTCCGGCGAACAAGCAAGGCCCGGCGGCGGCGCACGAATACTCCTAGTACAATAGGGAAAAACTTCACGCAGGCATCAAAGTAGCCCACGGCCCTGGCATTGCGCCACTTTGCCCCCACATGTGATGCAGCCCCACCGACACTCCGAATCACCTACCGAAGAGATCCCATACCGCATGAGCACATTTGAAAAAGTCAGCAGCAACTTCATTCCAGTCTTGCAGGCAACCATCGAGCAATATGTCGAGCCAGCAACGGGCATGCGCCATATCCACATGCATACCGAGCAGGCTGAGATGGTGTTCCTGGTGGCCTTTCCCACTGTGCCGGAAGTGAGCGACGGACGCGCCCACATCCTCGAACACCTGGCCCTGTGCGGTTCGTCGCGCTACCCGGTGCGCGACCCGTTCTTCTCGATGCTGCGCCGCTCGACGGCCACCTTCATGAATGCGATGACCTATCCGGACCGCACCGTGTATCCGTTCGCCAGCACCGACCGCAAGGATTTCTTCAACCTGCTCGACGTGTACCTCGATGCGGCCTTCTTCCCGAATCTCGATTACCTGAATTTCCGCCAGGAAGGCTGGCGCCATGCCTTCGAAGGCGACAAGCTCGTGTACCAGGGCATCGTCTTCAATGAAATGAAGGGCGCCTTCAACAGCCCCATGCGCGCACTCGACAGCGGCATCGCCAGCGCCTTGCTCAAGGGCACGACGTATGAAGTGGAATCGGGCGGCGATCCGCTGAATATCCCCGAGCTGACGCATGCCATGCTGAAAGAATTCCACGCCAGTCACTACCATCCTTCGCAAGCCGTGATCATGACCTCCGGCAATATCGAAGCGTCGGCCGTGCAGGAGCAGGTCGCCGAGCGCGTGCTGTCCAAGCTCAGCGGCTTTAGCCCGCGCCGCCTGCCGCAGCTGGCGCCCGCGTGGACGGCACCGCAGGAAAACATCGTCAAGATTCCGTCGCAGGAAGCGCGCGACGATGAATTCGGCCTGCAATTTGCCTGGCTGATGGGCGAATCGAGCGACCCCATCGCCTACTACCACGCGCATTTGCTGTCGCACGGCTTGCTGGGCGAATCGTCGGCGCCCGTCATGCGCGCCATGGAATCGGCCGGCTATGGCCGCCCATCGGACATGAATGGCCGCGACGCGGGCATCCGCCAGATGGTGTTCCACATCGGCATGGAAGGTTTGACGCAGGAACAGATCGCCGATGCGCACCAGCGCATCTGGACGGCCTTGGAAGAAACGGCGGAAGAGGGCATACCCGCCGCCGTGCTGCACGCGGCCTTGCGCGACATCAAATACAGCCAGCGCGAAATCAGCAGCGGCCGCATGCCTTACGGCCTGGGCCGTTTGCTGCACGCCTTGCCGCTGGCCATGTACGACGGCAACGTGATGGATGCCTTCGACAATGCGGCCATCCTGGAAACCCTGGAACAGCAGATCGACGACCCGGCCTTCTTCAAGCAGCTGGTACGCGAGCTGATCGCCAACCCGACCCGTTTGACGACGCACGTGGTGCCCGACAGCGCCTATTTTACGGACCGCGCCGCGCAGGAAGACGCCAAACTGGCGGCCCTGCAGGCAAAGCTGACGGATGCCGAGCGCGAACACATCGTGGCCGAGTCCGCCGCGCTGGAAGCGCATCAGCAACTGCCGTCGAATTCGGAAGTGCTGCCGCGCATCCGCCCGGGCGACGTCAGCGCCGCGCCGCGCCCGGCCCTGCCGATTCCACCGGCCGTCGATGGCGCCGTGGCGTTCAGCATTGCCTCGAACGGCATCAGCTATGCCAATGTGCTGTACGACGTATCGGGCTTGCCGGAAGCGTCGTGGCCCTGGCTGCGCCTGTACACGGACCTGGCGCCGGAACTGGGCGTGGGCGACATGTCGTTCGATGACGCCAGCGCCTGGCGCCAGAGCATGGTGCCGTCGTTCCACATCGGCCTGGAAGCCATCCCGCGCCCGCAGCAAGCGATGCGCGTGGAATTGTCGTTCTCGGCCAGCGGCTTGCGCGAAGAACACGCGGCCATCGCCGCCGTGCTGTCGGCCTGGATCGCCAAGCCACGCTTCGATGAAGAAGAGCGCCTGGCCTTCCTGATCGAAAGCCTGGTGCAGGACAAACTCTCCAGCCTGGCCGAATCGGGCAACCGCTACGCCATGCTGGCGTCGGCGGCCCCGCTGTCGCCAACGCGCCGCTTCGACGACATCGTCGGCGGCCCGGCAGCTTTGCCGTTCTACCGCCGTTTGCAGCAGTTGAGCAAGACGTCGGCAGGCTTGCAGGAAATCGCGCGCGAACTCGACACCCTGCATGCGCACATCATCGCCCAGCCGCCGACCGTGCTGTGCGCGGGCCTGGAGCAGGATGGCATCACCCTGGCACGTCTGCTCGAGTTGCCAGCGGCCAGCAAAGATGCGGCCGCGCCAGCCGTTGCCGCCGCTCCGGCTGCCTTGCCACTGGCCAACACGGCCCTGCATGCGACGAGCCAGATCAACCATTGCTTCGTTTCCTGGGCCGTGCCAGGCGTACACAATCCGGACGCTGCGGCCCTGGCCGTGGCCGCCGAGCTGATGACCAACCAGGTGCTGCATACGGCCCTGCGCGAAAAAGGCGGCGCGTATGGCGGCAGCGCCAGCTACGCGGCCGGCGCCGGCACGTTCACGCTGAGCTCCTACCGCGATCCGCGCCTGGCCGGCACGTTCGCCGACTTCGGCACGACGCTCGACCAGATCCTCGACGGCGATTTCTCGCAAGAGCAGGTGGAAGAAGCGATCATCTGCGTCATCAAGGGCCTCGACAAGCCGCACTCGCCGTACGCGGAAGCGCTGACGGCGTGGAACATGCAGCAGCGGGGCACGACGGAAGCCGTGCGCCAGCAGTTCCGTACCGGCGTGCTCAATTGCACCCTGGCGCAGATCAAGGACGTCACGCGCACCTGGCTGAAAAACGGCCAGCAAAGCCGCGCCGCGTTTGCGGGCAATACGACGCAAGACCTGGCCGGCCTGGACGTGGTCGATTTGCTGGCGCTGGCTTCCTAAGCTGGCCGGAGACGTCGGATTACGCGCGGCTTTGCCGCGCTAATCCGACCTACCCGATCTGCCTGAGCCGTAGCGTAGGTCGGATTAGCGGCGGCACGCCGCGTAATCCGACACCACCACCGATCAGCCAGGTACGGCGCCTGCTTCCATGTACATCAATTCCCACTGATGCCCATCGGGGTCCTGGAAACTGTGGCCATACATGAAGCCGAAATCGATCGGCTCCTTGTAGATGCTGCCGCCCGCCTGGACGGCTTTTGCCACCAGCGCATCGACTTCGCCCCGGCTCTCGGCCGACAAACACACGAGCACTTCCGTCGCCACCTTGGTATCGCACAGCTGCTTGGGCGTGAATTGCTTGAATTTGTCGTGCGTCAACAGCATCACGAAGATATCGTCGGCAACGATCATGCACGTCGCCGTTTCATCCGTGAAATGGGCATTGAAACTGAAGCCCAGCGCCGTGAAAAACGCCACGGAGCGTTCCAGCGACTGGACGGGCAGATTGACAAAGATTTTGCGGGCCATCATGTCTCCTTGTGGGTCGTAGTTATGGATGCTGCCCGCCGATTCTACACCGGCTTTTTACGCGCCCGCGCGGCCCACGGTCTTCGGCGCATAGCCGAAATAGCGGCTGAAGGCGGCACTGAAATTGGCCGGGTGACGGTAGCCCGTTTGCCAGCCCGCCTGCGCCACCTGGCAACCATTTTCCAGCAGTAACTTTGCCCGCTGCATGCGCAGCGCCAGCAGGGTGCGCTGGGGGCTGTCGTTGTAGCGGTAGCGCCATCCCTGCTTGAGCTTGAACAAACTCAAGCCCGCTTGCGCGCACAGGTAATCGAGCGTGAGTGCCTGCGCCATCTGCTCCTGCATCAGCGCGTAGACGCGTTCCAATTTGACGATGTCGGCCTCGGACCAGCGCGGTACAAGAACGGGCGCAGGCCGCAGTCCCCGCAGCTGTTCCGCCAGGATACTGAGCACGCTGATATGCACGGCCAGCGGGTCCGTCGCGCGCAGCAGCGAGCGGGCGTGCAGGGTAGCGGCCGCCGTGGTGGCCGCATGCGCCAGCTGGCGCGCGCCGCCGTGGGGCAGCAGAGATGCCAATCCCTCCGGCCAGTAGCGCGCCAGCGCGTCTTCATCGACCAGCACGCGCAACTGCGCCGCCCGTTGATGCGCCTCGAAACGGCGCTCGCCGCTGACGTGGCGAAACACCGTCATCGTCGTATGGCCGCCCTGGAAGCGCAATTGTTCGCCATCGCGCGTGGCGTAGGCGGACGCGCCTTCCAGGCCGATGGTGATCACCATGCCGCCCCCGTCGTCATGCTGCGATTGCTCGACGAGCGCAAGCCGTGGCCGGTAGTCGGAATGCACGAGCAGCAAACCCTGGTCGACCTGGCGCTGGTCGGCGCGGCACTCTTTCAACCCCGGGTCCAGCTGGCGCCGCGTCCAGCCTGCCGCTTCCCTCTCCTGTCCCCTCATCGCTCCTCCCCGTTTTCCCGCGCGCCGTCCCGCATACGAAATACGCCGCCGCGCATACAAATGCAAATGATAATTATTCTCATTGTTGCATAAAATGATGCTGATGCCCACCTCGCCGAAAGGAAGATCATGTCATTCGATACGCAACACGCCTTGCAACCGTACTGGGACCTGGCCGTCGCGCCCGTCCAGGCCGATGGACTGGCCGCCGCCCTGGAACTGGGTATTTTCGAGGTGCTGGCAACGCCGCACACGCCGGCGCAACTGGCGGACGTCCTGTCGCTACATGGGCCGCACACGGCCTTGCTGCTGGAATTGCTTTGGAGCATGCAGGTGCTGGAGCGCGATGGGGCCGATGCGGATACGGATGCGAACGCACTACGCTACCGCTGCACGGCCACCACCTTGCAGTATTTCTGCCGCGACGCTGTTGCCTTTTGCGGCGACGCCTGGCTGTACCGGCTGCACGCGCTGCGCCATTTCGCCACGCAGCTCAACACCTTGGTGCGCGACGGCGGAAAAGTAACGCCATACAGCACGGCGAGCGGGGTCAACTGGGCCGCCGCCGCGCAGCAGCAGATCGGCCAGGAGCAGCGCGCCGTCACCATGCGCGCCGCCCTGTGCGTGATGCAGCGCGTCGCCCCGTTTGCGGACGGCAACACGCCGCTACGGCTGCTCGACGCGGGCGGCGGTCCCGGCTGGGTGGCCATTGCGCTGGCGCAAGCCCATGCGGGCGTGCACGGCTGCGTTTTCGACTGGCCGGAAACGGTGGCCGTGGCGGCCGCGAACATCGCCCATGCCCAGCTATCCGACCGCCTGGAGACCCTGGGCGGCGACCTGGACAGCGACGATATCGGCGGCGGCTACGACCTCATCTGGTGCTCGTCCGTGCTGCATTTCGTGCCCGACATGGCGGCTGCCTTGCGCAAGATGCAGGCGGCCTTGAAGCCCGGTGGCGTGCTCGTCTGCGTGCAGGCGGAAATCGCGGCGGCGCCGGGCGACGCGGCGCGGGTGCTGCCGTATTACTTGCCGATGCGCATGCTGGGCCGCACGGTGACACGGCACGGTGAATTGGCGCAGCTGCTGCGCGACACGGGCTGGCGGCAAGTGGAGCAATACGGCGCCAGCGATTTTCCCATGGCGCCCGTGCAGGTGCTGATTGTTCGTGCCTAACAATTACCATTTGGTAATTATCTTTTTTATAGCAAAAAAGGACGCAAATGCGCTAAGCTGTGCCGGCATTGATCGATGTCATCCGCAGCACTGTGCTGCCTTCACAAGGAACCCATCATGAGTCAAGCTATTGCAGGGAAAGTCGTCCTCATCACCGGTGCCAGCAGCGGCCTGGGCGAAGCCACCGCGCGCCATCTGGCCGCGTTGGGCGCCTGCGTCGTGCTCGGTGCGCGCCGCATGGATTTGCTTAATACCATCGCCGAGGAAATCACGGCCGCCGGCGGCCAGGCCGCCATTGCCCAGACCGACGTCACTCAGGCGGGCGACCTGAAACGCCTGGTCGACACGGCCCTGGCCGTGTTCGGCAAAGTCGATGTGATGATCAACAATGCGGGGCTGATGGCCATCGCGCCGATGAGCGCCTTGCAAGTCGACGAGTGGAACAACATGATCGATATCAACATCAAAGGCGTGTTGAACGGCATCGCCGCCGTCCTGCCATACTTCCAGGCGCAAAACAGCGGCCACTTCATCAATATCTCGTCGGTGGCGGGGCTAAAAGTCTTCAGCCCGGGCGGTACCGTCTACAGCGGCACCAAGTTTGCCGTCAGCGCCATTTCGGAAGGCTTGCGCCACGAGCTGGCGGCCAGCGGCGGCACCATCCGCACCACCGTCATTGCGCCGGGCGCCGTCGACACGGAATTGAGCCAGGGCAGCAGCCACGCCGAGAGCGCCAAGGCCGTCAAGGAGTTCTACCAGATCGCCATTCCCGCCGATGCCGTGGCGCGCGCCATCGCGTATGCGATCGAGCAGCCGGCCGACGTGGCTATCAATGAGATCGTGCTGCGCCCGACGGCGCAGGCATTTTAAGCGGCATCCTGTTGCAGCGATTCGATGATCAAGCCGGCCAGGCGCTCGACGGGCGGCCTGGACACGCTTGAGGCGCGCAGCAATTCCAGCGACAGCGGAGGCAGGGCGGGCAAGCCCGCTTCCACGTGATCGAGCGCGCGCACGGTCGAGGGCAAGCCCAGGCCCGTGCGCACCGTCACGCCCAGCCCGGCCGCCGCCGCCGCCCACAGTCCCGCCAGGCTGGGACTGGTAAACGCCGTGCGCCAGGCGATGCCGGCCCCGTCGAGCGCCTGCGTGGCGCAGCGCTGGAACAGGCATTCGCGGTCGAACGTAATGAGCGGCAAAGGCTCGCCCGACTCGGGGCGCCAGGCCAGACTGGAGGAGGCGATCCAGCGCATGGACGGTTCGGCAATATGCTGGCGCTGCTGCTGCGGATATTCGGCCACGTCAGCGATGCAGGCGCCGCCCCACAGCAGGGCCAGGTCCAGCTGGCCCATTGCCAGCCCTTCCATCAAGGCCGTGTTGCGCGCCACGTGCGCCTCGATGCGCACTTTCGGATGCGCGCGGGCAAAACGCCCCAGCACGTCGGGCAGCAAGGCTTCGCCAAAATCCTCCTGCAAGCCCAGCCGGATCCACCCTTCCAGCTCCGCGCCGCGCAAGGCGACGGCTGCCTCATCGTTGAGTTCCAGCAGACGGCGCGCATAGCCGAGCAGCACGTCGCCGGCCGGCGTCAGCGCCAGGCCCCGGCCATCCTTGCGGAACAGGGGCATGCCCGCCTGCTCCTCGAGTTTTTTCAGCTGCGCGCTGACGGCCGAGGTGGAGCGGCCCACCTTGTCGGCCGCGCGGGCAAAGCTGCCCAGCTCGATGCCAGCCACATAGCTGCGCAGAAAGGCGATGTCGAAATTAAGCAGGCTCATGGCGTGGAAGCAATCGTCCGGTTTTTTGGGATGGTACAGCGTAAATTATCTGATATTCAGAATGATCGTAGCGCGCCACACTGTCAGGGTCAACCACTTTTCTCTCCCTGCCATGAACACCAGTTGCCAAGCCATTCCCGTTCCTGTCCCCGTCACCGCGCCCGTGCTGGGCGACGCCCACCGCTGGAAAGTGCTCGCCGTCGGCGTGGCGGCCAATGCCAGCTTTTCCGCCGCCGCCAACGGCATGCCCACCACGGCCATCTGGCTGCGCAGCGGCTATCACCTGAGCAATACAGAACTGGGGGTGGCGCTGGGCGCCATGGGCCTGGGCGTGGCCCTGACCGAATTGCCATGGGGCATGGCCACCGACCGCTGGGGCGACCGCCCCGTGCTGCTGACCGGCTTGCTGGGCACCATGCTGGCGCTGCTGGCCTTGCTGCTGTGGATTACGCCCGCTGGCGGGTCCGTGCCGCCCTTATGGGCGCTGGCGGCGGGGCTGGCGCTGGTCGGCGTGCTGGGCGGCAGCGTGAACGGCGCCAGCGGCCGCGCCGTGATGCGCTGGTTCGGCCCCGGCGAACGGGGTTTTGCCATGAGCATCCGCCAGACGGCCGTGCCGCTGGGCGGCGGCCTCGGCGCCCTCATCCTGCCCAGCCTGGCATCGCGCTACGGCTTCATGCCCGTGTTTGGCGCCCTGGCCCTCGTATGCGGCCTGTCGGCGTTTTTTACGTGGCGCTGGATGCATGAGCCCGATTTCTCTGCCGAGGCCGCCAAGGGGCCGCACAATGCGTCCAAAAGCCTGTCCGGGATCAAGCCACTGCCACCGTTACGCAATCGAAAGGTCTGGCGCATGGTAGCCGCCATCGGCTTGCTGTGCGTGCCCCAGTTTGCCGTGCTCAGCTACGCCACCGTCTTCCTGCACGACCATGGCGGCCTGGGCCTGGCGGCCATCACGGCCGTGATGGTGGCCCTGCAGGCGGGCGCCATGGTGATGCGCATCTGGAGCGGACGCCATACGGACCGCCACGCGAACCGGCCCGCCTACCTGCGCGGCTCGGCCCTGGTGGCGCTGGCGTCATTCATTTTGCTGGGATGCATCGCCTGGCTGGAGTCGCCGGGCTGGCTGCTGATGGCCGCCGTGGTGCTCGCCGGCATCGCCGTGTCCGCCTGGCATGGCGTGGCCTACACGGAGCTGGCCACGGAAGCGGGCGGCGCCAACGCGGGCACGGCCCTGGGCATGGCGAACACGGCCGTCTACGTGGGGCTGTTCCTCACGCCGATGGCCATCCCGCACCTGCTGGCGGCCAGCAACTGGCCCGTCGTATGGTGGCTGGCGGGACTGGTGGCGCTGCTGACCTGGCCGCTGTTTCCGAAGCCTTAAGAAAGCGGCGAAATCCTGTAAACGCAGCGCATCGCGTTCGCCAGCACGTGCTGCTCGCGCACGATGCTGGCGCTTGGCCCCACCACTTCCTGGAACAGCTGCAGTTCGGAGCGGCAAAAGCCCTGGCAGGTGCGCGCCGCGGCGCAGATGGGGCAGTGGTCTTCGATCAGCAGCCAGTCGTCGCCGTCCGCTTCCACGCGCGCCATATACCCCTCTTCATCGCGCACGGCGGCCAGCTGCTGCAGCCGCGTGGGCAAGTCCGGCGCCGAACACGCCAAGGCGTACGCGCTGCGGCTTTCCTCTTCGCGCTGCGTGATCAGTTTATCCAGCCCCGCCTCGCCGAACAGCTGGCGCACGGAACCGATCAGCTTGATCGTCAGCTGCGCATGCGTGTCGGGAAAGCGCGCATTGCCCGCTTCCGTCAAGACCCAGTTCTGGCGCGGCCGTCCCGCGCCCGCCTGCGCCTCCTGGCGTCCTTCGATCAGGCCCGCCGCCACCAGCTTTTGCACTTGCTGGCGCGCCGCCTCGCCCGTCATGTCCAGGGTCTTGGCCAGGGTCGCCGTGGAGACGGGTCCTTTGGTCTTGATGAAATACAGGATGCGCTCCGTCGTTTGCGGCGCTTCGCTATTATCCAAACGTTTACTTGTGTAATTCATTTCGCTCAACTATCATGGGGCCAGTTAACCAACTAATTGCTTGCATAATAGGCCGGTAGCTCCCCGCTGTCGAGGAGTTTCCACGCCTGCATGCCGGCAAGGTACTCTTTTGACAGGATTTTCCCATGCAACTGTCTCACTCGATCTGGCTGTTTCACGCCATCCTCGCTACCGGCCTGGCCACTTGGCTGACCCTGGCTGCCATCAACAACCTGCACGCCTTCCACGGCTCCGTCTGGGCCATCGGCAACACCATGCGCATGGACCCGCTGCGCCAGGACCCGACCATCCAGACGCCGCTGCTGCGCCGCGCGCTCACCTCATTGACCTTGCACCGGCTCTCGCTGGGCGTGGTGCTGGCGCTGCAACTGCTGGCCGCCATCGCCGCCTGGACGGGCGTGGCGCTGTTGTTCGGCGGCGGCCTGGCCGCTGGCTTGCCCTGGCTGAACCTGGCCTTGTGCGCGATGGCCACCTTTTTGCTGCTGATGCACCTGGGCGGCCTGTGGTTCGGCTACTGGATCGCGCAGGAAGGCTTGCAGACGACGCACCTGGTGCTGCTGCTGTGGACCATAGCCCTGTTTGTACTCTTCAACGCGCAGCGGACCTGACCAGCCTCCGCTGCGCCTCTTCTTCCCTTTGTACTTTTCCCTTTGTACTGCTGTAAAGGACTTCATCATGAATACGAAAATCGTCGGCGCCTCCGCGCTGGCCATCGCCCTGGCCGTCGCCGGTGCCGCGCTGTACCCGCGCGCAGACTCGCATGCGGCCGATGCCGCCGCCTACCCGGCCACCAAGGTGGCGCTGGTCCCCGTCGTGCTGGGCACGCAGGAGCGCTACTTCACCGGCGTGGGCGAGCTGGAAGCGGCGCGCCAGGTGCAGGTGGCCGCCGAAACGGGCGGCCGGATCACGCACATCCGCTTCGAATCGGGCCAGAACGTGGCGGCCGGCGCCGTGCTGGTACAGCTCAATGACGCCCAAGAACAGGCAATGCTGCTGCGCCAGCGCGCGCAGCTGAAAAACGCGGAAAGCAGCCATGCGCGCACGCTGCAGATGGTCAAGGAAAAGGCGGCCACGCAGGAGCAGCTCGACACTGCGCTGGCCGCGCGCGATGCGGCCCTGGGCGACGTGCGCCAGACGGAGGCGCTGATCGCGCAAAAGACCATCCGCGCGCCGTTCGCGGGGCAGCTGGGCATCCGCAAGGTGCACGCGGGCCAGTACCTGAACGCGGCCGACACGGTGGCCAGCCTGATCGACACGAAGTCGCTGATGGTGAACTTCGCCCTCGATGAACAGAGCAGCGCCAAGCTGGCGCCGGGCCAGGCCGTGCAAGTGCTGGTGGACGCGTATCCGGGCGACGTCTTTACGGCGAAGATCAACGCCATCGACCCGCTGATCGCCCGCTCGCGCATGGTGCAGGTACAGGCGGCGCTCAGCAATCCGCGCGGCGCCCTGAAAGCCGGCATGTACGCGAATGTGCGCGTGGCGCGCGAGGCGGGCCAGCAGCTGACGGTACCGGAAACGGCCGTGACCTACAGCGCCTACGGCGACACGGTCTTTGTGGCGCAGCAGGAGGGCAAACAGCCGCTCACCGTCAAGCGCGTGGGCGTCAAACTGGGCGAGCGGGCAGGGGGCCGTGTCGCCATTATCGACGGCTTGCGCGAAGGGCAGCGCGTGGTCGCTTCGGGCCAGCTGAAACTGGCCGACGGCATGGCCGTGCAAGCCGTGGCCAATACCCTGGACGAGGCCAAGCGCGCCGCGCCCAAGGCCGGTTCCTAAGGAGCGCACACGATGAAATTTACCGATTTATTCGTGCGCCGCCCCGTGCTGGCGCTGGTGATCAGCACCCTGATTTTGATGCTGGGCGTGATCGCCATCCTGCAGCTGCCGATACGCCAGTATCCGATGCTCGAATCATCGACCATCACGGTGAAAACCACGTATCCGGGCGCCTCGGCGGAACTGATGCAGGGTTTTGTCACGCAGCCGATCGCGCAAGCCGTGTCGTCCGTGGAAGGCATCGATTACCTGACCTCGTCGTCGGTGCAGGGCAGCAGCACCGTCACCGTGCGCATGGAACTGAACCGCGATTCCACGCAGGCGTTGACGGAAGTGATGGCCAAGGTCAACCAGGTGCGCTACAAGCTGCCCGAAGGTGCTTTTGACCCCGTCATCGAGCGCTCGGCCGGCGATTCCTCGGCCGTGGCCTACGTGGGCTTTGCCAGCGAGAGCGTCTCGGCGCCCGCGCTGACGGACTACCTGGCGCGCGTGGTGCAGCCGATGTTCGCCACCATCGACGGCGTGGCCAAGGTCGACGTGTATGGCGGCCAGCAGCTGGCCATGCGTTTGTGGATCGACCCGGCAAAATTAGCGGCGCGCGGCTTGACGGCGGCCGACGTGGCCGACGCCGTGCGGCGCAATAACTACCAGGCGGCACCGGGCAAGGTGAAGGGACAATTCGTCGTCTCCAACATCAGCGTCAACACGGATCTGACCAGCGTGGCCGAGTTCCGCGACATGGTCATCCGCAAGGGCGGCGATGACAGCGCGTCGCTCGTGCGCCTGAAGGACGTGGGCACGGTGGAACTGGGCGCGGCCGCCACGGAAACGAGCGGCATCATGGATGGCGTGCCGGCCGTGTACCTGGGCCTGTCGCCCACGCCCGGCGGCAACCCGCTGGTGATCGTCGACGGCATCAAGAAGCTGCTGCCCGAGATCCAGAAAACCCTGCCACCCGGTGTGAAAGTGGAGCTGGCGTTCGAGACGGCGCGCTTCATCCAGTCATCCATCGACGAGGTGGCGCACACCCTGCTCGAAGCGCTGCTGATCGTCGTCATCGTCATCTACCTGTGCATGGGTTCCCTGCGCTCCGTGCTGATTCCCGTCGTGACGATTCCGCTGTCGATGCTGGGCGCGGCGGCGCTGATGCTGGCCTTCGGCTTCAGCATCAATCTGCTCACCCTGCTGGCGATGGTGCTGGCCGTGGGCCTGGTGGTCGACGACGCCATCGTCGTGGTGGAAAACGTGCACCGGCATATCGAGGAGGGCAAGACGCCCGTGGCCGCCGCGCTGGTCGGTGCGCGCGAAGTGGCCGGCCCCGTGATCGCCATGACGATCACGCTGGCGGCCGTGTATGCGCCGATCGGCATGATGGGGGGCCTCACGGGAGCGCTGTTCAAGGAATTCGCGCTGACCCTGGCCGGCGCCGTGGTGGTGTCGGGTGTGGTGGCATTGACCTTGTCGCCCGTGATGAGCTCCTTGCTGCTGCAGCCGAAACAATCGGAAGGGCGCATGGCCCGCGCCGCCGAGCATTTCTTCGAGGGTTTGACCAGCCGCTATGCGCGCCTGCTGGACCGCTCGCTGCACCACCGCTGGCTCAGTGCCGGTTTCGCCGCGCTGGTGATGGTGAGCCTGCCGTTTTTGTACCTGCTGCCGCAGCGCGAACTGGCGCCGGCGGAAGACCAGGCCAGCGTGCTGACGGCGATCAAGGCGCCGCAGCACGCCAACCTCGATTATGTCGAGCGCTTTTCGTACAAGCTCGATGCCATCTACAAGCATATCCCCGAAACGCACTCGCGCTGGATCATCAACGGCGGCGAAGGTCCGGCATCGAGCATCGGCGGCATCAACCTGACGCCGTGGGCCGAACGCGCGCGCAACGCGGCCGTCATCCAGGCCGAATTGCAGCACGCCGTGGGCGACGTGGAAGGCACCAGCATCTTCGCCTTCCAGCTGGCGCCCTTGCCGGGATCGAGCGGCGGCTTGCCCGTGCAGATGGTCCTGCGCAGCGCGCAGGATTACGCCACCCTGTTCCGCACCATGGAAGACGTCAAGCAGCGCGCGCGCGATAGCGGCCTGTTTGCCGTCGTCGACAGCGATCTCGATTACAACAACCCCGTGGTGAAAGTGCGCGTGGACCGCTCGAAAGCGAACAGCCTGGGCATCCGCATGCAGGACATCGGCGAATCGCTGGCCGTGCTGGTGGGCGAAAATTATCTGAACCGCTTCGGCATGGATGGCCGCGCCTATGACGTCATCGCGCAAAGCCCGCGCGAACAGCGACTCACGGCGCAAACCCTGACGCAGCAGTACGTGCGCGCCGACGATGGCAGCCTGCTGCCCCTGTCCGCCGTCGTCTCGGTGAGCGAACAGATCGAGCCGAACATGCTGACCCAGTTCAACCAGCAAAACGCAGCCACCTTCCAGGGCGTGCCGGCGCCCGGCGTGACCCTGGGCGACGCCGTCGCCTTCCTCGACGGCGTGGCGAAGACTTTGCCACCCGGCTTCAGCTACGACTGGCAGTCCGATGCGCGCCAGTTCGCCACGGAAAGCAATGCCCTGCTGCTGGCCTTCCTGGCGGCCGTCGTCGTCATCTACCTGGTGCTGGCGGCCCAGTACGAAAGCCTGACGGACCCGCTGATCATCCTGATCACGGTACCGCTGTCGATTTGCGGCGCGCTGATTCCGCTGGCGCTCGGCTATGCCACCGTCAACATCTACACGCAGATCGGCCTCGTGACCCTGATTGGCTTGATCAGCAAGCACGGCATCCTGATGGTGGAATTTGCCAACGAATTGCAGGTACATGAACAGCTCGACCGCATCACGGCCATCCGCAAGGCGGCGCAGATCCGCCTGCGCCCGATCTTGATGACGACGGCCGCCATGGTGGTGGGCCTCGTGCCGCTGCTGTTCGCTTCCGGCGCGGGCGCCAACAGCCGCTTCGGCCTCGGTGTCGTGATCGTCTCGGGCATGTTGATCGGCACCTTCTTCACCCTGTTCGTGCTGCCCACCGTGTACACCTTTCTGGCCCGCCGCCACACGGCCGACCATGCCACGCCGCGCGCCCGCGACCTGTCGCAGGCGCTGAAGGAATCCCCATGAAAAATTACCGCTATCTTATTGCCCTTTTCCCCGTGCTGGCCGGCTGCGCCGTCAGCCCCGCCTACGTCACGCCGGGCACGCCCGCCATCACCCTGGCCAGCCCGCAGCAAGCGCAATTCGCAGCTGGCACGGGCGCCGTCAGCGAGGCCGCGTGGTGGACGTTTTTCGATGATGCACGGCTGTCGCAGCTGATCGCCAGCGCGCTCGCACACAACCTCGATATCGCGCAGGCGCAGGCCAACCTGCTGGCCGCGCGCGCCGTCTTCGACGAGCGCCGGCTCGACGAACTGCCCGCTGTCACGGGCCAGGCGGGCTGGCAGCGCACGGTGCAGCAAAACACGCCCGATAGCCGCACCGCCAGCGCCAGCACGCGCGTGGGATTCGACGCGCAATGGGAGATCGACCTGTTCGGCCGCCTGGCGCATATTTCCCGTTCGGCGCAGGCGCGCGCCGACGCGGCGCAGGCGGACTTGCGGCAAGTGCGGCTGACGATAGCCGCCGAGGTGGCGCGCAATTACTACGAGGCGCTGGGCTACCAGCAAAACCTGGCGCTGACGCAGGCGCAGGTACAAAGCTGGCGCGATACGGTGGCATTGATCGACGCGCGCATCCGTGCCGGCAGCGGCTTGCCGGAAGAACGCCACAATGCGCTGGCCAACCTGGCGCGCAGCGAGGCGGCATTGCCACCGTTGCAGGCGGGCCTGCGCCAGGCGCAGTACCGGCTCGATGTGCTGAGCGGGCAAGCGCCTGGCGCCATCGCGCTGGCGACCACACCGCGCCAGCAGGCGCCGCTGGCCGGCCAGCTTCCCCTCGGTGACGTGAATCAGCTGATCAAGCAGCGGCCCGACGTGGTGCGCGCCGAGCGCCTGCTGGCCGCCTCCAGCGAAGACGTGGGTGCCGCCACGGCCGACCTGTATCCGCGCCTGAGCCTCGGCGGTTTCCTGGGCTTCTTCGCACTGCGCGGCAGCGGCGTGTTCGACGGCGGCGCGCGCGCTTTCGAGGTGGCACCCTCCGTCAGCTATCCGGCCTTCCGCCTGGGCAGCGTCAGGGCACGCTTGCGCGGCACGCAGGCCGAGGCGCAGGGCGCCCTGGCACGCTATGCACAGACGCTGTTAGTCGCGCAGGAAGACGTGGAAAACGCCGTCACGCAGCTGGCGGAAAACCAGACGCGATTGGCCTCCCTGCTGGAATCGGCGCGCCACGGCAACGCGGCCCTCGGCATCGCCAGCACGCGCTATGCGGGCGGTGCCGGCAGCTACCAGGCCGTGCTGGAAAACCAGCGCGCCTTGTACGATATCCGGCGCGAAGCGCTGCTGGCGGAGACGGCGTCCTACATCGATGCGATTGCCCTGTACAAGGCGCTGGGATGGGGGCAAACTATGTAGCATTTTTCGATCAGGAGGAAATCCGATGTTCACGCAAGGCAGCTGGCTCAATCCACCGGAAAACTGGTCCGCCGACGGCGCGCAGCTGCGCGTGACGACGGATGCGAACACGGATTTCTGGCGCAAGACCTCGTATGGTTTTATCCGCGACAGCGGCCACTTTTTCGGCACGGAAGTCGATGGCGATTTCACGGCGCAGCTGCACGTGGCCGCGCAGTACGCGGCGCTGTACGACCAGGCCGGCATGATGGTGCGCATCGACGAGCAACACTGGATCAAATGCGGCGTCGAATTTTCCGACGGCCAGCTGCTGTTGAGCACCGTGCTGACGGTGGACAAATCGGATTGGGCCGTCAGCCTGGCGCCCGCCATGCCGGACGGTTTCTGGCTGCGCGTGACGGTGGAAAAGGGCGTCATCCGGGTGCAGTATTCGACCGATGGCAAGCTGTGGCCGCTGCTGCGCCTGGCGCCGTTTCCCGAGTCTGGCCGCTACCGCGTGGGCCCCATGTGCTGCACGCCGGAACGCGGCGGACTCGAGGTCGCGTTTTCGCATTTTACGGTGGGTCCGGTGCAGCGCAAGGACCTGCACGACCTCACTTGAGCGCCGGCGTGTGCATGGCGCGTCAGACGGCGGCATCGAGCCAGTGATTGTCGACGCACCATTGCCGCACATCGGCGATCAGTTGCGCTGAAACAGGCTGGAGTCCCGGGAGTTTTTTCTCGTATTTCTGGATGCTTGCCACAAAAAAAGTGAAAAAGGCGGCGCCGATCAATTGGCGTTGTGCCGGCGTGTTTTTTTTTCACCGGTACAAAGTCTTCCTCATCCATGGCGATATCGAGGCCAAACATTTTATCGCCGGCGTAGTAACGGCAAAAGGTTTTTCTCTGCAAGTCTTTCGGCAGGCAGCGCAGGCAGACAAACAATTCCCAGTCGAGATCAGGATATTTTTCTTCCATCACGGGACCAAGCTGCTGCAGTTCATCAGCAATGTCAAAGACTTTGCTCCAGCTTGGCGAGTCCGATGTCGTGTCTATGCGCATGTTTGTTTTCTCCGAGTGCAGGCATCGCATGATACGTGCATCGTCCTTCAGGCAGCGCACGAGCACAGTGCCATCAACTCAAGGCAGTATCGAGCACCATCATCAGGAGAAATCCGAACACCAGTGCGGTACTGGCAACACCGCCATGGCCGCTGCGGTGCGTCTCGGGAATGGCGTCGTGCACGATGACAAACAGCATGGCGCCGGCGGCGGCGGCCAAACCCCACGGCAGCAGGGTCGAGGACATGCCGATCAGCGCCTGGCCCGCCATGGCCGCCACGGGTTCGACCAGGCCGGAGGCGGCGCCCATGGCCACAGACAGGCGCCGGCCATAACCGACGCCACGCAGCGCCAGCGCCACCACCAGCCCTTCCGGGATGTCCTGGATGGCAATGCCGGCCGCCAGCGCATTGGCCTTGTCCAGATCAATGCCCGCATAGCCGACGCCGATGGCCAGCCCTTCGGGCAGGTTATGCAAGGTGATGGCCAAGACAAAAATCCACGCGCGTTTCAGGCTGCTGGCAGCGGCGGCATCGAGCGCATCGGCCTGCACGTGCGGGCGCACGGCGAGATTGAGCGCGATGATCAGCGCCACGCCTGCGCCCATGGCCATGGCAACCGTCAGGCTGGCCGCCATGGGCGTGGCGCCGTGCGCGCGTGCGGCAGCCAGGGCCGGCAAGATCAGCGAGAATGCCGTTGCCGCCAGCATCACCCCGGCGCCGAAGCCGAGAAAACCATCGTAGCCGCGCTGTGAAAACCTGTGCGACAGCAGCACGGGCAAGGTGCCCAGTGCCGTGGCGCCAGCGGCCACGCCGCCGCCCAGCAGCGCTGCAGGCACGCCGGCGTGGCGCCATGTCAGTTCGCCCAGGGCCGCCGCCAGCAGGAGCAGGGTGGCGCCGCCGCACAGGGCAAGGCCTGGCAGGCGCCAGCCGGACAGCTGCCTGGCTACGCTCGCCAGGGTGCGCTGCCTGCTCACTGCCGGGCGCTGCCGCCGCACGGCCTACAGCGGCATGTCCGGCGCAGCGCCATTGTTGCGGCCGTTGGGCCGCATCCCCAGTTCCGCGCCCGTCAGCGGATCGGCATCGGGATTCGATGCCGTGCGCGCCGCCATCTGCTGCACGGTGGCCAGTTCGTCCTTCGGCAATTTCACTTCCGCCTCGCCGGTGCCGCCGTCCACCGCCATCTGCTGGCGCGGATCGGAAACATACTGCCACTTGCCGCCCTGGTTCCACGGCCCCCGTTCCTCGCCCGGCCCCTGCGACATATTGAAATACACATCCGCATACTGCGGGTCGCCTGGCAGTTTGCCCGGTGGAAAATTGGGCTCGATCGAATACAGCGCTTTTTCAAACGACTTCTGGTGCGCCACTTCGCGCGTCATCAGGAAGCCCAGCGCCTCCTTCACGCCCGGATCGTCCGTCAGGTTGATCAGGCGCTCATAGACGATCTTGGCGCGCGCCTCGGCGGCGATGTTCGAGCGCAGGTCGGCCGTCGGTTCGCCGATGGTGTCGATGTAGGCGGCCGACCATGGCACGCCGGCCGAATTGACCAGCGGCGCGCCGCCGCCATACAGCACTTGCGTCACATGGCTGTCGTTGCCCGCGCCCGTGATATTGCGGTACAACTCGGCGGCCTGGTCGACGCCCTCGGCCAGGCGTCCCCTGGCGCCCTTGTTGAGCATGACGACGATATTGCCGATCACTTCCAGGTGGCTCAGCTCTTCGGTGGCGATATCGAACAGCATGTCCTTGCGGCCCGGGTCGTCTTCCGCCAACGCTTGCGTGAAGTAGCGGCAGGCCGCCGCCAGCTCGCCCTGCGGGCCGCCGAATTGTTCCAGCATCAGGTTGGCCAGCCCGGGATTGGGCTGCTCCACCCTGACCGTATATTGCAGTCGCTTGTTGTGTGCAAACATGGTGCTCTCCTCATTCCCGGCACGCAGCCTACTCGTGCTGGTTCAATGACCTGTGGATGTCCTTCGACTCGTTGCGGCCCGGCCTGTCGTCGGCCAGCTTGCCCGCTTCGCTCTGCGGCTGCTGGCTCACGCCCTTGACGTGGTCGCGATGCTCGGGCTGTCCCAGGGTGGCCATGTTTTCCTGCTCCACGGGATCGGGCCCGCCCTGCGGCGTGATGACGTCATTCGCCCAGTGCCCGCTGTTGACGTTGCCGCTGGCGAGCTTGCCGCCGCCCTGGCCGGCGTAGGCGTCGCCCGCCGCCTTGCCGGCGTCGGTCTTGTCCATGCGCGTATTGCGGCCCTGGTCGGTGGGATGCTGGGGCGTATTACCGTGTTTTTCCTGCATGGGATTCTCCTGACGTGATGAGGGAAGCACCATGCTACTGGCGCGCACGCGCCGGCAAGATAGGCGCGCGGCGTGGCGCCATGTAGGAAAGCATCCCGTGCGTCAACGCCGCCGCAGCCACAGCGCGCCCGCGGCCAGGCCGATGCCGAAAGCGCCATACACCAGCAGCAGCGACGGGCGCGACAAGCGCATTTCGTAGCCCGGTTGCAAACGGTGCGGCGTGAGCTGGTAGTCGGTGAAACAGGCGATGGCCGTGGCGCCGGCCGCCGCCGCCACGGTCGACGCCGCGCGGCGCCGGTCGAGGATGCGCGCCGCATAGCGCTCGAACAGCACGCCCCAGAACATGGCGCTGCAATGGTGGATGGCGTAGCCGAGCACCGTGTGCTTCAGCGTGGCGTCATCGCTGCGCGCCGCCCGGTCGCCCCACAGCCAGTGGCTGATGGCGTTGACGGCAGAGAACATGCTGCCCGTTTCGCGCCGGCCGCAAACGGCCAGGGCGACGGCGGACAAAAGGGAGGCAAGGCTGCCCGAAAGGGCGCCATAACGCAGGGCCAGTGGCAAGGCAGGCATGGTTTTTCTCCAGTGGTGTATGTGCACAGTGAACTGAAACGCAAAAGGCCTATCCAATCCCCATCAGAAGGGGGCATGCATGCGCATACTGCTGACGGGGGCGAGCGGTTTCATCGGAACGCATGTTTCGACCGCGCTGCTGGCCGAAGGTTTCCAGCTCGCGTGCACGACACACCGTGCGCGTCCCCATGCCCGCATCGGCGCGGAGCCGCGCGTGCGCCTGATCGACGCCGATTTCGCACGCGACACGGCCAAGGCCGCATGGCTGCCCCGCCTGGACGGCATCGACGTCGTCATCAATTGCGTGGGCATCATCGCCGAGCATGGCGCGCAGACGTTTGCCGCCTTGCACACGCAAACGCCGTGCGCCCTGTTCGCCGCCTGCGCCGAAAGCGAGGTGCAGCTGGTAATCCAGCTGTCGGCCCTGGGCGCCGACGCGGGCGCCGTCTCGCCCTACCACCTGAGCAAGAAGGCGGCCGACGAGTTTCTCGCCAGCCTGCCGCTGCGCGCCGTCATCGTCCAGCCCTCGCTCGTGTATGGCGACGAGGGCGGCAGCGCGCGCCTGTTCCGCATGCTGGCCAGCCTGCCCGTCTATCCCCGCTTCGGCCGCGCGCCGCAGCTGGTGCAGCCCGTGCACGTGGACGACCTGACCGATGTCATCGTGGCGCTGGTGCGCGGCGCGGGCGCGCTGGGCGGCCAGAAGACGCGCCGCGTGCCCGTCGTGGGACCGCAGGCTCTGCCGTTTACGGCCTACCTGGCGGCGCTGCGCGCGGCCATGGGCCTGGGACGGCTGCGCGTCGTGCCGCTGCCCCGGCGGCTGCTGCCGCCCGTGCTGCTGCTGGCCAGGCTGCTGGGCTTTGCCATGCCGGACCGCGACACGCTCGACATGCTCGAACGGGGCAATGCCGCCGATGCGGGGCTCACGCGGCGTTTACTGGGGCGCGCGCCGCGGCCCGTGGCGCAGTTCATCAGCGACGCGCGCGGCGCGGCCGTGCGCGCCCAGCTGGACTGGCTGCTGCCGATACTGCGCCTGTCGCTGGCCATCGTGTGGATCGTCACGGCCATCGTCTCGGCAGGCGTCTATCCCGTGGAAGACAGCTATCGCCTGCTCGCGCGCAGCGGCGTGCCGCCCGATTGGGCGCCGCTGCTGCTGGCCGGCGCCTGCCTGCTCGACCTGCTGTTCGGCCTGGCCACCATGGTCCTGCGCCCGCCGTGGCGGCGCTGGCTATGGCCGGCACAGGGCGCGCTGATCCTGTTCTATACCGTCTGGATCGCCATGCGTCTGCCCGAATTCCTGTGGCATCCGTATGGCCCCCTGACGAAAAACCTGCCCATGCTGGCGGCCCTGTGGCTGCTGTACCAACTGGAGGAAAAGGAATGGAATACCTGACCATCAAGTGGCTGCACATCGTCTCGTCCACCCTGCTTTTCGGCACCGGCATCGGCTCGGCCTTCTACCTGCTGTTCGCGAGCCTGAGCCG
Organism: Janthinobacterium sp. FW305-128; assembly: GCF_020858135.1. Classification (NCBI taxonomy): domain Bacteria; kingdom Pseudomonadati; phylum Pseudomonadota; class Betaproteobacteria; order Burkholderiales; family Oxalobacteraceae; genus Janthinobacterium; species Janthinobacterium sp. FW305-128. The sequence continues at coordinate 335,393 of NZ_JACYMK010000004.1, read as the reverse complement.
CGATGTGCGCGCCATCGCCGTCGTCAGCCGCCACGTGGTGCGGGCCGACTGGCTGTTTACGGCCACCACGGTGGTATTCCAGCCCCTGAGCGGCTTTTACCTGGTGCACCTGGCCGGTTTTCCCTTGAGCAGCGGCTGGATCGTCTGGTCAGTGGCCTTGTACCTGGTCGCTGGCGCCTGCTGGCTGCCCGTCGTGTGGCTGCAGATGCGCATGCGCGACATGGCGCAGGCCAGCGCGCGCGACGGCCAGGACTTGCCCGCGCTGTACTGGCGCTACCTGCGCATCTGGGCCGCGCTGGGCGTGCCCGCCTTCTTCGCCCTCATCGTCGTGTTTTACCTGATGACGGCCAAGCCGGCCTGAGCACGCATCGCCGTCTTTGCGTCAGTGTTTGCGGCCCTGCTTCTTGCCGCCGCCGGCGCCCTTGCCGGTACCGGCCTTGGTATGGCTGGCCGCCTCCTTGCCCCGCCTGGCATTGTCGTTGCCGGTGTCGCTTTTTTCTTCCGTGGGGCCGGCCGATTGGCGGTTCTGGCCAGCTTGTGATTTTTGCTTGGTCATGAGGCGCTCCTGATGAACGAGGGGACGCTGTCAGCCTAGCCGCCGCAGCGCCATTGTCCATCGGCGCGCCCGCCGCCACGCTGTAGGATCAATCCGCCCGCACGGCCCACGTTTCATGCAGGTGGCGCCACAGCAAAGCGCCATCGGGCGTTTTTTCATACACGACGGTGGACCAGCGCTCGGTGTTTTCCGCGCCGGGCAGCGACTGGAATTCGCGGTAGGACACGGTGGCGCCGGCCGCACTTTCCTGTATCAGAACGAGATCCGAAATGCGCATCTGCAAGCCCGGACGGCTGCCGCCGGCGGCGCGGAAAAACGCCGCCAGGCCAGCGCCGTCGAGCCGCATCCCGCCCGGTGACACCATCGTGAAACCGGATGAAAAACGCGCGAGCAAACCGGCGCAATGTTCGGGTGCCGTGGCTGCGCCGGCGAGCCACTCGCGGATCAGCACATGCGTGGATAAGACGTCGTCAAAATAAAGATTTGTAGCATTCATTTTTTGCTTGCTCCATGGTGATGTAACAGGTCGAGAACGGCGCGGTTGTCGATGCGCAGGCACAGCGCCAAAGGCAGCACGCACGCGCTGGCGGCCAAGGCAAAGCACCAGTGAAACACCTGCGCCGCGCGCGCATGCAGGGCGGGGTCGTCCAGCGATGCGATACCGTGCGCCGCCAGCAAGCCATTGAGCAGTACGCTGAGCAGCGCCACGCCCAGGCAAAAGCCCAGCTGGCGGTTGATATTCCACACGGCGCTGGCCTGGCTCAGCTGCGCGTCCGGTGTGCGCAAAAACGCCGTGCTTTGCGCCGTGCTGCTGCACAAGCCGCCGCCAAAACCCATCACGGCATACGCGCCGGCCAGCCAGAATAATTGATCTGCAGAGTCCACCCGCAGCAGCATCAGCATGCCCGCCGCCTGCAGCAGGGCGCCCGCGATGAACAGCGGCTGCGGCCCCACGCGGCGGTAGCTTTTGCCGGTGAGCGAAATGGCCGCAAACGAGGCCAGCGCCCACGGCAGCATCAAGGCGCCCGCCGTCGATGCCGGCATGCCCAGCACGCCCTGCAGATACAGCATGGCCAACAGGCTCACGCCCATAAAGACGCCCGGCACCAGCAGGTACATCAGCATGGCAATGCGCAGCAGCGGCTCGGCGGCCAGGCGCAGGTCGAGCAGCGGCGTCGACTTGCGCAGCGCGCCGCGCACGTAGGCCCACGCGCAGGCGGCGCCCAGCGCCAGCACGCCGGCGCCGGTCAGCAACTCACCCGGCGTACCGAGCATGGTCAAGCCCAGCAGCAGCAGCAAAATCGCCATGCTGCCCGCCAGCAGGCCGCCCACGTCGAGACGGGGCACGGCCGCGCGCGGCGGATCGGGACGCAGCCAGCAGGCGGCCAGCAGCAGCGCCAGCGCCGCGAACGGTACGTTCAAATAGAAAATCGCCCGCCACGACAGGCTGTCGACGATCACGCCACCCAGTGCGGGCGACAGCGCGGGCGCCAGCAAGCCCACCAGCATGATGACGGAGGACAGGCCGGGGCGCTCCGCAGGTTGATATAGCTGGTAGGTCATGCTTTGCCCCAGCGGAATGAGCAGGCCGCCGCCGAGGCCCTGCACGCAGCGCCAGGCAATCAGCGCCTCGATCGAGGGGGCCAGACCGGCGCCGATGCTCGCGCATAAAAAAGTTAGCAACGATGCCATGAACACGGTTTTGCTGCCATAACAGGCAGCCAGCCAGGCACTGGCGGGAATGACGATGGTCAGGCCGAGGATGTAGGCGGTGCTGATCCAGGCCAGCTGCGCCACCGAGGCGTGCAGGGCATGGCCGATGTCGGGGTAGGCGACGCTGGTGATGAACATGTTGATCAGGTCGACGAAAAACCCCAGCAGATAGATGGCCGCCACTTTTTTGCGATAGTCCATGGTGCTCCAAATGGCAAACGGCCAGCTTAAGCGCCCATCGTCATTTGCGTAACGGGCCAGCGCCGATTACACTGTCAAACCTATTTTGACAAAGCCCCGCAACCCGCATCTCTTCTTATTTATGATCAGTCTTGACCGCCTGGGTATTTTCATTGCCATCGTCGACGCCGGCTCCCTGACGGCCGCCGCCGCCGTGCTGGGCCAGAGCAAGGCCGTCGTCAGTTTTAATTTGAAACAGCTGGAGGCGGAACTGGGCGTGTCGCTGCTCACGCGCAGCACGCGCAGCCTGGCGCTGACGGACGTGGGACGGCGCTTTTACGAGGATTGCCAGCGCGTGCTGAGCGAGGCGCACGGCGCCATCGAGACGGCGCGCCAGGGCCAGCAAGGCTTACGCGGCACCCTGCGCCTGACCACCACCGTCGAATACGGCAGCCGCACGGTGATCCCCGCGCTGATCGCCTTTGCCGCCGCCCACCCGCAGCTGCAGATCCAGCATTCGTCTTCATCGTCGCACGAAGACCTGATCTCGGGCCGCTATGACCTGGCCATCCGCATGGGTTCCCTCAACGATTCGAGTTACCGCGCCGCGCTGATCGAGCCGTACGCGATCTGGCCCGTCGCCTCGCCCGCCTACCTGGCCAGCCGGCCCGGCACGAAGATCGCCACCTTGGACGACTTGCAGCGCGCGCGCTGGCTGGCGCACAGCCGCCTGGCCTCACCCCTGCGCTGGGACGTGCAGACACCCGACGGCCCCGCCGCCTTCGCCGTGCAGGACGACGCCGCCATCCATTCCGACTCCGCCTCGGCGCTGCTGGGCTTTGCCCTGGGCGGCTGCGGCGTGGCCCTGCTGCCGCAGTGGCTGGTGGAGGGGGAGGTGCGCGCGGGACGCCTGCGCCGCCTGCTGCCCGACGTCGTCTTCCCGGAACAGGGCGTGTATGCCGTGTATCCGAACACCCAGCATATTGCGGAAAAGGTGCGCGCCTTTATCGACTTTTTGCGCGCGTTCGTGGGCGCGCCCGACTGAGATTTCAATTCGTCAATATTTGATCACTGCAACGATTTCCAAGGGGCAAACGGGCGCCCCTTTCGGTGTGCACGGCCTACACTGAAGGGACGTTGTTCATCGAATGGAGACCATCATGGCACATACATTGGCAGCAGTTTTCGCCGTGCGCGACATGGCCGAGCGCGCCCGGCACGACCTGATCACGGCGGGATTTCCCAGCGCCAACATCCGCCTGCACGATGCGGGCAGCGACGAATTTTCCGCCACGGAAAATATCCGCCGCGACGACAGCGACAGCCTGCTCGACAACATCAAGCATTTCTTCACGGACCTGTTCGGCAGCCACGCCGACCGCCACATCTATGCGGAAGCCGTGCGGCGCGGGCATGTCGTGCTGACCCTGGAAGGAGCGAGCGACGCCGATATCCAGCGCGCCACCGACCTCGTCGAGCGCTACGCGCCGCTCGACATCGATGCGCACGCCGAGCACTGGCGCGCCGGCGGCTGGCAAGGCGCGCCGCAAGACGACAGCGCGAGGCGCCAGGGCGCCAGCATGCAGTCCGGCGCGCCATCGCAGCAAGGCACGTCCGCCGGCAATATGAACGAGGCGCCAGGGTCGCAGCAGTTTGCCAGCGACATGGCGTCGCCGCCGCCGTCGTCCGGCGCGGGCGCCAACGTGCGCCGCTATCCCGGCGCCGATAACCTGCCCGGCACCAGCTACGACGACGAGCAGTACTACCGCAGCCACTGGAGCGCCACCTATGTCGCCACCGGCGCGCGCTTCGAGGACTACGATCCCGCCTACCGCTATGGCCATTCCATGGCCAACAGCGACAGCTACCGGGGCCGTCCATGGGACGAGGTGGAAGCGGACCTGCGTTCCACGTGGGAGCACACGTATCCCCAGTCGGCGTGGGACAACTTCAAGGCGGCCATCAAGCATGGCTGGGAACGCATGACGTCCTGACGCGCTGAGGGGTTTGCGCCCCTCAGCGCCCCTCTTGCGTGAGCTTGAGGAAGTGGTTCAGGATGTGGAAGTGGTCTTCGAAGAATTGCTCTTCCATGGCCGGCAGCGACGCCACGGGCACCCACTGCGCCAGCGCCGCGTCGTCGGCCGCCGTCACGGCCGGCAACTGGCGCGTCTTCAGGTCGAAATAATGCGCGTGCGTGATGGTACGCCCGCGCTGGCTGCGGTCCGGGTGGTCGAACACGGCCACGCCCACCAGCGCCTCGACGAGGGTGGGCGCCAGCACGCCCAGCTGGGTTTCTTCCGCCAGCTCGCGCAACGCCCCCTGCAGCAGCCGTTCGCGCGGCTCGAGGAAGCCGCCCGGCAAGGCCCACAGGCCCTTGCCCGGATAGCCGCCACGGCGCACGAGCAGCACGTGGCCACCCGTCTGCACCAGCGCATCGACGGTCGTGAAGATGGGCGCATACGGCGCCACTTTCCAGCGCGCCTTGTAGGCCTCGATGGCGCGGTATTCCTGCACCAGCGGCGCGTACCACGGCAACAAGGTCCACGCTTTCAGATACTGGCCGATGGCCGGCGGCAGCAGCTGCGCCACGGCGCTCAGCGACACGTCGACGTCTTCCGCCTCGAACAGCACGTTGCGGATCGCCGTCGCGCCTATCGGTGCGCCAGGGTCGATCTCCAGATTCAGTAACTGCCAGTGGGGGAAGTGGTGCAGGTAATAGCTGGTGGCGTCCTTGAAGCAGGCCACCAGGGCGATGCGCTGCGCCGTGGCCACGGCGCCCGCCACGGCGCGCCGCACGGCGTCGGCCCACAGGCCATCGTCGTAGTAATCGCGCACGGCCACGTAATGCACGCGCGCGCGCTGATCCTCGGGCAGGGTGGCGGCGATCATGGCGGCCCGCTCCTGCCACGTAAACGGGTTTTTAGGACTGCGCGCATGGAAGGCGGAACCGAGCACCACCACCACTTGCGCGGCCGTCGTCAGTGCCTTCTGCAGCAAGCCGGCATGGCCGTTATGAAAAGGCTGGAAACGGCCGATCAGGATGGCCGCGTCGGCGCCATAGGATAAGGTCATGCGTCGTCTCCGGTCGGGTAGTGGGCGGCGATCGGCAATTGACGGCCGCTGCCAAAGGCGCGCGAACGCACGCGGATGATGGGCGCCGCCTGGCGCCGTTTGTATTCGTTGCGGGCGACCATGCCGAGGATGCGCGTCACGAGCGCGCGCCCCTCGTCCGTCTCGCGCAGCTGGTCGACCAGGGTCAGCGCCTGTGCGCTTTCGGCCGCCGGCAAACGCCGTCCCTCGATATGCCACTTCAGAATTTCATCGAGCACCGGGTATGGCGGCAAGCTGTCGGTGTCGCGCTGGCCCGGCGCCAGCTCCGCCGACGGCGGTTTCTCCAGCACGGCCACAGGAATCAGTTCGCGCCCGGCGCTGGCGTTGAGGTGGCGCGACAGGGCGAAGACCTCCGTTTTATACAGGTCGCCGATCAAGCCCAGGCCCCCGTTCGTGTCGCCGTACAGGGTGCAGTAGCCGACCGAGATTTCGCTCTTGTTGCCGGTGGTGAGCAGCAGGGCGCCGAACGCGTTCGAGTATTCCATCAATATCGTGCCGCGCACCCGCGCCTGCAGGTTTTCCAGCGGCAGTCCCTGCAGCTTGCCGTCGAAGGCGGCCGCGTAGCCGGCTTCATACTGCGCCACGATGTCGCGGATCGGGTGCGTGGTCAGGGCGATGCCCAGGTTGGCGCACAGGGCGACGGAATCGGTGACGGAGCCGGCGCTGGAAAACACGGACGGCATGGTGATCGCCACCACGTTGTCCGCGCCGAGCGCTTCGACGGCCAGCGCCAGGGTCAGTGCCGAATCGATGCCGCCCGAGCAGCCGACGACGACTTGCGTAAAGCGGCAGCGGCGCGCGTAGTCGCGCAAGCCGAGCACGATCTGGCGGCGCGCAAATTCGACGGCGGGGATGCCGTCCGGGTCCGGCACGGGAAACGCCGCGCCGTCCTTCTGCGCGAAACGCCCATCGGCAAAACGCAGCAATTGAAAATCCTCGACGAAGCGGGCCGCCTCGAATTGCACGCCGACGCCCGGCGAGATGGCGAACGAGGCGCCGTCGAACACGAGCTGATCCTGGCCGCCCACCTGGTTGACGAACAGCAGGGGCAGATTCACGCGCTGGCAGGCGGCGCCAAACACGGCGTGGCGCTGCGCGCGCTTGCCGATGTCGGACGGGCTGGCATTGATGCTGACGATGAGATCGGGCCGCGCCGCATGCAAGGTTTCAAACGGGTTGACGGCGTAGGTGCGGCCGTCGTCGTTCCAGCCATCCTCGCAAATCATGAAACCGACCTTGCAGCCGGCGATATCGAGGGTGCAGGCGCCGGGCGGGCCCGGCTCGAAATGGCGGCCCTCGTCGAAGATGCCGTAGGTCGGCAGCAGCTGCTTGTAGTATTCGGCCACGATGCGCCCGTCGCGGATGGCCAGCAAGGCGTTGTACAAGGGCTTGCCGACGCCGGGGTTGGGCCGCGCCGTGCCGATGACGGTGACCAGCGCCGGCCAGCGCGTGGACGCTTGCAGCAGCTTGTTCAGCGCCTGCTGCAGGCCGCGCAGGAAGGCGGCATCTTCGAACAGGTCGCCCGGGTAGTACGCGCACAGCGACAGTTCGGGGCACACAAGCAAGTCGGCGCCATCGCTGCTGGCGCGGGCCATGCGCGCGGTGATGGCGGCGACATTGGCGTCGAAGTCGCCCACGGTGGGATTCATCTGGGCAAGGGCGATGGTCAGCATGGTGATCCTTCAATTGGTTCCGCTTGAAACCACTATCCTGCCTGAAAAGTTTTCTGAGCGTACTGATGCAATCGTGCAAGCCTGCCAGTCGCTGCGCTACAAGGTCTTGCGCCAGGCCCGCAAGCGCGTGCACGCGTTCGCATACGGCGACGCCGTATTGAACTGGATCATGCGCCCCATCGTGTAATGCGTGTACCAGGGCTGGCCATACAATTGCGCGTCGTCGTGCGCGTCGACCAGCGCCAGCAGCTGGTTTTTCGCCTGCTCCAGGCGCTGCAGCAAGTCGTCCATGCCCAGTTCAGCATAGTCGGCATAAAAGCGCTGCGCCAGTTTTCCCAGAGCGTTCCACGTGAAACCTTCGGCGGGAAAGGCGATATCCTCGATGCGTTTGCCGTCGCGCAGCTGGGCGTGCCAGTGCAAGACCAGCTCGTTCCAGCCCACCAGATAGGCAAGCAGATCGCACACGCTCATGCGCGTGCCTTTCACTTGCCCCTCCAGCACGGGATCGCGTGCCAAGGCCGGCGGCACGCGTGCCAGCTCCTGCATCAGCTTGGCGTACGTGCTGTTGATGGCGTCGACCAGTTCCTGCTTGCTGTTCGGAATCGCCATCATGCCGCCTTCACGACAGGCAAGCCGGCCGCCTGCCAGTCGTCGTAGCCGCTGCCCAGACGGCGCGCCTGCAAGCCGTGCTGGCGCAGGGCCGCCACGGCTTGCACGGACAGCACGCAGTACGGGCCGCGGCAGTAGGCGGCGATCTCCGCGTTCGCGGGCAATTCGCCCAGGCGGCGCTGCAAGTCGTCAAACGGAATATTGATCGCGCCGGGCAAGTGGCCGGCGGCAAATTCCTGCGCGGGCCGCACGTCGAGCACGGTGATGCTGGCTTCCTGCATGCGTTCCCGCAGTTCGTCGCCCGTGATCGCTTCCACATGGTCGCCCCGGCCCAGCGCCTGCAGCTCGCTGCGCTGGTGCTGCGCATACACGTCCAGCGCAGCGAGCAACTGCATGACAGGACCGTTGCCGAGCCGGTACAGCACGCGCTTGCCGTCGCGCCGCGCCTGCACGAAACCGGCGCGCCGCAACTGTTGCAAATGCTGCGAGGTATTCGCCACGGACAAGCCCGTCAACTCCACCAGTTGCTCCACCGCATACTCGCCGTGCGCGATCTGCTCGAGCAGGCGCAAGCGCGGCGCGCTGCCTAAAATATGGGCAAACCCGGCGGAACCGGCAAGCAATTCAATATCGGCATTTTTCATTGACACGATGCTAGCACCCTTATAACATTCAAGCAATCAATTGAATGTTATAAGGGAGACACGATGCAAATACTCTGGCTCGATGCCCTGGCGATCGGCGTGGGCGCGACGGCGGTGATGGATGTGTGGGCGGTGGCGTTAAAGCGCTTCTGGTGCATACCCTCGCTGAACTTGGCGATGGTGGGACGCTGGCTCGGCCATCTCCCGCGCGGTACTTTCACCCACGTCAACATCGCCCAGGCGGCGCCCGTGCGCGATGAAGCCATCCTGGGCTGGACGGCCCATTACGCCATCGGCGTGCTGTTTGCGGCCGTGCTGCTGGCGCTGGTGGGACGGGAGTGGGTGCAAGGGCCGACGTTCGCGCCGGCCTTGCTGGCGGGCCTGGTGAGCGTGGCCGCGCCGTTTTGCATCTTGCAGCCGGGCATGGGCGCCGGCCTGGCCGCCAGCAAAACGCCGCATCCGGCGGCCGCCCGCCTGCGCAGCCTGATGGCGCACACGGCGTTCGGCATCGGCCTGTACCTGGCGGCCCTGCTGTGGTCGACCGTGCGCTGACTTGTGCCGACTAGCTCGTCAGCGGCGGCACGGGCGCCGGTGCCGGTGCGGCGGCCACCGCTGACATGGCCGGCGCCTCGGGCTGCGCCGGCAAGGTGCTCAGCACCATCGTGCTGGGCTTGGCGATCGCGATGTGCGCATCGTCCAGGCGCTTGAGCAGTTCGAACAGCAGCGCGCTGCGGATGCCCGACGTCAGGCGCGGCGACGAGGCAAAGCCGGTGGCGTTGAACAACAACAGGCCATTGTCAATGCCATCGAGCTGCACGCTGGGCGCCGGCGTATCGAGCACGTCGGGATTGTCGACAAAGACGGACAGGATCAGCGCGCGCGCCTCCTGCGCATCCGTGCCCAGCGGCAGCGGCAGCTTGACTTGCACCAGGCCCAGCGGATTGGCCAGCGTGACATTGCGCACCGTCTTGGTAATGAATTCCGAGTTCGGCACGATCACTGTCGAACGGTCGCTCAGCTGAATTTCCGTGGCGCGCACATTGATGCGGCGGATATCGCCCTCCACGCCGCCGAGCGAGACCCAGTCGCCCACTTTCACAGGGCGCTCGGCCAGCAGGATCAAGCCGGAAACGAAGTTCTGCACCACCGCCTGCAAGCCGAAACCGATACCCACCGACAAGGCCGACGCCACCCAGGCGATGCGTTCCAGGCCGATGCCGGCCGCCGACAGGGCCAGCGCCACGGCCAGCACGCCGCCGATGTAGCCGAACAGGGTGATGAACGACACTTGCATGCCGGTATCGAGATTGGTGGTCGGCAAATAACTGTTTTGCAGCCAGCGCTTGAACAGGCCCAGCGCGATAAAGCCGACGACCAGCACCAGCAGCGCCTGGATCATGGCGGCCGGGCGGATCGCCACCTCGCCGATGGCCAGGCCATCCTGCAGCTTGCCCACGCGCTGGAACAGCTCGCCCGGACCTTCGCCAAACGGCGCCAGCAGCAGCATCAGGGCCAGCAGTACGACGATGGCGCGGCCGATGCCCGACAGCAGCACGGCCGCCTGGTCGCGCGCCTTGGGCGTGGCCAGCACAGGATGGGCGGCGTCCGGCGGGGGCGGGGTCGAGGCCAGCAGCATGCAGATATCGTCGACCAGTACCGTCAGCAGATAGGTGCTGCACAGCACCACGATGACCCAGGCGATTTGCTTGGCAATAAAACTGCCGAACGCCACATAGCCGACCAGCAAGCTAATGACGCTCGATGCCAGCGCCAGCCACAGCAGCACCGTGACGCAGCGCAGCCACAGGGGCGTGACCAGGGTGGCGGGATCGGCCTCGCGCAACTGGCGCCAGCAGCGCTCGGCCCGCATCAGGCCGTAGGCGATGGTCGTGCTCATCACGAGGGCGACGATGCAATTGACGGCCACGGCCGTCGACAGGCCCGCATTGATGACGATGGTGACCCGTTCCGTCGCCCACACGAGCACGACGATGAAGGAAAACATCGATGGAAAATTGCGCATGCGGTGCGCCAGCGCATCGGGCAGGGGCAGCAAGCGCCACGATACACGGCGTGGCGACAGCAGCGCGTGGCCGAGCCCTGCCGTAAAGCCGGCAAAACAGATGATGCCGATCAAGCTGCTGAGGAAAGTCGAGGTTTTTTCGGACAGACCGCCATCCCAGCGCAGCCCCATGGCCAGCAATTCGGCCACCAGGCCCGGCGTGGCCGCCGCCAGCACCAGCACGGCCAGCGCATGCAGCGAACGGCGCAAACGGCCATGCGGCACGCGCGTGGCCGTGATCACCAGCAGATAGCGCGAAGCCCAGACGCTGGCGCCGAACACGGCCACGATGCCGGCCAACAAGCCACCCCAGGCCGACCACGGCGTGGCGCTTGCCGCGTTCGTCAATTCCCCCTCCAGCGCCCGCAGGCGCTGCAGATTCTGCGGCAATTCCGCATGCAGTTGCTTCCAGAACGAGCCGGCCAGTATCGACGCCGTGCGTTCACCCAGGCGCGCCTGCAACTGCGCGCGACGCACCGTCGACACTTGCTCCGACGCCTGCGTCGCTTCCACGGCCAGCAAGCGCGCCAATTTCACCTGCGCATCGAGCGCGCTGCTGGTGCGGTCCAGCTGGCTGCGCTGGGCCGCCACGTCGGGGGCGTCTTTCGTGCCCGCCACCGGCTTGCCCAGCTCGGCCAGCCGCGCCTGCACGCTCGACAGCGTAGGCACGAGCGCATCGGCCACCTTGTCGGCCTCGGCGCTGGCCGCCAGCGCATCGGCGCGCATCTGCGACAGGGTCGCGTCATCGAGTTCCGCCTCGCCATCGAGCGCCTTCTGGATGGTTGTAATCTGCTTGCGCAAGCCATCGAGGCGCTGGTCGGCCGTGGCGGCGTCATCGACTGGTTGCGCCCAGGCGGCAGGTGTTGATAAGGAACAAGCCAGCAGCAGGCTCAATAGCAGCGGCAGCAGCCAGCCGCGCCGGCGCGCGGACAAACAGTGGGGGGTACGGAATGAAATCATGCGGTCCTATGGGCCAGGTGAGACAAGTGGTATCAAGACGGCATCGCACCGGCGTGCGCGGCTGTGAAATGCCTCTGCAGGGGGCCGGAAACGACGGGTAGTACGGGAGTTGCTGAACTGTACGGCAAACATCGACAGACTAGCGCACTCCTGCGATCGCTGACGGATATTTTCGTGCGGCAAGAGCAAGCCCGTGCCAGCCAGCGGCCGCAGGGCGCCATTTCCATCCCGTATCATGCCCGTCCGGCGGCCCGCAAAAGCGGCGGCCAGGGACCGCAATGGTCTTGATGTTTACAAAAAAATTTCCACAAGACAATATATCAGCTTCTTGTTAAAATATTAAATTATTCTCTATATCAACGCGAGCACCCATGACATTGCCTGTGAATCAAGCCGCGCAGCATTTACGAGCCGCCATTCGCGAGGCCACCGCAGGCCTGGTCGATCGCGAACAACTGGCCGAACTGATGATCCTGGCGGCCGTGGCAAGGGAACATTTGCTGGTGATTGGTCCCCCCGGCACGGCGAAGAGCGCTGTGGTACGGCGCGTGGCGCAGAGCCTTGGCGGACAGTATTTCGAATATCTGCTGGGCCGTTTCACGGAGCCATCCGAGCTGTTCGGCCCCGTCAACCTGAGCAAACTGCGCGTGGGCCAGGTGGAAACCGATATCGCCGGCATGCTGCCTGAAGCGGAAATCGCCTTCCTCGACGAAGTTTTCCTTGGCTCGACCGCCATCCTCAATACCTTGCTGGGACTGCTGAACGAACGCCAGTTCCGGCGCGGCCATACGCGCATTGAGTGCCCGCTGCGGGTCTGTGTCGGCGCCGCCAACGCGCTACCCGAGGATGAGGGCCTGGCAGCGTTCGCCGACCGCTTCCTGCTACACGTGTTTGTCGAGCCGGTGCCCGACAACCGTCTGGAGGATCTGCTGGCAGGCGGTTGGGCTGCCGGCCAGCACCAGGTGACGGCCATGCTCGACCTGTCCAGCCTCGACGTGCTGAACCAGGCCGTGCCGCAGGTCGACATGGAGGGCGTGCGGCTGGCGCTGGCACAGGCGATCCGCCTGCTGCGCCAGGCCCAGGTACAACTGTCGGACCGCCGCATCGTCAAGGCCCAGCAGCTGATCGCGGCGGCGGCCGTGCTGGCCGGCCGCAAGGCGGCCACCCGCGCCGACCTGTGGCCGCTGCTGTACGTGATACCGACGGCGGCAGGCCAGCTCAGCGCGCGCGAAATCCTGCGCGAACTGCTGGCGGAAGCCAGCCATCCACTGCTGCACGCGGTGGTCGAGCAGGCCGCCCAGCAGCCGATGGCGCGGCTGGCGCGCCTGGCCGAAAGCGCCGACCTGCTATTGGCGAACAGCGGCGCTGGTGATACCCGCCCGCGCATCGAAGCGCTGCTGCGCGAAATCGACGCCAACTTTGATGCCGCGCAACTACCCGAGCAACTGGCGCAGCGCCGCCAGCAGTTGATCGCCGCGGCGAGCACAGTCTGATGCCGGTGATGGCATGGCAAACGCGCGTCACCGCGCTGGCGCCGGCCGGCATGGTGGCGCCAGCGACGCTGGCCCCCGTGCTGCTGGCGCGCCTGCGCACCTGCACTGCCAGCCAGTTGCTGGCCTTGTCGGTGGTGGCGACGCGTGACCTGATGGTGCTGCTGGGCGCGAACGATGCATTGCCATGGGTCGACGGCGCGCGCTACTGCGCCCCGCATCCGCAAGCCCCGAATCTGTGGACGCCCACGCATCTGGAGCCGGCGCTGCCGGCAGACCTGGTGCAAACCAATCTGATCGAACGGGCCGGCAGCAGCCCGGTACTGCTGTGGCCCGCGCCGGAGCTGCTGCTCCCGCTGGCTGCGGCCCAGACACTGACACCATCCTTGCTGGACTGGCTGGCCCAGGAGTTGGCATGACCTCGCTGCCAACCGCACTCGAGCCGTGGGCACCATGGCTCACGCTGTTTCCGCCCGACCTGGCGCCCGCCGTCGGCGCACTGCTGCTGCGCCTGCATCCGCTGGTCGGCAAACTCAGTACCGCCACCCTGGAGCGCGGTGCCGATCCGGCCGGTATCGGCAACATCGTGCGGCGCGGCCAGTACGAGCGCCTGCTGATGACGCAATGGGTGTATGCCGATGCCGAGCCGGATGAATTCCTGCGCCGCGCCGCCAGTGGCGAGCTGCTGTTCAACGGCCCCGAGCCGGCGGTACACCAGCGCTCGCTGCACAGCGTGGTGCTGTTCGACGCGGGGCCATCCCAGCTGGGCGAGCCGCGTCTCGCACATTTGGCGCTGTTCATCCTGCTGGCGCGCCGCGCGCAGCAGGCTGGCGCCCGGTTCAGCTGGGGCATCTGGCAGCTGCCCGGTATCCTGTCCGAAGACACGAAAAAAGAAGGCTTGCGCAAGCTGATCCAGTCGCGCACCCTGCACGCAGCGCCCGCCAACGCGCGCGAGCAGTGGCAAACCAGGCTTGGCGGCGACCTGGCCGACTGCTGGCTGATCGGCGTTGCCGGCGAGGCGCCCAGGCAGGCGCGTGAGCGGGTGGCGATTCGCCGCGCCCTCTGCGGCAACCATCTGAATGTCAGCCTGCGGCAGCGGCATGACTACCGCACGGTGCAACTGGAATTGCCCGACGCGCCGACAGGCGTGCGCCTGCTGCGAAAACCGTTTGCGCCGCGCGCGCCAGCGGGCGTGATCCATCACCACGGCCACCAGCCGTCACGCGCACAGGCGCCGCGCTTCGCCAGCGGCGGCAATCTCGTGTGCGCGCCGCAACTCAATGGCGGCGCCATCGTCTATCACGTGCCCCAGTCGGCGTCCGTCAAACCCGGCAAGCCGCGCATCATCTCCGCGCCGAAGCATGGCGCCATCCTGGCAGCCGGCGTGTTCAAGCCGGCGCTGTCCTGTATTACCTCGGCCGGCGGCACGCTGGGTTTTCACAACTTTCCCGGTCCCCTGTTTTCCAGCAAACCGATCATGTGCGACCGGCCGCCGCTGGAACAATTCCATGCGCCGCCCGGCATGGGACGATGGTTGCAGACGTTCTATCTGCTGGCCAACCACAACGTCAATTGCTACGAACATGTCGTTGTACTCGATACCAAAAGACGGCTGGTTTGCTGGCAGGCGGCTCCGGCGGCATCGCACAAGGTGGCGTCCACGGTTTCCTTCCGGGCTGTGCTCGACAATGTGATCGGCGCTGACCAGCTGGGCGACTCGCTGTATATCGGCTGCGCCGATGGCGACGGCGTGCAGCTGTATCACTGGCATCGCCAGAATGCGACCCCGTACAAGATGCAACGGATCGCGCAACAAGGCAGCAGGCTGCTGCATGGCGCCTTGAAAGGCGAGCACGCCGGGCACAGCGGCAACCTGCTGGCGCTCAAAACCGGCCCGAGCCGCTGGTGGGTCGGCAGCCACGCCATGGGCGAAGCGATGGACATCGACGACAACGCCGCCGTGCTGGGCGTGGCCATCAGCGAAAAACACCCCAAGCCCGGCCTGGTGGTGCTGCATCCGGGCCGCTACCGCATCGAATTGCGGGTCGGCCATCTGCGCTACACGCTGGCCACGTCACCCGAAGCGATACAGCAAGCCAGCATGGATCCTGCCAGCGCGCGCATCGCCTGGATCACGGCCAAGAGCAGCACCCTCGTCGTGCGCCATATCGATGACGAGCAGCCGCTGTTGCAAATTTCCTGCGATCGAGACATTGATGAGTCATAAGATACGCCGCCCCCTGTATGACGGCATGCAGCTGGTGCATGCGCTGTGGTTCGACCTGGCCCTGCTGGGCGAGGCCGAGGTGCGCCGCCGCGTGCTGCGGCACTGGGCGCCGGGCGCGCGACTGCACCGGGTGCACGATGGTTTCCTGTTGTTGCTGGCGACGCCGCGCTACGGCCAGTGCGCCGCGCTGGACGGCTTGCCGCTGTGCGAACAGGCGGGCATCCTCAGCAGCGCGCCACTGGCGGCGGACGAACGGGCGGTCACGCCTCCGTCCGGCATCTGGCTGGTGCGCGCGGCGCAGGCGCAGCTGATCAGCCTTGCGGCGGCGCCGCGTATCGACCCGGCCGCCTGGCTCGATCTGCGCGCGATTCCCCTGCATGCGCCATTGCGCCCGCCGCCAGCCGCTGCGGCTGCGGCAACTGCGGCCTTGCTGGAAACGCTGCCCGTGCGCGACATCTTCGCAGGCGCGCTGGCACCGCCCAGCGACAAACGCGAAGCGTTTCTACGCCAGATGGACAAGGCGCAGCACGGCGCCAAGGCCATGCGGCGCGGCGCCGGCATCGCGCTGGCGGTGACGGGCGTGGCGGCCGTCCTGCTGGGCGCCATACCGCTGGGCTTGATCAAGCTGTTCGGCGGCGGCAAGCAGGCCGCATCCGCGCAGGCGGACAGCGGCCGGCAACAGCGACCGCCATCGGCGCTGCAGCAGCGCCTGGCCGCGCTGGCGACCCGGCTGGCGATCATGACGCGCGCCTCCACGGTGATCGGCTGGCGCCAGGCCGCTTATCTGCGCAAGATGATGCAGCTGCTGGAACAGGGCGACATGAAAGAAGCCCTGCGCCATGCGATCCCGCTCGACACCCTGTCGCCAGCGCGCCGTCCCGCCTTCGGCACGCCGCGCCCGCGCACCAGCCTGGAAATTTCCGGCCCCGGCCAGGCGATCAGCTCGATCAGCCTCGGCGGCGAGCTGGAGCAATACTTGCGCGCGACCTACCGCGCCACCTTTGAGCGGCTCGATCGTGAAGGCAAGATCGACGAAGCCACCTACGTGCTGGCGGAACTGCTCAAGTGCGGTAGCGAGGCAGTCGACTATCTGGAGAAAAAGGGCCGCATCAAGCAAGCCGCGCAACTGGCGGAAACCATGGAGCTGGCGCCGGAAGTCGCCGTGCGCCTGTGGTGCATGGCAGGCGACGTCGAACGGGCGGTGAAGCTGGCCCGGCTCGGCCAAGCGTTTGCCGCGGCGGTCCAGTTGCTGGAACGGCGCAAGAGTCCGCAGGCACCGGAGATGCGCTTGCTATGGGCCGAGGATCTGGCCATGCGCGGCCAGCTGAGCGAAGCGGCGGAAGCCATCTGGCCATTGCCGGAGCAGCAGGACAAGGCGCTGGCATGGCTGCTGGAAGGCGAGCGCACGGGGGGCGTGCTGGGCATGCGTGCCCTCCTCAAAAAGCTGGCCTTGCTGCCAGCCAGCCTGGCCGACAGCGAAGCGGCCGTGCTGCAGCTGCTCGACGACGACAGCGACGAAGGCGCGCAGCAGCGCATGCGCCTGGGCACGGAATTGCTGGCGCTGTCGCTGCATTCGCCCGCCACCCGACGCGTGGCGGCGGAACTCATGCACCCCTTGCTGGCCGACCGCATGGGCGAACGTATCGCATTCGACAAGAAGGCAATGACCAAGCTGCTGTCACTGTCCGACGGCGCCGTCCTGCGGGCCGATCTGTCGGCATTGACCCTGCCTGCCATGGTGCCGCCCCAGGAGCTGCGCAAGCGCCGCAAGCCGCTGCGGGTGCATCTGGCCGAACGCGGCCTGTTGACGATCCATGATGCCCGGCGCCTGCCGGACGGCCATTACCTGCTGGCGCTGGGCGAGGGCGGCGTGGTGCGCATCGACCGGCATGGCCGGCAACTGGCGCAGTTCCCAGTGCCGGCGACGCGGCTGGTGATGGCGGCCGGCGGCCAGCGTGCGCTGGCGCTGGTGCAGCGCGACAGCATGTGGCGCGTCAGCCGCATCGACTTGATCGCGCGCAAAGTGTCGGACTGGATCATCCAGCCACTGCGCTTCTGGGCCGACAACTATGACGGCCTGATCTGGAACGCGGTGATCGACAACCGCCTCGTCGCCATCGACAGCAGCAAGGATCAGTTGGCGGTGAGCTGGCAAGTGGCCGACTTGCCAGGGCGGGTGGTCGCCTTCCAGGAAGAGCCTGGCGTACAGACCTTGCTGCTGGCGACGGCAGAAGGCATCCAGCAATGGCGCTATCAATTGCCCGCGCGCCGCCTGCTGCAGCGCGACAGCTTCCCGCATCCACGCGATCCAGTGCTGGCGCTGCTGCCGCATAGCGCGCGCGATGCGCCCACCCTGGTCTGCATCATGGGGGATGACGGGCCTCGCTACCTGCAAGTGCATCACGGCGGCGCCACTGCGCCCTTGACGCTACCGTTGCAGGCGATTGCCTCGGTTCCCGAGGTGACCCAGGCGGCAGGCTTGCTGATGGTGCGCAGCCACCTCGACGACGACAGCCCCATGGAATGCCTGGTGGCCGATGGCGGAACGGGAACCGTCCTGGCCCAATTGCGGCTGGACGAATGCGATGCGGCACGCGTGCATGTCAATGACGGCCACATCCTGCTGTGCGACGACGCGGGCCGGCTGATCGATATCGACTGCGAAAACAGCCAGGTGCACACCTTGACGCTGGCGTAGACGCGTGCCGGGTTAATCGGATACCCGAACATATTGGGGATGTCGGGAAAGGAATCGGTGCGTCGCCCCGGAAGACGCACCGGGACCGTATTTCACCTCCTGCTAAGTAATCCTCAGGAAATTATTGCGAATTTATGACGAACAGAACCGGATGCTATGCAAGGCGCCCGCTGCGACGCAGTGCGAGCACTGCTAGCAGCGGGCAACGCCGCAGAGCGCCGGTTATGGAAGTCAGAAATCACAATAATTTATTGGGGGTTACTTAGGCGAGTTCTCCGCGGATGATTGCCGCACCCGCGCTGAGCGCATTGAGTTTGCCTCTTGCCACGCCACGCGCCAAGGGCGCCATGCCGCAGTTGGTGCTGGGGTAGAGCTTGTCGGCATCGACAAAGCGCAGCGCCTTGCGCAGGGTGTTGGCCACTTCTTCCGGCGTTTCAATAGTATTGCTGGCCACGTCGATGGCGCCGACCATCACTTTTTTGCCGCGTATGAGTTCAATCAGGTCGATGGGCACGCGCGAGTTATGGCATTCGAGCGAGATGATGTCGATATTCGATTGCTGCAGCTTGGGGAACGATTCCTCATATTGACGCCACTCGGACCCCAGCGTATTTTTCCAGTCCGTATTGGCCTTGATGCCGTAACCATAGCAAATATGCACGGCCGTTTCGCATTTGAGCCCTTCGATCGCCCGCTCCAGGGTGGCGATGCCCCAATCGTTCACTTCATCGAAGAACACATTGAAGGCGGGTTCGTCAAACTGGATGATGTCGACGCCGGCCGCCTCCAGTTCCCGCGCTTCCTGATTGAGGATCTTGGCAAATTCCCAGGCCAGTTTTTCGCGGCTTTTATAGTGGCTGTCATACAGCGTATCGATCATCGTCATCGGACCTGGCAGCGCCCATTTGATCGGCTGGCTGGTTTGCTGACGTAAAAACCTGGCGTCGTCGACAAACACCGGCTTGCTGCGGCTCACGGCGCCCACGACGGTCGGCACGCTCGCATCGTAGCGGTCACGGATTCGGACGGTCTCGCGTTTGTCAAAATCGACGCCGCTCAGATGCTCGATAAACGTGGTGACAAAATGCTGGCGGGTTTGCTCGCCATCGCTGACGATATCGATGCCTGCCTGCTGCTGCTCCTGCAGCGACAAACGCAGCGCATCCTGTTTGCCCTCGATTAACTCCTCGTCCTGTAATTTCCACGGCGACCAGAGTTTTTCAGGCTGCGCCAGCCAGGAAGGTTTGGGCAGGCTGCCGGCAGTTGACGTAGGCAATAATTTTTTCATGATGGTGATTTCGTGTATTGGGATTAATCAGCGAGCGTGGCGGCAGCCCATTGTTCAAGAACATGCTTGTACGGCTTGATGAAGTGCTCTTCCGTATATTTGCCCTGCTTGACAGCCAGCTGGCTGCGCTCTTCCCGGTCATAGACAATTTGCGTCAACGAATAATCCTGATTCTTCAGGCTGGGCTGATAGCATTTTCCCGCCGCGGCATTGGCGTTGTAAATTTCGGGCCGGTAAATCTTTTGAAAGGTTTCCATCGTGCTGATGGTGGCGATCAGTTCAAGATTGCTGTAGTCGGCCAGCAGGTCGCCGATAAAATAGAAAGCCAGTGGCGCGGCGCTGTTTGGCGGCATGAAATAGCGCACCTGCATGCCCATTTTTTCGAAATAGGCATCCGTCGAGGAGAACTCGTTTTGCTGATACTCGACGCCCAGGATGGGGTGCTGGTTTTCCGTGCGTTGATAGATCTTGCTGCTCGAAGCGCTGAGGCAGATGACCGGCGGCTTGCTGAAACGCTCTTGATAAGCATCGGATCTGACAAAGTGCTTGAACAGCTTGCCATGAAAATCGCCGAAATCATCGGGTGCGCTGAATGCGGATTGATTGTTGTTGTGCTCTGGCAGCAGCACGCTGAAGTCGTAATCGCGCACGTAAGAGGAGAAGTTATTCCCCGCAATGCCATCGATGCGTTGGCCGGTTTTTTTATCCAGGATATTCGGCTTCAATATCTCGATCAGCGGGATATTGCCGCCTTTGACATCGATATTCAACTCGACGGAAATGATTTCGAGTTCGACCGAGTAGCGGTCCGCGTTCGGATTGTCCCAATGCGCCAGGCTGTTGAAGCGGCTGTCGATCATTTTCAGGGTGTTGCGCAAGTTCTCCTGGCGGCTCTTTCCCCTGGCCAGATTGGCAAAGTTGGTCGTCAGGCGCGTATTGTCCGATGGGTGATAGTTTTCATCGAAAACAATGCTCTTGATGCTGAATACAAAGTCGTTGCTCATGGTGATCTGCTGTCCTGATTTCTGCGAAAAGGTGAATGTGTTAATTGCTTGGTACCCGCGGTGATGCGTCTCAGGCTACGGCCAGCTCGTCAGCCGTGGCAGAACTCGCATGGCGCGTCAATGCGATCAAGGGCAAGGCCCGTTGCACCGCCAGTGCGGCCCGCTGGAGCAGCGCCTCGTCCTGCAGACGGTAGTCGAGGAAATCCTTGTCGGTCGCATAGACGCCCAGCGGCAAGGTGCGTGCCTGGAAAAAGCTGAACAGGGGCCGCAGCTGGTGATCGATCATCAGGGCATGGCGCTCGCTGCCGCCGGTGGCCGCCAGCAGCACGGGCTTGTCGATCAAGGCATCCTGATGAATGAAGTCGAAGAAGTGCTTGAACAGTCCCGTGTAGGCGCCGCGATAGACCGGGGTTGCCACCACCACGATGTCAGCTTGCTCGACCGCCGCAAGTTCCCGCTCCACCGTCTCGGGCAGCTGCGAGCGCCAGACGGCGCCGGCCAGCTGCGGCGCCAGTTGGCCCAGTTCGACCAGGCGTTGTTCGCACAGCACTTCGTCGGCGATCAGGTCCATCAGGTGCTCGGCCAGGGCTGCCGCCTTGGAAGGGCGTTGCAGCCCGCCGGAAACGGCGACTATACGCAATGGACGTGTCATGGTTGCTTTCATAGGGAGTGATGCGCGAAGGCGAAGAACGCCGGCAACAGGGAAGTGGATGATAGCGGGAGGAATCGATGAAGTATAATGGTCATATTTCATACATCCATGAATATGGCTCATTCTAATGCTTGAACGCATCCACCTCAGCATCGTCCAGCAGGTCGAAAAACAGGGCTCGTTGACGGCCGCCGCAGGCGTGCTGCACCTGACCCAGTCGGCCCTGAGCCACAGCATGAAGAAGCTGGAACAGCAGCTGGGCACCGACGTCTGGCTGCGCGAAGGGAGAAATTTGCGCCTGACGCAGGCCGGCCAGTATCTGCTGGCGGTGGCGAACCGGGTGCTGCCGCAACTGGACCTGGCCGAAGAGCGCCTGGGCCAGTTCGCGCAGGGCGAGCGCGGTGCGTTGCGCATCGGCATGGAATGCCACCCTTGCTACCAATGGCTGCTCAAAGTGGTGTCGCCGTATCTGACCGCATGGCCCGACGTGGATGTGGACGTCAAGCAGAAGTTCCAGTTCGGCGGCATCGGCGCGCTGTTCGGCTACGAGATCGACCTGCTGGTCACGCCCGACCCGCTGTACAAGCCGGGGCTGGCCTTCGAACCCGTGTTCGACTACGAGCAGGTGCTCGTCGTGGCCAAGGGCCATGCACTCGCTTCAGCGGCGTATGTGCAGCCCCGGCAACTGACGCAGGAAGTGCTCATCAGCTACCCCGTCGACATCGAGCGCCTGGATATTTACAATCAATTCCTCTTGCCGGCCGGTGTCACGCCCAAGCGCCATAAAGCCATCGAAACGACCGACATCATGCTGCAGATGGTGGCCAGCGGCCGCGGCGTGGCAGCCCTGCCGCGCTGGCTGGTCGAGGAATACGCGGCCAAGATGGACGTGGTGCCGGTGCGCCTGGGCGCGCGCGGCATCGCCAAGCAGATCTTCCTGGGCGCACGCGAGACGGACACCGCCATCGACTACGTGCGCGCCTTCATCGCACTGGCGCGCCAGCCTGTCGTTGCGCCGGGAAGCTAAGCACGCGCGCGTGTTCACTGGGGGCCGGCTACCGCGCGCCTTCCATGGCTTCCACGGTGTCGAACATATGCGCCAGCGCGCTTTCCATGGCGCCGGCCGTAGCGTCGCCGCTCTGGTTGGTGATGATGAAGACGCCAAGCTGATATTTGGGAACGACGTAGGCGTAGCTTTGCGCACGGGGCACGCCGCCATGGTGGACATAATGCGTGCCCAGCTGGCGATTGCTGCCGATGTTCCAGAAATAGCCGATGCTGAAGTCGTCCTGAAAGCGCGCCAAAGGCTTGTGCGATTCAACGACGGCAGGATGGGCGCTCAATTGCAGGCGCAGGTATTTCGCCATGTCCGGCATCGTCGACTTCAGGTTGCCTGCCGCCCCCCAGGGCAGTTGCGGCATCGGCGTGGTGACGACGGGATTGTCGCTGTGGTAGCCCGGCGCCAGCCGGCCGGCATCCGCGGCGGTGATGCTCAGCCTGGTATCCTGCATGCCCGCTTCGCGCGCGAGCCATTGCGTGAGCAGGACTTCATAGGGCATGCCATAGATTGTTTCGAGCGTGTGCGCAACGAGTTCGGTACCGGCGCTGGAATAGGCGTAGTCCTTGCCCAGCGGCCCCTTGATGCTGACTGTGTGCAAGTCCTGCCAGAATTGCGGTTGTCCGTAATCGGCGTAGGCGGCATTGAGCTTTGCCGGCGTGGCATGTGCCGTGAAATCCTGCAAGACGGTGTTCACCTGCAAGGGCAGCATGCCAGGCATATTGCTCGTGTGCGTGACCAAATGGCGCAAGCGTATGGGCTGCCCCTGCGACTGCAGGTTCGGGTAGGCGGCTGGCAGGTACTTTTGTATGGGATCGTCGAGCGCCGCCTTTCCGTCGAGCACGGCATTCGCCAGCAGCAGGCCGGCAAAAGTCTTGCTGACCGAGCCGATTTCATACAGCGTCGTATCGTTCGGCGGATTGGCTTTGCCGGTCTCCAGCTCACCTTGATGCAGAATGAATTCCTTGCCGCGATACACGACAGCAATCGAGGTCGCGTGCAGCAATGGCGACTGCAGCAGGGCGGTCGCGGTCTGGCGCATGGCCGCAGGAATGTCGTGCGCAGGTGCCGTGGCTGCGGGCTTGCAAGCTGCCAGCACGAGTGTCATTCCAGTCAGGATTGCGGCGAGTTTGGTCATCATGCGCACCATCGAAGGGGGAGGGGCATTCTCGCACAATGGATTCAGCGGCGGCAGAAAAAAGTCACGCGCATGGTTTTTCCAGACTAAAAGAAAACGCCACCCGGAGGCGGCGTTTTCTCTCTATTCCTGGTGGCCCGGGGCGGCCCCCGCCCGGCTTACTCCACCGTCACCGACTTCGCCAGATTCCGTGGCTTGTCGACATCCGTGCCGCGCGCCAGCGCCGTGTGGTAGGCCAGCAATTGCAGCGCGACCACGTGCAGGATCGGCGACAAATCGCCGTAGTGCTCGGGCAGGCGGATGACGTGCAGGCCTTCGCCGGAGCTGATGCGCGAGTCCACGTCGGCGAAGACGTACAGCTGGCCGCCGCGGGCACGTACTTCCTGCATGTTCGATTTGAGCTTTTCGATCAGGGCGTCGTTCGGCGCGATGGTAACGACGGGCATTTCATTCGTCACCAGGGCCAGCGGGCCGTGCTTCAGTTCACCTGCCGGATACGCTTCGGCGTGGATGTACGAGATTTCCTTCAGCTTTAACGCGCCTTCCAGGGCGATCGGGTAGTGCATGCCGCGGCCCAGGAAGAGGGCGTTTTCCTTGCGCGCGAATTCTTCGGACCAGGCGATGATCTGCGGCTCGAGCGCCAGCACGGACGCGATGGCGACGGGCAGGTGGCGCATGGCTTTCAGGTGCGCCGCTTCCTGTTCTTCGGAGAGGTGGCCGTTGACTTGCGCCAGGCACAGCGTCAGCAGGAACAGGCCGGCCAGCTGCGTCGTAAACGCCTTGGTCGACGCCACGCCCACTTCCACGCCGGCGCGCGTGATGTAGGCCAGCGCGCATTCGCGCACCATGGCGCTGGTGGCCACGTTGCAGATGGTCAGGGTGTGCTGCATGCCCAGGCTGCGCGCATGTTTCAGGGCGGCCAGGGTGTCGGCCGTTTCGCCGCTTTGCGAAATGGTGACGACCAGGGTGTTCGGATGCGGCACGCTGTCGCGGTAGCGGTATTCGCTGGCCACTTCCACGCTGACGGGCACCTTGGCGATCGACTCGATCCAGTACTTGGCCGTCATGCCCGCATACGAGCTGGTGCCGCAGGCGAGGATCAGCACGCGGTCGATCTGCTTGAAGATTTTATACGCGTCGTCGCCGAACAATTCCGGCATGATGCCCGTCACGCCTTCGAGCGTGTCGCCGATGGCGCGCGGCTGCTCGAAGATTTCCTTCTGCATGTAGTGGCGGTACGGGCCCAGCTCGGCCGCGCCCGTGTGGGCGTGCACGGTTTTCACTTCGCGCTCGACGGGCTTGCCGTCGACGTCGACGATCCAGCAGCGCGACAGTTGCAGGTCGACCACGTCGCCTTCTTCCAGATAGATGATCTGGTCCGTCGTGCCGGCCAGCGCCATGGCGTCGGACGCGACAAAGTTTTCACCATTGCCCAGGCCGACGATCAGGGGCGAGCCCTGGCGCGCGGCGACCACGCGGTGCGGCTCGTCGCGGCAGAAGACAGCGATCGCATACGCGCCGTCGAGGCGTTTCACGGCCTGCTGCACGGTTTCGAACAGGTCGCCGTTATACATGTGCTCGACCAGGTGGGCGATCACTTCCGTGTCCGTCTGGCTCTGGAAGACGTAACCGAGGGCCGTCAGTTCGGCGCGCAGTTCGTCATGGTTTTCGATGATGCCGTTATGCACCAGTGCCACGCGGGCGTTCTCTTCCGTCGGGGAAAAGTGCGGGTGGGCATTGAACGAGACCGGGGCGCCATGCGTGGCCCAGCGCGTGTGGGCGATGCCCGTAAAACCGCTCAAGCCTTCTTCGGCGATCTGCTTTTCCAGCTCGGCCACACGCGCGGTGGAACGCGAACGCTGCAGCCGGCCATCCGCATGCAGGGCGATGCCGCAGGAATCGTAGCCGCGGTATTCCAGGCGCTTCAAGCCTTCGACCAGAATGGGAGTGATATTACGTTGCGCTACCGCGCCGACGATGCCGCACATGGAAACCTCTGTCTAAAATTTAATCAATGCACGCATGCTAATGCAGAGTGCGTGAAATATGCTTTCTAAATCCGTATATTTTTGACCGAATATTTCATGACTATTTCACTGTGAAATATTATTTCATTTATACTCGATATATTTTCCAATTCATCAAAATCATGAGCGAGCACAATATTACCCTCGATGAAATCGATCGTCGCATCCTGAATGCCCTGCAAATTGATGCGTCGCAAACCAACAGCGAGCTGGCGCAAGCCGTACACGTCTCGGCGCCCACATGTTTGCGGCGGGTCAAGCATTTGCGGGAAAGCGGCGTCATCGAGCGGCAAGTGGCCATCGTCGCGCCGCAGCTGGTGGGCGCGCGCCTGACGGCCATCGTGGAAATCACGCTCGACGCGCAGGCAGCGGAACGCATGGCCGAATTCGAGCAACTCGTGGCGGACGAGCCCGCCGTGCTGCAATGCTACCGCGTCTCGCCCGGGCCCGACTTCGTGCTGATGGTGCAGGTGGCCGACATGCCCGCCTACCACGCGCTGGCGCACCGCCTGTTTGCCGCGCACGCGAATGTGCGCAACGTAAAAAGCTATTTTTCCACGTTTCGCAGCAAGTTCGAGACGCGCATCGCGGTATAAATCCGGCTGGAAGAGAAGTTATCCCCGCTTATCCCAGCCTTTCCGCCCGCTTATGCACAAGTTTATCCACAGTATGAAAATCGTGGATTTCCACGGCCGCCGCCATCCAGCCGCGCATGAGGCCTTTCAATAAATAGACATCAGTTCCCGGATAGAACTTATCCCGGCTTATCCAGCGTTTGCCCACGCTTTAATCACAGGCTTTTGCACAGCTTTACCCACAGCAAGGCTTTACAAATTTGTCTTAAATATCCTTGAAATACAATGACTTATAAGTTATTCATGACTTATTATCCAATTACGCACAAGCTTATCCACAATCCAGACAAGCAAAAATATGAGGCTACTTTCATAGCCTGCGAGACTAGCTTGCCTCCTCAGGCGCCAAACTTCGCCAGATAACTTATCCCGTCTTTTCCACAGGTTTTTCACCATTTATACGCAGCTTATACCGGGCTTATCCATCGCTTGTCCGCCTGCTTGTTCACATGTTTATCCACACACCAAAATACAGCAGAAATACTTGATGGAAATAAAGCTGCGACTTATCCCAGGTTACCAGCCAGCTTTCCACAGGATTATCCACAGGCGCAAAAAAACGCCGCCAACCCGGACAGGCTGGCGGCGTCATGCCGGGTGAGGGCGATATCGCTTACTTGGGGATTTTCACGGGACGCGTCCAGCCGTCGATGGTCACTTGCCGCGCGCGCGACACCGTCAGCTTGCCGGCTGGCGCATCTTTCGACAAGGTCGTGCCGGCGCCCAGGGTGGCGCCCTTGCCGACGGTGACGGGCGCGATCAGCTGGCTGTCGCTGCCAATGAAGGCGTCGTCTTCAATCACCGTGCGGAACTTGTTCACGCCATCATAGTTGCAGGTGATCGTGCCGGCGCCGATGTTGACCTTCGAACCGATGGTGGCGTCGCCGATGTAGGCCAGGTGGTTGGCCTTGCTGTGCGCGGCGATCTGGCTGTTTTTCACTTCGACGAAGTTGCCGATGTGCACGTCTTCCGCCAGAACCGTGCCCGGGCGCAGGCGCGCGTAAGGGCCGATGATGGAAGCGGCGCCGACGACGGCGTCCTCGAGATGACAGAAGGGCTTGATGTGCGCGCCGGCGGCCACGGTGGCATTGATGATGACGTTGTTGGCGCCCACGCGCACGCCGTCGCCCAGTTCCACGCGGCCTTCGAACACGCAGCCGACGTCGATGGTGACATCGCGGCCGCAAATGAGTTCGCCGCGCACATCGATGCGGGCCGGGTCCAGCAAGGTCACGCCGCGCTCGAGCAAGGCTTGCGCGATATTGTTCTGGTGGATGCGTTCCAGCTGGGCCAGTTGCACCTTGCTGTTGACGCCCGCCACTTCCCACACGGCCGCCGGGTGGGCCGAGGTGACGGCCACGCCGTCGGCGACGGCCTGGGCAACGATATCGGTCAGATAGTATTCCCCTTGCGCATTGTCATTCGATAAGGCCGACAGCCATTGCTTCAGCTGCACGGTGGGCGCGACCATGATGCCGCTGTTGATCTCGCGGATGGCGCGCTCGTCTGGCGTGGCATCCTTTTCCTCGACGATGCGCACGATGGCGCCGTGCTCGCGCACGATGCGGCCCAGGCCGAAGGGATCGTCCTGTTCCACGGTCAGGATGGCCAGCTTGTCCTTGCCGGCCGCCTGCACCAGTTGCTGCAGGGAGGCGGCGCTGGTCAGCGGCACGTCGCCGTACAGGATCAGGGTCGGCACGCTGTCGTCCAGCAAAGCGACGGCTTGCTGCACGGCATGACCGGTGCCCAGCTGCTGCGTTTGTTCCGCCGCGTCGATCGCCAGGTCCTGCTTGGTCTTGTAGCCGTCCAGCAACTTCAGCACCGCTGCGCCCCCATGGCCGTAAATCACGCATAATCGGGACGGCGCCAGGACGCGCGCCGTGTCGATGACGTGCGACAACAGCGGCTTGCCCGCCAACGGGTGCAATACCTTGGGCAGTGCCGACTGCATGCGTTTGCCCATACCGGCAGCGAGAATGACAACGTTCATAGACCGTAATTTTATAAGTTAAGAATATGAAAAAGTTTAACACGCAGGCCCCGTCTTCCACGTCCTTCCAGCGGTTTACTTATGCCGTGCTGGCCATCATGCTCGTCGTCATGGCCGGCTGCAGCGGCTTGCGCCTGGCCTACAACAACGGCGATACCGTGCTGTACTGGTGGCTAAATGCGTATGTCGACCTCGACCGCGACCAAAAGGGCTGGGTGCGCGAAGACATCGACAAGCTGTTCGACTGGCACCGCAAGACGCAATTGAAGGATTACGTGGAAATCTTGCGCACGGGCCAGAAACAGCTGCAAGGCAATATCACGCAGGCAGACCTGATGGCCGACTACGGCGAGATCAAGCAGCGCACCCAGGCGCTGCTGCTGAAGGCGGCGCCCGACCTGGCCGACCTGGCGCGCTCGCTCAAGCCCGAGCAGATCGCGCAGATGGAAAAGAAGTTCAAGTCGAACAATGACGATTACCGCAAGAAATACCTGAGCGGCGACCAGGACAAGCGCCAAAAACTGCGTTACAAGAAAGCCATGGAGCAATTCGAACTGTGGTTCGGCAGCTTCAGCAGCGAGCAGGAAGCCATCATCCGCAAGGCGTCCGACGCGCGTCCGCTGAACAATGAGATCTGGCTCGACGAACGCATGCGGCGCCAGCAGAATGTGTTGACCCTGGTCAAGAAAGTCCACCAAGAAAAACTCGGCAAGGAAGCGGCCGCAGCCTTGATCACGACCCTGATCAAGGACAGTTTCGAGCGCCTGGAACACTCGGAGCGCAAGGCCTTTTTTGACGCCTACGAAAGCAGCACGGCGCAGATGGTCATGACGGTGATCAAGATCGCCACACCGGCGCAAAAAGCCCATGCCGTCAAGCGCATGCAGGGCTGGATCGACGATTTCAATTCCCTGGCCACGCAAGCCAAATAGACAGCCAGCGCCAGCAGGGGGGATGGGGCCATATGCTATAGTGGCCGCCATCGAATTGAAGAAATCCACATGCAAAAAAAGATCAAGAAACCCGCCAAAGTCCCCGTCCACCACGCGCCGCCACCGAACCAGGTGCGCATCATCGGCGGCCAGTGGAAGCGCTCCGTGCTGCCTGTTTTGCAGGCACTGGGCTTGCGCCCGACACCGGACCGCGTGCGCGAAACCGTGTTCAACTGGATCAACCACTTGCGCGACGGCGACTGGGCCAACGCCCAGGTGCTGGACCTGTTCGCCGGCAGCGGCGCACTGGGCTTCGAAGCGGCCAGCCGCGGCGCGGCATCCGTCACCATGGTCGATACGCATACGCCCGTGATCCGCCAGCTGGAAGAAAACAAGACGAAATTGCGCGCCGACAATGTGCAATTGCTGCGCGGCGACGCCCTGCTGACGGCGCAAGGCCTGGCAGCGCGCGGCCAGCGTTACGACCTGATCTTCCTCGATCCGCCTTACCAGCAGGATTTCCTGGCGAAAGTGTTGCCGATGTGCGCCAACCTGCTCAAGGAAGGCGGCATCGTGTACGCGGAATCGGGCTTGCCGCTGGTCTTCGATGAAGCCAGCGCACTGGAAAAGCCCGAGTGGATGGCGCCGTGGGAAGTCATCCGCGCCGACAAGGCGGGCACCGTTTATTATCATTTGCTAACTTACAACAAAGTGTCGGCAACTGCCTGAATCTGCCTATAAATGAGGCAAAAAAGCTCCCTGGCCCGAGGCGCAGCACCAAGGTAGTCACCAATTTCAGGCATAATGCGCGTCTATATTGGTGCATCATCAGGGAGCCGCAATGGTTGTAGCCGTTTATCCAGGAACATTCGATCCGCTCACGCGCGGTCATGAAGATTTGGTGCGCCGCGCATCGGGTCTGTTTGACAAGCTGATCGTCGGTGTGGCCGACAGCAAGAACAAGCAGCCGTTTTTCTCGCTCGACGAACGCCTGGAAATCGCCAACGAAGTGCTCGGTCACTATCCGAATGTGCAAGTGGAAAGCTTTTCCGGCCTGCTCAAGGATTTCGTGCGCAAGCATGAAGCGCGGGTCATCGTGCGCGGCTTGCGCGCCGTCTCCGACTTCGAATACGAATTCCAGATGGCGGGCATGAACCGCTACCTGCTGCCCGATGTCGAAACCATGTTCCTGACGCCATCCGACCAGTACCAGTTCATTTCGGGCACCATCGTGCGCGAAATCGCGGCGCTGGGCGGCGACGTCTCCAAGTTTGTCTTCCCCTCGGTGAACCGCTGGCTGCAAAACAAGATTGCCGCCAACGCTGCCTCATCGCAATAAGTAAGAGTGAAATCATGGCATTACTGATCACCGACGAATGCATCAATTGCGACATTTGCGAGCCCGAGTGCCCGAATGACGCGATCTACATGGGCGCGGAAATCTACGAAATCGATCCCAACAAGTGCACCGAATGCGTGGGCCACTTTGACGAGCCGCAATGCCAGCAAGTGTGCCCTGTCAGCTGCATCCCCTTCAATCCCGCCTGGCGCGAAAGCCCGGAGCAATTGATGGCCAAGTACGAACGCCTGCAGGCGGAACTGCCTGCCGCCAAACCCTAAGCATTTCTTCCTCGCCACTTCTGCGTGGCGCCAGCTTCTGCCAACTGTTCTACACTGTGTGCTTGTGCGGACTTATCCACAGCACATGTTTCTCTACGGAGGCAGAAGATGCAAATACGCACATCCCGTTGGGGCCGCTCCCTGGCCGCCGCCTGCCTGTGCGCCGCCCTGGCGCAACCTGCGCTGGCCGTCGAAGTGGGCGGCGTCAAGCTGGACGACACGGTGCAGCTGGCCAGCCGCGAGTTGAAACTCAACGGCGCCGGCGTGCGCTACAAGGTCATCTTCAAGGTCTACACGATTGCGCTGTACCTGCCGGAAAAGAAAACCCAGCTGGCCGACATCCTGGCACTGCCCGGGCCGCGCCGCCTGGAAATCGTCATGCTGCGCGACATCACGTCCGACGAGCTGGGACAAGCGTTCATGCAGGGCTTGAAGCGCAGTTCCGACCAGGCCGACCGCACGCGCCTGCTGAGCCAGACGATGCAGTTCGGCGCCATGTTCGAAATGGTGCCCGGCCTGAAAAAGGGCGATATTCTCACCGTGGACTGGCTGCCGGAAGAGGGGACCTTGTGCAAGCTGAACGGCAAACAGGTGGGCGACATGGTGCCGGACCTGGCTTTTTACAATGCGCTGCTGAAAATCTGGATCGGCGCTCATCCGGCCGACACGGTGTTACGCGCGCATTTGCTGGGCGACGTGGCGTGATCGGATGGCGGCGGGCGTAAAAAAAGCCGGCGCAGGCCGGCTTATCATTTACAACAGTTGACCGCTCAGGCGCGCGTCGACAGGGCGCGCAATTCGGCGGCGTTGCTTGGCGACACGCCATCCATCTTGCCCAAGGTACGTTGCAAGGCTTGCGCTTCGCGCATCTGCTGGCGCGCCAGGCGCTCTTCACGGCTCAGCTTGGGACGCACCACCAGCACCATGGCGCGGGCAATGCCCACCAGCAATGGCTTGAACAGCAGGGCGAAGGCGCCCACGGCAACGATCACCAGCACGAGTTGCAGGGCGTTCAGCAGGGAAATCTCCAGCACGGGTGCGGATACTGCGTACAGGGCGGAGGCGAAGGTAGACATACTGTTCCAGTGCATTATAGAATTTGCCAGTACTATAGTGCAGTGCAACATATAAATCTAATTCCATTTCTTGATACCAATTATATGAATCGTGAATGGAAAACTGTAATATTTTTTAACGAGTGAAAATATTCGTGCCCGGCGCGGTTTACACTCCTAAGTAATCAATTTTAAGTAATCAATTCAACTTTTATCTTGGGCTTTCCATGAGTTTTCTGACGCTGGATCTGAACTTGCTGCGTGTTTTCGACGCCGTCATGACGGAACAAAACCTGACGCGCGCAGCGGGCCACCTGGCGATGACGCAGCCGGCGGTATCGAACGCCATCAAACGCCTGCGCGAGAGCCTCGGTGACGAATTGCTGATCCGCACGGCGTATGGCGTGAAACCCACGCCCCGCGCCGAAGCGCTGTGGCCGTCCGTACGCTCGGCCCTGGCCAGCCTGGAAGCGGCTGTCACGCCGGAAACTTTCGACGTGTCGAAGACCCACGCCACCTTCCGCATGGCCATGGCCGACGCGACGGCCGCGTTCTGGCTGCCTTCATTGATGCGTTCGATCGAACGGGAAGCGCCCGGTGTCAACGTGCGCATGATGCCGCTGACGACGCGCGAACCGCGCCCGATGCTGCTGCGCGGCGATATCGACCTGGCCGTGGGCTTCTTTCCCGGCGTGGCGGCGCAATTGTCGAGCGAAACGGGTTCGCCCATCCGCCACGAGCGCCTGTATTCCGGCAAATATGTATGCGTGATGCGGCGCGGCCATCCGCTGGCCGACAAGGAATTGACCCTGGATAACTATTGCGCGGCCAACCATTTACTGGTGAGCTTTTCCGGCCGCGCGCATGGCTTGATCGACGAAGCGCTGTCGCAGATCCACCGCGAACGGCGCATTTTGTTGACGGTCAACCAGTTCTTCACGGCCGGGCGCGTCGTCGCCAATTCCGACCTGATCACGGTCTTGCCGCGCCATCTGATCGCCTCGACGGGCATGACGGAGTCTCTGCTGTACAAGGATTTGCCGTTGACCTTGCCGGCCGTCCACCTGGACATGCTGTGGCACGAACGCGACGCCCGCAGCCCCGCCCACAAATGGCTGCGCAACCACCTGGAAAGCATGAACACGCCCACGTTACGGACGGCCACGGCGGCCGGCGGCGGCGTGGCGCCCAAGCCGCACGTCGAATAACACCTGTACGTAACAAAAAAAACGCCTGATGTCTCAGGCGTTTTTTTTATGCGTGATTGCTGGACCGATAACCGATTCTGAAACCGCCCCAGTGCTTGCCCTCGACGTGAATCGGCACGGATAAATCGTGCATGACTTCGCCCGTGTCGCGTTTATAGGTCTGCAACAGGAAGGGCTTGGTGTTGCTGCCGCAGCGCTTGCCCGTGCGGTCGCTGAAGATGCGCTTGGTGCGGTTATTCACGATATCGGTCGCGTAGTCGCCCGTCAGCGGCTGGGAAAACTTCTTGTTATGCGTTGGAAAATATCCATTGTTGTCGACGGCGCCCGCATAGGCCAGATGGGGTAACGCGGCCAGCACGCCTTCCTGCAGGTCGGGCAGCACCTTGTCCGTAAACGCGTCGAACTTGGTGTTGTGCTTGGGCGGATTGGTGTTCGGGATGGGGCGGTAGTGGCGGTCGAACAGGGCTTCGCGCGTGATGCGCCCCGAGGCGATCGCCTGCTCGAACAGTTTGCCCACTTCGCGCGCGGCGCGCTGGGCCGCCTCGCGGATCTCGTCGTGCGGTGTGGCCACGCTCGATTCGCCCAGCGCGCCGGCGATCACTTCGGCCCGCTCGGCCAGGGCCATGGCCGACTGCGTGGCGCGCGGCAATTCGGCATTCGTCGACAACATGCTGTCGCGGATTTGCAGGATGGCGTCGGCGATCAGCTGCGTCGTGTCGACGTGCTCGCGCGAGGCGCGGGCGATTTGCCCGATCTCGTCCTCGGACTCGCCCGACGATTCCTCGATATGGCTGAGCGAGGCATGCACGCTTTCCACATTGCGCGCCGCTTCCGTGACACCGGTCGCCAGCGAACTCATGCCACGTGCGGCTTTTTCCGCCTGTTCATTGATTTCGCGCACCATCACGCTGATTTCATCGGAGGCTTCCTTGGTGCGCTGCGCCAATTGCCGCACTTCGCCGGCCACCACGGCAAAACCGCGCCCGTGTTCGCCGGCGCGCGCCGCTTCGATGGCGGCATTCAGCGCCAGCAAGTTGGTGCGCGCGGAAATATCGGAAATGGCTTCCGTAAAGCCGGTGATGCGTTTGGATTTTTCCTGCAAGCTCAGCATGTTGCTGGAGGCGCCTTGCGCTTCCTCGCGTGCATGATTGATGCGGCGCAAGCCCTGGTCCACTTCGGCGCGCGCCGCCACGCTTTCCACGCGCACGCCGGCGGCCACTTTGGCGGCCCGTTCCGCATTGGCGGCGATCTTTTCCGTCATCGCGGCATTTTGCACGGAGCTGTCGGCAATGTCGCTGGCCGTGCGCACGTCGAGTTCCACCTTCTGTTTGACGGAATCGACAAAATACGAAGTTTCCGCTGCGCCGATCATGATGGCGTCGATGGCGTTGCCCACGGTGCCGGCGAACTCGTGCAAGCCCGGCTCGCCGCGCGCACGGCTGGCGAACGCCAGCAGCGCGGCGCCGATGGCGGCGGCCACGCAAGCGATCAGATACGGATGGTCGCCGCCCGAGAGCAGCAGCAGATAGGCCAGGCAACAGGCGATGGCCATGGCCAGGATCGTGAATACAAAGAAACGCACCAGCTGATGCTGCAACTGCTTCATTTGTCCCCCGCTGCGCGAACCCGTCACGTCCCGTTGAAGGGACGTGCTGTAACCGTATGCGGGTGGGCACGATTGCCCGCCTTGCACCCTGAACGTCACGTCTATGCGGCGTTTCAGGCGGCTACCGGATAGCAGAATTGTGGTTCTACCCTACAACATTTGTTCCGATAGCTCAATCAGAAAAGTGGGGCGGCTACACCAAGGTCACTTAATTGGCAATTTGGTGGTGTTTTTGACCTCTTCCATGACGGCATAAGTGTGGGTTTCCCGCACACCTTTCTGCAACAGCGTCTTGCCCAGGAATTCGCGGTAGGCGGCCATGTCCTTGACGCGCGCCTTGACCAGGTAATCGAAGCCGCCGGCCACCATATGACATTCCAGTACCTCTGGAATGATTTGTACGCTATGCTTGAAGGCGTCGAACACTTCCGGTGTCGTGCGATCGAGCACCACTTCGATGAACACCAGCAACGACACGTCGAGCAACTGCGGGTTCAACTGGGCCGTATAGCCCATGATGTAACCGGATTCGTGCAACTTGCGCACGCGCTCCAGGCACGCGGCCGGCGACAGGTTCACGCGCGCGGCCAGCTCCACATTGCTGATGCGTCCATCGCTCTGCAATTCCATCAAGATTTTCTTACTGATCTTGTCCAGCATTCCTATCACCCCCAAATTAATATTATTTGGTTAAATTGTCGCATCAAAAACTATCTATTGCTAGTCCCCTGTATTACCAGAATTAATCCATAAGAATCCCCTTTACAATCGAATCATCTTAACGTCCGACTTTCTGTATTT
Organism: Janthinobacterium sp. FW305-128; assembly: GCF_020858135.1. Classification (NCBI taxonomy): domain Bacteria; kingdom Pseudomonadati; phylum Pseudomonadota; class Betaproteobacteria; order Burkholderiales; family Oxalobacteraceae; genus Janthinobacterium; species Janthinobacterium sp. FW305-128. The sequence continues at coordinate 300,457 of NZ_JACYMK010000004.1, read as the reverse complement.
TTTTGCACCAAAAAAGAGCAAGAATTACGTCAGTTTTCGTCCCCTTTTTCCTTGTAAAGAGCACTTATGCACCCTGCAGGCCCCTCGGCTTTTACCCCGATTCCTTTTGCTGCGTTCCAGGCAGAAATCCTGCCCGAAGCGACACCACAACGCGCCGCCATCACTGCCGCCTATAGGCGCGATGAGGTTTCCGCCGTGCAGTGGCTGTTGCAACAAGTGCGCCCCAGCAGTACCGAAACGATCACCGAAGGACAAGCGCTGGCGCATCGCCTGGTCTCGAACGTGCGCCAAAAACGCACACGCGCGTCCGGTGTCGATGCACTGATGCACGAGTTCTCGCTGTCGTCGGAAGAGGGTGTTGCATTGATGTGTCTGGCTGAAGCGCTGTTGCGTATACCCGACAGTCAAACGGCCGACCGTTTGATCGCCGACAAAATCAGCAAGGGCGACTGGAAGAAGCACCTGGGCGAATCGCCGTCGCTGTTCGTCAATGCCGCCACCTGGGGCTTGCTGATTACGGGCAAACTGGTCAGTACCAGCAGCGAATCGGGCCTCGGTTCGGCCATGACCAAGCTCATCGCCAAAGGCGGCGAACCGCTGATCCGCAAGGGCGTCGACCTGGCCATGCGCATGCTGGGCAACCAGTTCGTGACGGGCCAGACCATCGAGGAAGCGTTGAAGAACAGCCGCGAGAATGAAACGCGCGGCTACCGTTACTCGTACGACATGCTGGGCGAGGCGGCCCTGACGCAAGCCGACGCGGCCAACTATTACGCCTCGTACGAAACGGCGATCCACGCGATCGGCAAGGCATCGAACGGGCGCGGCATCCGCAACGGCCCCGGCATTTCCGTGAAACTGTCGGCCCTGCACGCGCGCTACAGCCGCGCCCAGCGCGCCCGCGTCATGGAAGAATTGTTGCCGAAGGTCAAAGCGTTGCTGTTGCTGGCCAAACAGTACAACATCGGCTTCAATATCGATGCGGAAGAAACGGACCGCCTGGAACTGTCGCTGGACCTGATGGAAGCACTGGCGTTCGATGCGGACCTGGCCGGCTTCGACGGCATCGGCTACGTGGTGCAGGCGTATCAAAAGCGCTGCCCGTTCGCCATCGATTTCCTGATCGACCTGGCGCGCCGCAGCGGCCGCAAGTTCATGGTGCGCCTGGTCAAGGGCGCGTACTGGGATGCGGAAGTCAAGCGCGCGCAAGTCGATGGCCAGGAGGGCTATCCCGTCTACACGCGCAAGGTCTACACGGACGTCTCTTACCTCGTGTGTGCGCAAAAACTGCTGGCTGCCAGCAGCCTGATCTACCCGCAATTTGCCACGCACAACGCGCAAACCCTGTCGACCATCTATACCTGGGCAAAACGCGACGGCATCACCGATTATGAATTCCAGTGCCTGCACGGCATGGGCGAAACCCTGTACGACCAGGTCGTCGGCCCCGACAATCTCGACAAGCCGTGCCGCATCTACGCGCCCGTCGGCTCGCATGAAACCCTGCTGGCCTATCTGGTGCGCCGCCTGCTGGAAAACGGCGCCAACTCGTCGTTCGTCAACCAGATCGTCGACGAAAGCGTGGCCATCGATAGTCTGATCCGCGATCCGCTGGAACAGGCACGCCTGCAGGGCGGCTTGCCGCACCCGTCGATTCCGCTGCCGCTGGACATGTTTGGCAGCGAGCGCAGGAACTCGGCCGGCCTGGACCTGTCGAATGAAGACACCTTGCGCACCCTGGCCACCGGCCTGGCGCAGCAGCAGACATGGCAGGCGGCGCCGCTGATCGATGGCGCCGTCAGCCTGAATACGCCGATGCAAGTCATCCACAATCCGGCCCAGCACGACGATGTCGTGGGCAAGGTCATGGAAGCCGGTCCGGCGGACGTGGAAACGGCCCTGGCCAGCGCCAGCGCGTATGCCATGGATTGGCAAACGACGGAACCGTCGGTCCGCGCGCAAGCGTTGCTGCGCGCCGCCGACCTGTTCGAGGAACACCATATCGAGCTGATGGCCCTGGCCGTGCGCGAAGCGGGCAAGTCGCTGCCGAACGCGATCGCGGAAATCCGCGAAGCCGTCGACTTCCTGCGCTATTACGCGGCGCAGGTGGAACATGCGCCAAACACCCTGGCGCTCGGTCCCGTCACCTGCATCAGCCCGTGGAACTTCCCGCTGGCCATCTTTACGGGCCAGCTGGCGGCCGCGCTTGCCGCCGGCAACGTGGTGCTGGCCAAGCCGGCCGAGCAAACGCCGCTGATCGCCCACCGCGCCGTGCAATTGCTGCATGCGGCGGGCGTGCCGCGCGGCGCACTGCAATTCTTGCCCGGCAGCGGAGAAGTGGTTGGCGCCGGCCTGTGCAACGACGCGCGCGTGAAAGGCGTGATTTTCACGGGCTCGACGGAAGTGGCGCAATTGATCAACCGCAACTTGGCCGCGCGCGCCGTGGCCGAAGGCATCGACATTCCCCTGATCGCCGAAACGGGCGGCCAGAACGCGCTGATCGTCGATTCGTCGGCCTTGCCGGAACAGGTGGTGCAGGACGTGATGTCGTCCGCTTTCGACAGCGCCGGCCAGCGCTGCTCGGCCTTGCGCGTGCTGTTCCTGCAAACGGAAATCGCCGACAAGACCATCCATATGCTGAAAGGTGCCATGCAGGAATTGCGCGTTGGCAATCCTGACCGCCTGGCGACCGATATCGGTCCCGTCATCGATGCGGAAGCGCAAGGTAACTTGCTGGCGCACATCAACAAGATGAAAACCATGGCCATCGACCATTATTCGCTCGATTTGCCGACCGTCAAAGGCACGTTCGTTGCCCCGACCGTGCTGGAAATCAAGTCGCTGGCGCAATTGACGCAGGAAGTCTTCGGCCCCGTGCTGCACGTGATCCGCTACAAGCGGGCCGAACTGCCGCAACTGGTGCAATCGATCAACGACAGCGGTTATGGCTTGACCCTGGGCATCCATACGCGCATCGATGAAACCATCGATTTCATCACCCAGCGCGCGCACGTGGGCAATATTTATGTCAACCGCAACATCGTCGGCGCCGTCGTCGGCGTGCAGCCGTTCGGCGGCGAAGGCAAATCGGGCACGGGACCGAAAGCCGGTGGCCCCCTGTATCTGAAACGCCTGCAGCGCAATGCGCCGGCCGACGCGCAGCACCAGCGCCAAGCGCCGCCCGCGCTCGACGCGCTGACCGTGTGGGCGAAGATGCATGGCCACGACAAGGTACAGCAGCTGGCGCAGGACTATGCGCGCACCACCTTGCTGGGCAGCACCACCGTCTTGCCAGGCCCGACAGGCGAGCGCAATACCCTGAGTTTTGCCGCACGGGGCACTATTCTGTGCGCGGCGGCCACGTCCGGCACCTTGATGAACCAGCTGGCGGCCGTCCTGGCCACCGGCAATCAGGCCCTGGTGCTGGCGCAAGCGCCGGACCTGATCCCGGGCGACTTGCCGGCCGCGCTGAAGGACCGCATCCAGATCGTCAGCAGCCTCGAGTCGGTCAAGCAGGATTTCCAGATCGCCATGATCGAGCCTAGCCTCGATGGCCAGCTCAAACCGCTGCTGGCGGCACGGGAAGGGGCCCTGGTGGCCACCATCGCCACCACGCAAGACGGTGCCATCCCCCTGTGGCGCCTGGTCGCTGAGCGGGCGCTGTGCGTGAATACGACGGCGGCCGGTGGTAACGCGAGTTTGATGATGCTCAGCGTCTAATATTTAAGCAGGTCATCAACGCAAAAAGGGCAGAACCAGTGGTTCTGCCCTTTTTTTATGCACGCTAGCTGAAACATCAGCCAGCCAGGCGCTGGCATAGCTGCTGAATCACCGCAAACGCATACGGCGAGGCGACGGATTGCACGAAACGCATGAAGTCGACGGCAGCGTCTTCATTGGCGTTGTCGGAAATGGTGCGCATGACCGTAAACGGCACACCGAGTTCAAAACACACTTGCGCCACGGCGGCGCCTTCCATTTCGACGGCCAGCAAGTCGGGGATATCCGCTTTCAGCTGGTTGATATGCGCGGCGCTGCTGATGAACTGGTCGCCGCTGGCGATCAGGCCGCGGTGTACTTTGGCGTGCTGCAAGCCAAATGCCGCGATATCGGCCGCCTTGAGCACGCTGGAAACATCGTCACGCAGGAAATCTTCCGCGGCGGCGGCCAGTTGCGTGCTCAGTTCCAGGTCCGTGGCGAAGCGCCGCAAGCCCGTCAGCGGCACTTCGAAGCGGGGAAATAAAGGTCGGGCATCCATATCATGCTGCAGCAGCGATTCGGCCACGACGATGTCGCCCACTTTCACGTGTTTATCCCCACTGCCGGCCACGCCGGTGAAGACGATGTGGGTAACTCCGTACTTTTCCACAAGGATAGAAGCTGTCATGGCAGCGGCAACCTTGCCCAGACGCGACAGGACGCACACAGCGTCGATATTCCACAGGTTCCCCAGGGTGTAGTCACGCATGCCGTGCGAACGCCTCTGGGGGCCTTGCATGACTTCTACCAGCCCCTGCTGTTCTTCGTGCAAGGCACTGATGATGCCTAAACGCATTTTTTTGTGTGAATTCATGCTGTTTTTACAGGTTTTTGAGATTGCAAAACGGTTTACAGGGTGAAAACAGCCGTTTCGGTGACTTTTCCACCGTGCGCGTTTGTCTCTGTGTTTTAAATAAAGATGTATACATAAAAATAGTAGTGATAGTAAACGGCCATTTTTTTGTGGATAAGTCGGTATACCATCGAAAAATCATCGACTTAGCGCACAAAAAAGTAGGCGCACAAGCATTGTATCCAGCGAGGACTTGTTTGGGATAAAAATTGGTTTGTGGACAAAGATCGACTTTTCCCACATCTCATCCTGTGGATATGCAGGCACTTATCCACACCGGCAAGCAAAAATCGCGTTTTTTCTTGCTGCAGTGACATGTTTGACGGGATTTGTGTGTACTGACTCCTGTCTGGCAATCGAAGCTGAGCGATCATGAACGCGCTTCTTTCACGAACATCGGCATCCAGGTACTTCCTGGAAGACGGTTTGGCAGTGGGTAGCACTGTTGCCGTTGGCTTTTTTTTTGACGGTTTTTGCATGCTTTTTGGAAATATCCCCGGACTTCCGCTTTTTTTTGTCGTTTTACAATAGAGCTATATATAAAAATAGTAGTAATAGTAAACGCGTTTTTTTCTGTGGATAAGTCACTTTTTTTCAACAGGATCAACCGTTTACGCGCAAAATAAAGCGTGCATAATCGCTGTATCCCGCGAGGAGCAAAATTGTATAAAATGCGGACCTGCGCAAAAGTTCGTGTTTACTCACAAGTCATCCTGTGGATATCAAGTGACTTATCCACAATCGTCTCAAATACCCCCTCTTTTCGACATCGCACCGTCTCTTGGCCGAATACCTGGCCAGGACGGTTGACGTTTCCATTTTGCAAAACGGTTTGGCAGTGCAGTGCGCGTGATGCCGGCCGTGCCGGTTTTCGTCGCTCAGTTGTTGGCGCGATTTTTTTTTGTCAGTCAAAGCAGCTCGCCGTTTTTTTTTGAAGACAGGTTTGTGAATCTTCCCGAAGGAAAGGGCAGACAAAGCGCGCGTTGTCGGGTTTACCTTAACAAGATCGTATACAAGAATAGTAATAGTAGTTAACGGCGACATCTTCTGTGGATAAGTCCTGATTTATCCTTGTAAACAATCGCTTGGCGTACGGATAAACGCTGAGTAAGGGTTGTATCTGCCGGGGATGGTTTTGGGATAAAAAAAAGCGTCCAAAAAAATTTTCGTTTACTCACATATCGTACCTGTGGATATCCATACGGTTATCCACAGCTTGGCGGCCTTGTTTTTGAGCTTATCGTGACGCTCGCCCATATCGCTGGCCACGATTAATGTCGCCCTGGCCCGGCACTGGTGGTAATCTCAAGACGGCTCAGCAGCCATGCATGCATGAAGAAAGACAGACTCTGGTAAAGGGACGCGGCGGGGAGACACGCCGCGCGACAGCTTGATGGCATACCGAAAGGAGCTTCATTGGAATCGGCAGGCGAATACGACTACATCATCGTGGGCGGCGGCACGGCAGGTTGCGTGCTGGCGAACCGGCTCACGCGCGACAAGGATGCCAACGTTTTGCTCGTGGAAGCGGGCGGCAAGGACGATTACGTGTGGATTCACATCCCCGTCGGCTATCTGCATTGCATCGGCAATCCCCGCACGGACTGGCTGTATTCCACGCAGGCGGACGCGGGACTGGGCGGGCGCAGCCTGATCTATCCGCGCGGCAAAGTCCTGGGCGGCAGCTCGTCCATCAACGGCATGATCTACATGCGGGGCCAGGCCGGCGATTACGATCACTGGGCCGACTTGACGGACGACGCCTCCTGGCGCTGGGACAAGGTCTTGCCGCTATTTAAACAAAGCGAGGATTATTACGGCGGCGCCTCGGAAAACCATGGCGTCGGTGGCGAGTGGCGCGTGGAAAAACAGCGCCTGTCGTGGGATATTTTGAATGCGTTCCGCGACGCGGCGCAGCAGGTGGGCATCCCGAAAACCAGCGATTTCAATGGCGGCGACAATAGCGGCAGCGCGTATTTCGACGTCAATCAGCGCCGCGGCATCCGCTGGAATACCTCGAAAGCGTTCTTGAAACCGGCCGCGCGCCGCCCGAACCTGACCATCATGACGGGCTGCCACGTGGAACGTCTATTGATTGAAGCTTCGGAGTCGGGGCCCCGTTGCACGGGCATCGTGTTCACGGGCGGCGGCACGCAGTGGCAGGCGACGGCCAAACGGGAAACCTTGCTGACGGCGGGTGCCATCGGTTCGCCCCAATTGCTGCAACTGTCCGGCATCGGCCCGGCCGCCTTGCTGCGCGAACACGGCATCACGCCCGTGCTGGACTCGCCTGGCGTGGGCGGCAATTTGCAAGACCATCTGCAGCTGCGCATGGTGTACAAAGTGCAGGGCGTCAAGACCTTGAATGTGATGGCCAGCAATATCGTCGGAAAAATGCAGATCGGCTTGCAATATGCGCTGTTTCAGAGCGGACCCATGTCGATGGCGCCATCGCAGCTGGGCGCGTTCGCCAAGTCCGATCCGCAGCAAGCCACGCCGAACCTGCAATACCACGTGCAACCCTTGTCCTTGGACAAATTCGGCGAACCCTTGCACGCGTTTCCCGCGTTTACGGCCAGCGTCTGCAATCTGCGCCCGACTTCGCGTGGCCATGTGCACATCGCGTCGGCCGACAGTTATGCGGCGCCGAAGATCGTGCCCAATTACCTGAGTACCGAGCAGGACCGCGCCGTGGCGGCCAACGCCTTGCGCCTGACGCGGGCCATCGCCGCCGCGCCGGCCCTGAAAAAATTCGCTCCCGAAGAATACAAGCCGGGCGTGCAATTCCAGAGCCAGGAAGAGCTGGCGCAGGCGGCCAGCCAGATCGGCACGACCATCTTCCACCCGGTGGGCACCTGCCGCATGGGTCTGGCCAGCGAGGCCTCTAGCGTGGTCGACAGCTCCTTGCGCGTGATCGGCGTAGATGGTTTACGTGTCGTCGATGCCTCGATCATGCCGTACATTACTTCTGGTAACACGAACTCGCCCACCGTGATGATCGCGGAAAAAGCGGCGCAAATGATACATGCGGCCTGGAAATAGCGCGGCAAGCGTGCGAGTTTGCGCCATTCGGGCTGGCGAAAAATCCCCGTAGTTATACTGTATTGTGCGTTAAATTTAAGTTGTGTATTATAAAAATGACTAAGTAGTACAAAAAGTACAACTAGGAGACACGATGTCAAACGTAATCTTGGAAACAAGAAATTTGACCAAGGAATTCAAGGGTTTCACCGCTGTGAGCGAGGTGAACCTGAAGGTAGAGCGGGGCCATATCCACGCCTTGATCGGTCCTAACGGCGCCGGCAAGACCACGTGTTTCAACTTGCTCACCAAATTCCTGGTCCCCACATCCGGACAGATCCTGTTCAATGGGAAAGATATCACGGCCGCCAAACCGGCCCAGATCGCGCGCATGGGCGTGATCCGTTCCTTCCAGATTTCCGCCGTCTTCCCCCATCTGTCCGTGCTGCAGAATGTGCGCATCGGCTTGCAGCGCCAGCTCGGTACCTCGTTCCATTTCTGGCAAAGCGAACGCGCCTTGAACCAGCTCAACGACCGTGCCATGGCCTTGCTGGCCGAAGTCGACCTGACGGAGTTTGCCGACACCATCACGGTCGACATGCCCTACGGGCGCAAGCGGGCGCTGGAAATCGCCACCACCCTGGCGATGGAGCCGGAAATGATGCTGCTCGACGAACCGACGCAAGGCATGGGCCACGAAGACGTGCACCGCGTCACCGAGCTGATCAAAAAGGTGTCGGCCGGCCGCACGATTTTGATGGTGGAACACAATATGAGCGTGGTCTCTGGCATCTGCGACAAGATTTCCGTCCTGCAGCGCGGCGCCATGCTGGCCGAAGGCAGTTACGCGGAAGTGTCGCGCAATCCGCAAGTGATGGAAGCCTACATGGGTACCACCCACGCCGAACTGGAAGGGGCGCATTGATGGCGACACAAGTAAATGGCGGCGCACCCGCGCTGGAAATTTCGCAACTGCACACCTGGTATGGCGAATCGCACATCCTGCACGACGTCAATCTGAAAGTGGAGCAGGGCGAAGTGGTGACTTTGCTGGGCCGCAATGGCGCCGGCCGCACGACCACCTTGCGCGCCATCATGGGGCTGACGGGCGCACGCACGGGCTCCATCAAAGTCAATGGCAGCGAAGCGATAGGTTTGGCCACGCACAAAATCGCCCACCTGGGTATCGGTTACTGTCCTGAAGAGCGCGGCATTTTCTCGTCGCTGTCGACCGAGGAAAACCTGCTGCTGCCGCCGACCCTGGCCAGCGGCGAGAAGGGCATGTCGGTGGAGGAAATCTACGCCATGTTCCCGAATTTGCAGGAGCGCCGCCACAGCCAGGGCACGCGATTGTCGGGCGGGGAGCAGCAGATGCTGGCCGTGGCGCGCATCCTGCGCACGGGCGCCCGTTTGCTGCTGCTCGATGAAATTTCCGAAGGCCTGGCACCCGTCATCGTGCAGGGCCTGGCGCGCATGATTACCACCCTGAAGGCAAAGGGCTACACCATCGTCATGGTGGAACAGAATTTCCGGTTTGCCGCGCCGCTGGCGGACCGGTTTTATGTGATGGAGCACGGTCAGATCGTCGAGACTTTTGCTGCATCCGAACTGGAAGCCAAGATGCCGGTATTGACCGAGCTGCTTGGCGTGTAATGCCCATGTAGTTCCGTATCGTCGTCGAGCAATCGTTTAAATAGCAAACAATAATCCCAACGGAGACACTATGAAACGTAACGCTATCGCCATTGCCACCGCCACTCTTTGCGCCCTGGGCTTTTCCGCCGCCGCGCACGCCCAGGTATCGGGCGATACCATCAAGATCGGTTTTATTTCCGACATGTCGGGCGTGTATTCCGACGTCGACGGCCTCGGTGGCGCGGAAGCCATCAAGATGGCGATCGCCGATGCCGGCGTGGTACTGGCCGGCAAAAAGGTGGAATTCATTTCCGCCGACCATCAAAACAAGGCCGACATCGCCGCCTCGAAGGCACGTGAATGGTTCGACCAACAGGGCGTCGACATGCTGATCGGCGGCACCAATTCCGGCGCCAGCCTGGCCATGGCCAAGGTCGCGGCGGAAAAGAAAAAAATCTTCATTGCCATCGGTGCCGGCTCCTCACGCCTGACGAATGAAGAATGCACGCCGTACACCGTGCATTACGCCTACGACACAGTGGCGCTGGCGCGCGGCACGGGCGGCACCATCGTCAAACAGGGCGGCAAGAACTGGTATTTCATGACGGCCGACTATGCGTTTGGCCATTCGCTGGAAAAAGACACGGCCGAGGTCGTCAAGGCGGCCGGCGGCAAGGTGCTGGGCAGCGTCAAGCATCCGCTGGGCGCGTCCGATTTCTCGTCCTTCCTGCTGCAGGCGCAAGCAGCCAAACCGCAGATCCTCGGTCTGGCCAATGCGGGTGGCGACGCCATCAACAGCATCAAGGCGGCCAACGAGTTCGGTTTGACGAAATCGATGAAACTGGCCGGCTTGCTGATCTTCATCAATGACATCCATTCGCTGGGCCTGAACCTGACGCAGGGCATGTACCTGACGGACGGCTGGTACTGGGACTTGAATCCTGAAACGCGTGCCTGGTCGAAACGCTATTTCGCCAAAATGAAGAAGGAACCGTCGATGCTGCAGGCAGCCGACTATTCGGCCGCGGCGAACTACCTGAAAGCCGTCAAGGCCGTCGGCACGGATGATACGGACAAGGTCATGGCCTACCTGAAAAAGACCAAGATCAACGACATGTTCACCCAGAATGGCGAAGTACGCCCCGATGGCCGCATGGTGCACGATATGTATTTGATGGAAGTCAAGAAACCGTCCGAGTCGAAATACCCATGGGATTACTACAAGGTGGTCGCCACCGTGCCCGGTGCACAGGCGTATGTGACCAAGGCCGAATCGAAGTGTTCGCTGTGGAAGTAACGCTGTAGCAATCCCTGTGGATCGCCCGCCGCCGCGCGGGCGCTCTGTCCTGCATGCGCTTCGCTCGCAGGGTTCGCCTTGCGCCGCCGCACCCGTTTGCGGTGGCGCGTTTCCCTTGATACCACACCGCTACCCGGCGGTGCTTTTTATACTGTGATGCCATGGAAATTTTCGGCGTTCCATTACAAGCGATGATGAGCCAGCTGCTGCTGGGTCTCGTCAACGGCTCGTTCTATGCCATGTTGTCCCTCGGTCTGGCCGTCATCTTCGGCTTGCTCAACGTTATTAATTTCTCGCACGGCGCCATGTACATGATGGGCGCCTTCCTGGCCTGGATGGGCCTCAGCTATTTCGACATCAATTACTGGGCCATGCTGGTCATCGCCCCGATCCTCGTCGGCCTGCTCGGCATCCTGATCGAAAAAACCATGCTGCGCTGGCTGTACAAACTCGACCACCTGTATGGCTTGCTGCTGACCTTTGGCATCACCCTGATCATGGAGGGCGTGTTCCGCTCGTTCTATGGCGTCTCGGGTCAGCCGTATGCCGTACCCGAAGCGCTGGCCGGCGCGACGGACCTGGGCTTCATGATCTTGCCGAACTACCGCGCCTGGGTCGTGATCGCCTCGCTTTCCGTTTGCCTGGCCACCTGGTTCGTCATCGAGAAAACCAAGCTCGGCGCCTACCTGCGGGCCGGCACGGAAAACCCGAAACTGGTGGAAGCGTTCGGCATCAACGTGCCGCTGATGGTGACCTTGACCTTCGGCTTCGGTGTGGCGCTGGCCGGTTTCGCCGGCGTGCTGGCCGCGCCGATCATCCAGGTTTCGCCGCTGATGGGCTCGAACCTGATCATCGTCGTGTTTGCCGTGGTGGTGATCGGCGGCATGGGTTCCATCATGGGTTCCATCCTGACGGGCCTGGGCCTGGGCGTGATCGAGGGCCTGACCCGCGTGTTCTACCCGGAAGGCTCGGCCACCGTGGTGTTCGTGGTGATGGTCATCGTGCTGCTGCTGCGTCCCGCCGGCCTGTTCGGCAAAGAAAAGTAATCCTCATCAGTCATGTATTGGAGCTACCACGATGAATAAGAATGTAGGCTACGCCATTGCCCTGCTGCTGGCGTTGGCGGCCCCGTTTTACGGCTACCCCGTCTTCCTGATGAAGTTGCTGTGCTTTGCCCTGTTTGCCTGCGCGTTCAACTTGTTGATCGGCTACACGGGTTTGCTGTCGTTCGGCCACGCGGCCTTCTTCGGCGGCGCCGGCTATGTCACCGGTTACGCGCTGCGCACCTGGGGCTGGCCGACGGAACTGGGCTTGCTGGCCGGCGTCGCCACGGGCGCCTTGCTGGGCCTCGTGATCGGCGGCCTGGCGATCCGCCGCCAGGGCATCTACTTTACGATGATCACCCTGGCGCTGGCGCAGATGGTGTACTTCCTGGCCTTGCGCCTGCCGTTCACGGGCGGCGAGGATGGCTTGCAGGGTGTTCCACGTGGAACCTTGCTGGGCACGATAGACCTGGCCAACGACACGGTGTTGTACTACGTCGTGCTGGCCATTTTTGTCGCCGGCTTCGCCCTGATCGTGCGCACCATCCATTCGCCGTTCGGACAAGTGCTCAAGGCGATCAAGGAAAACGAACCGCGCGCCATCTCGCTCGGCTACGACGTCAACAAGTACAAGCTAATGGCCATCGTTCTGTCGGCGTCGCTGGCCGCGCTGGCCGGCGCCACCAAGACGCTGGTGCTGGGCTTTGAGACCTTGACCGACGTGTACTGGGGCATGTCGGGCCTGGTCGTGCTGATGACCCTGGTGGGCGGCATGGGCACTTTGTCCGGTCCCATCCTCGGCGCCGTATTGATCATCGCGCTGGAAAACAAGCTGGGCGATGTCGGCACCTACCTGGCCACGCACACGGGCATCGAGTGGTTCGGCACCCTGGGTGAATCGGTGGGCATGGTCACGGGCGTGATCTTCGTCATCTGCGTGCTGCTGTTCCGGCGCGGCATCGTCGGCGAAGCCATCGCGCGTTTCGGCGGCAGGGCGGCCAAAGCCGCTGTCTGATTTTCAAGCAACGCCGGACGATTCGTCCGGCGTTTTTCATTGTGCGTCCACTGTTACTTCAACGGAGAGAACCACCATGCAAATGACGATCACGCGCGCGGGCACTGTTGGCACGAGCCTGTGCACCCTGCTGGCGTTGGCAGCCTGCGGCAGCAACCATGCGCCGGAAGAACTGAACCAGATGCCCAGCTACCTGGGGACGATTGCGCGCGCCGACTACGACGGCAAGACGAACGATCTGCTGACGGCAGGGCTGGGCAAGACGGGGCTGGCGGGCGCCACCCCCGCGTATGCGAATGCGGAACAGCCGACGCCGCTCGAGCTGCGCCGCAATGCGATCTATGCCAATTACCGCGCCGTGCTCGACATCGCCGCCAACAGCGGCTACGGCACCCTGTACGGGCCGAACGTGGATGCGGCCGGCAACGTGGGCGCGGGTGAGGGCCTGGTCGCGGGCAGCGAATACATCGCCTATGCCGATGATGGCACGGGCAAGAAAAACGTCACCTTGATGGTGCAGGTGCCGGCCAGCTTCGACCCGGACCGCGCCTGCATCGTCACGGGCACGTCCAGCGGCTCGCGCGGCATTTACGGCGCCATCGGCAGCTCGGGCGAATGGGGCCTGAAAAAAGGTTGCGCCGTGGCGTATGCGGACAAGGGTTCTGGCACGGGCCTGTATGTGTTCGAGGACGACAGCGTCAACCTGCAGAACGGCGTGCGCGCGGGCAGGGTCGCCGCCGGCAAGAACGCGCTCTTCGCGCCCGACTTGAGCGACGCGGACCGGCTGGCCTGGTCTGGCGCCTATCCGAACCGCATCGCCTTCAAGCATGCGCACTCGCAGCAAAACCCGGAGAAGGACTGGGGCAAGGTCACCTTGCAGGCGGTCGAGATGGCGTTTTACGTCTTGAATGAACGCTACGGCGTGCTGGCCCGCGACGGCAGTTCGCGCATCGTGCGCCTGACGCCGAAGAACACCATCACGATCGCCTCAAGCATTTCCAACGGCGCCGGCTCGGCCCTGCTGGCGGCGGAACAGGATACGAAAGGTTTGATCAGCGGCGTGGCGGCCAGCGAACCGCAAATCCAGCCGGCGGCATCTAACGCCTACAGCGTGCGCCAGGGCGGGGCAGTGGTCGCCAATCCGGGCCGCGCGCTGTTCGACTACGCCACCTATGCGGCCCTGTATCAGCCGTGCATCGCTTCCGTGGCCGGCAATGCGGGACGCTGCACGGCGCTGGTTGCCAAGGGCTTATTGAACGGCGCCGAGCTGGCTGCGCAGCAGGCGGACGCGAAGCAGCGCTTGCGCGCGTATGGCTGGCTGGTCGATTCCGATCCGCTGCAGGCTTCGCACGCGGGCACGAACATCCTCGTGGCCGTCACGTATGCGTATGCCTACGGGAAATTTTCCGTGACCGATAAAGTGTGCGGTTTCACGTTTGCGCAGACGGACGGCAGCGGCAATCCGATCGCGTTTACCACAGCGCAAAAGGCGGCCAGCTTTGCCGCGCAAAACGGCATCCTCGGCAATGTCGTGTACGAGAACAGCGTGGGCGGCGCCAAAGTCTACACGGCCGGCGTGTCGCCATCGACCAGCCTGGCGGACCAGTCGCTCGACGGCTTCCTGTGCCTGCGCAGCCTGGCGACGGGGCGCGACGCCGTCAGCGGCGCCAACTTGCAGGGCACCCTGGGCGGGCAGAGCGTGCGCGTGCGGGCCGGCATGGCCGAAGTCGCGGCCAGCGGAAAGTTGCAGGGCAAGCCGGCCATCATCGTGCATGGCCGCAGCGACACCTTGATTCCCGTCAATCACGCCTCGCGCGCCTATCTTGGCCTGAACGCCGCCGTGGAAGGGGCAAATAGTCAGCTGCGCTATATCGAGGTGACCAATGCCAACCATTTCGATTCCTTCAGCAGCGCCTTGCCGACCCTGATCGTACCGCTGCACGTGTACCTGAACCGGGCGCTCGACGCCATGTATGCGCACTTGAACGCCAAGCAAGCCTTGCCGCCATCGCAGGTGGTGCGCACGGTGACGCGCGCCGATGCGTCGACACTGATCACGAATGTCAACGTGCCGGCGATCGCGGCAACGCCGGCGCCTGCTAATGCCATCAGCGTGACGGGGACTGTCGTCGATATTCCCAACTAGCCAGTATCGTTGGTGGAACCTGCGGCCACGTTTCACGTGGCCTTTTTATTCCCAGGCCGACTCGGCGATCTGCCCCAGTCCCTGGAAGACGGGCTTGGAAAACCAGTAGCCCTGCATCAGGGAAATGCCGCAGCTGGCCAGGAAGTCGCGCTCGGCGCGGGTCTCGATGCCTTCGGCCAGCACGCGGATACCAAGCTCATGGCACAGGCTGGCGATGGCGCGCACGATCGCCTGGCGCGGCGCCTGCGTATCGATGCCGCGCACCAGGTCCATGTCGATCTTGATGATGTCGGGCTGATATTCGGCCAGCAGGTTCAAGCCCGCATAGCCGGCGCCGAAATCATCGATGGCCGTCTGGAAACCGAAGCGCCGGTAGGCGCGGAAGATCTCGACCAGGTGGGGACGGTCTTGCACCCGTTCGCCTTCCGTCACTTCAAAGATGATCTTGTCGGTAGGGAAGCGGTGCAGCCTGGCCGCTTCCAGGGTGCTGCGGATGCACACTTCCGGGCGGTAGACGGCGTTGGGCAAAAAATTGATCGACAGGAAGCCCTGCATGCCGAGGCGCGCTGCGCCGGCCACGGCCTTGACGCGGCACGCCTGGTCGAAGCGGTAGCGGTTGGCGTCGTTGACTTGCGCCAGCACACTGGCCGCGCTTTCGCCGTTCGGGCCGCGCACCAGCGCCTCGTGCGCATAGATGCTGCGCGTGGCCAGGTCGACGATGGGCTGATAGGCATACTCGAAGGCAAACGGCAGCGGCGCGCTGTCATGGCAGCCGGCACAGGCACCGTACGGAAAGTGGGTGCTGTCGGGATGAATGGGGATGTCGGGAGGCGTCATGGCGTCAGTGTAGCTGGGCGGGTTGGCAGATTCCGTCTGCTGGTTCACAGTGCGGCCGCATAGATGGCGCGCGCATCGGCGCGCATGAGGGGACGGGGATTGTTGCCCAGCAAGCGCGTTTGCAGCATGGCTTCATCGGCCAGGCGGTCCAGGTCGCCGGACGTGATGCCCACTTCGCGCAAGGTGCGCGCGATACCGGTAGCGACGGCAATGTCCTGCATGGCGTCGATCAGGGCCTCGGCCCGCGCTTCCTCGCTGCCCGTGATGCCGGGTTGCAATACGGTCGCCAGTTGCGCATACAGGGGCGCCGCATGGGATAGATTAAAACGCAGCACGTGCGGCAACACCAGCGCGTTCGACAGGCCATGCGGCACGTGGAACAGGCCGCCGATGGGATAGGCGAGCGCATGTACGGCAGCCACGGGTGCGTTGGCAAACGCCTGGCCGGCCAGCATGGCGCCCAGCAGCATGGCTTGCCGCGCCGGCAAGTTGCTGCCATCGCGGCAGGCTGCGAGCAAGTTGCTGGAGAGCAGCGACAGCGCCTGGGTGGCCAGCATGTCGGACAAGGGATTTTTCAGCAGGCGGCTGGTGTACGCTTCGATCGCATGCACCATGGCATCGATGCCGGTGGCGGCCGTCACTGCGGGCGGCAAACCCAGGGTCAGGCTGGCGTCGAGGATGGCCAGGTCCGCATACAGTTGCGGCGCGACGACGCCCATCTTGCTGGTGGCGCCCGTGGTGACGATGGCGATGTGGGTGACTTCCGAGCCCGTGCCGGCCGTCGTCGGCAATTGCACCAGCGGCAGGCGCTGACCGTGCACATTGCCGATGCCGTACAGCTGGGCCAGTTCCTGGTGACCGGGCGCCAGCACGGCGATCAGCTTGGCCACGTCCAGTGAGCTGCCGCCTCCAAGGCCGATAATCAGTTCCACGTGAAACATCTGGGCCTGGGCCACGCCAGCCAGCACGACGGCTTCGGGCGGATCGGCTTGTACATCGGAAAAGACATGCGCCTCGATGCCGGCCGCTTGCAAGCTGCGCAACGGTGCATCGGCCAGACCCGTGCGCAAAAAGCCCGCGTCGGTGACGAGCAGGGCGCGGCGCACGGCGGGGAAGTGGTGGGCGATATGGGCGCCCAGTTGGGCGGCGGCGCCCGGTTCAACGATCAGATGCGGCACGGTACGGAACTGGAAGGCGGACATGCATGCTCCTGACAGTAAGGACAGAAGTCCAGCATACTCCGCTTTCCTGCCCCGTGCCTGTTTCACGTGGAACCAAAAGCGGCGCTTACTCCCACTCGAGCGCGCCGCGCTTCCATTCATAGGCCAGGCCAATGGCCAGCACGCCGAGAAAGCCCATGACGGCCCAGAAGCCGGGCAAGCCCAGTTCGTTGACGTTGGCCGCCCACGGCATCAGGAAGAGCACCTCGATATCGAACAGGATGAACAGGATGGCGACCAGGTAGAAGCGGATGTCGAACTTCATGCGCGCGTCGCCGAACGCCTCGAAGCCGCATTCGTACGGTGACATTTTTTGCGGATCGGGCTTGTGCGGCCCCAGTACGCGTCCCAGCAGCATGGGCACGATGCCGACCAGGATGCCGATCAGAATGAACAGCAGGACGGGAAAATAGTGTTCGAGGAGCATGGGGATTCCTCTCAGTGGCTCGATGACAGTTTCATCAGCACGATGCCGCACACGATGAGGACGGCGGCGAACACGCGCATGGTATTGACTTGCTCGCCCAGAAAGACGATGCCAACGATAAAGGCGCCGACGGCACCGATGCCCGTCCAGATGGTGTAAGCCGTGCCCAGGGGCAGGGTGCGCATGGCCAGCGACAGCAAGCCGAAGCTGGCCATCATCATGAGCACGGTAATCACGGAGGGAGTGAGTCTGGTGAAACCCTCGGAGAGTTTCATCGAGTATGCCCACACGACTTCAAACATGCCGGCAATTATTAACAGTATCCAGGCCATGGCGGCTCCTATACAGAGCGGGCCGTCCCGGTGTGTTCCCATGATGGGGGAGGCCGTCCTCCTGGATGATCGTCGCGCTGGCCACTGGCGTGAGCACGGAGGCGAACGATGCGGCAATTGTAGCAAACATTGCCGGACCCCGCAGCGCGGCGCGGGCCTGTCCTGGCACCGCTGCGTGTTCCACGTGAAACAAAAATCGCTGTCGACTTGCCCTCGCTGAGTAAAAATTAAGCAAAAATTGGCCCATGGAAGGTTGCGTTCGCAAAAAGACTCTATAATCGGAGCTCTCTTCCCGCATTTTTACTTGCACTGTTACCTATTTATCATGTTATTTCCTACAGAATTCGACGTCATCGTTGTCGGTGGTGGTCACGCCGGTACCGAGGCGGCCCTCGCTTCGGCCCGCATGGGGCAGAAGACGCTATTGCTCACGCATAATATTGAGACACTGGGCCAGATGTCGTGCAACCCCTCCATCGGCGGCATCGGCAAGGGCCACCTGGTCAAGGAGGTCGATGCCATGGGCGGCGCGATGGCGATTGCCACCGACGAGTCCGGCATCCAGTTCCGCATCCTGAATTCCTCGAAAGGCCCGGCAGTGCGCGCCACGCGCGCCCAGGCCGACCGTATTTTGTACAAGGCCGCCATTCGCACGCGCCTGGAAAACCAGACGAATCTGTGGCTGTTCCAGCAAGCGGTCGATGATCTGATCGTCGAAGGCGACCGGGTCGTCGGCGCCGTGACGCAGATCGGCCTGAAGTTCCTCGCGCGCGCCGTCGTGCTGACGGCCGGCACTTTCCTCGACGGCAAGATCCACGTGGGCTTGAATAACTATTCGGCCGGCCGCGCCGGCGATCCGCCCGCCATCTCGCTGTCGGCCCGCCTGAAAGAGCTGAAACTGCCGCAAGGGCGCCTGAAAACGGGCACGCCGCCGCGCATCGATGGCCGCACGATTGACTTTTCCGTGATGCAAGAACAGGCGGGCGACCTCGATCCCGTGCCCGTGTTTTCGGTGATGGGCAACACGGCCATGCATCCGCGCCAGGTGCCGTGCTGGGTCACGCACACGAATAGCCAGACGCACGACATCATCCGCGCTGGCCTGGACCGCAGCCCCATGTACACGGGCGTCATCGAAGGCGTGGGCCCGCGTTACTGTCCCTCGATCGAAGACAAGATCCACCGTTTCTCGGGCAAGGAATCGCACCAGATCTTCCTCGAGCCGGAAGGTTTGACGACGCACGAGTTCTATCCGAACGGTATCTCCACCAGCCTGCCGTTCGACGTGCAGATCGCCCTGGTACAGTCGATGAAGGGCATGGAAAACGCCCATATCCTGCGCCCCGGCTATGCCATCGAATACGATTATTTCGACCCGCGCGGCTTGAAGGCGTCGCTGGAAACGAAGGCCGTCGCGGGCCTGTTCTTCGCCGGCCAGATCAACGGCACCACGGGCTACGAGGAAGCGGCCGCGCAAGGCATGCTGGCGGGCCTGAATGCGGCCTTGCTGACGCAGGACAAGGAAGCCTGGGTACCGGGCCGCTCCGAGGCCTATCTGGGCGTGCTGGTCGACGATCTGATCACCCAGGGCGTGCAGGAACCGTACCGCATGTTCACCAGCCGCGCCGAGTACCGTTTGAGCCTGCGCGAAGACAATGCCGACATGCGCCTGACGGAAATCGGGCGCGCGCTGGGCTGCGTGGGCGACACCCAATGGCAAGCGTTCGAGACCAAGCGCGAAGCGGTGGCGCGCGAACTCGAACGCCTGCGTTCCACCTGGGTCAATCCGCGCATCCTGGCGGCCGCCGAATCGGAACGCATCGTCGGCCAGGCCATCGAGCGCGAGTACTCGCTGGCGGACCTGCTGTGCCGCCCGAACGTGGCCTACGACACCCTGATGAGCATGACGGGCATGGAAGGCCAGGCCCTGGCCGGCCCCGGCGTGGAAGACCCCGCCGTGCGCGAGCAGGTGGAAATCCAGCTCAAATATGCGGGCTACATCGAGCGCCAGAGCAAGGAAATCGAGCGCCATGAACACTATGAAAACCTGGCCTTGCCGGAAGGTTTCAATTACCTCGATATCGGCGCGCTGTCGGTCGAAGTGCGGCAAAAACTCGACAAGCAGCGCCCTGAAACCCTGGGCCAGGCATCGCGCATATCGGGCGTGACGCCGGCGGCGATTTCGCTGCTGCTGGTGCATCTGAAAAAGCGCGGTTTTGGCGCAGGGCAAGCCGAAATACAGACCACCACTTTAAAGGACGAGGTTGTTGAATGAAGCAGTTTGACCGGGCCGCATTGGCCCCCATTTTGAATGAAGGCATCGCCGCGCTGGGGCTGGACCTGAGCGCGGATCAGACGGAAAAACTGCTCGATTACCTAGCCTTGCTGGCCAAATGGAACAGCGTGTACAACCTGACGTCGGTGCGCGATCCGATGCAGATGCTGACCCTGCACGTGCTCGATTCGCTGGCCGCCGTGCCGGCGTTCGCGGATGCAAAGCATGTGCTCGACGTGGGCGCCGGCGGCGGCTTGCCGGGCATGGTCCTGGCCATCGCGCGGCCCGATGTGAAGGTGTCGATGATCGACACCGTGCATAAAAAGACGGCTTTTCTGACGCAAGTGAAGGCGGAACTGGGCCTGGCCAACGTCACCGTGTACACGAAACGGGTGGAACAGCTGGAAGTGGCGCAAAAATTCGACGTGATCACCTCGCGCGCCTTTGCCGACCTGTCCGACTTCGTCAACTGGTCGCACCACGTGCTGGCCGAGGGCGGGCAATTCATCGCCTTGAAAGGGGTGGCGCCGCCAGACGAGCGCGAGCGACTGCCGGCAGACTGGAAAGTGACGGAATTACGGGCGATCCAGGTGCCAGGGCTAAATGCAGAGCGTCATCTGGTCTTTATAGCAAGAATTTAAAAGTCGAAATAAATGATATAAACAGTTTATACGGTATAAATAATATAAACCGTATAAACGATTTATATCGTATAAATAAAATAAACAGTATAAATCGTTTCGGCCAGATGCCGGGGCGCACGATGAAGTTTGCATCTCTTTACAACTAGAAGATACATGGCCAAAATTTTTTGTGTAGCAAATCAAAAGGGTGGTGTTGGTAAAACCACAACGAGCGTCAACCTCTCCGCCGGTCTGGCCAAGTTGAACCAGCGCGTGCTGCTGGTCGACCTCGACCCGCAGGGCAATGCGACCATGGGCGCCGGCATCAACAAGGCCGGCCTGAAGGCGTCGACCTATGAAGTCATGCTGGGCGAGTCCGATGTGAAGACGGCACGCCAGCGTTCGGAAGCGGGGCGCTTCGATGTCTTGCCGTCGAACCGCGAGCTGGCCGGCGCCGAAGTGGAGATGGTCGAACTCGACAACCGCGAACGCCGCCTGAAGGATGCGCTGGCCGAAGTGGACGGCGAATACGATTTCATCCTGGTAGATTGCCCGCCGGCATTGTCGATGCTGACCCTGAACGGTCTGTGCGCCGCGCATGGCGTGATCATCCCGATGCAGTGCGAGTACTACGCGCTGGAAGGCTTGTCCGACCTGGTCAACACCATCAAGAAGGTGCATGCGAACCTGAACCCGGATTTGAAGATCATCGGCTTGCTGCGCGTGATGTTCGATCCGCGCATGACATTATCGCAACAAGTGTCGGCGCAGCTGGAACAGCACTTCGGCGACAAGGTCTTCAATACCATCATCCCGCGCAACGTGCGCCTGGCCGAAGCGCCGTCGTACGGCTTGCCCGGCGTGACCTTCGACCCCAGCTCGAAAGGTGCCCAGGCGTATATCGCCTTCGGCGCCGAGATGGTCGAGCGCATCAAACATATGTAAACAAGAGGCGGGCGCCTGCACGGTTTGATGTAAGCGCTTACTCTGAAAACACGATTAGGACAGCATGGCTACGAAAAAATTAAAAGGACTGGGTCGCGGACTCGACGCCCTGTTGGGCGGCGGCAGCGATTTTGCCAGTCCGGACACGACACAACCGTCGAACTTGCCCGTATCACAAATGCAAGCCGGCAAGTACCAGCCGCGCACGCGCATGGACGAGGGGGCCTTGAATGAACTGGCCGCTTCGATCAAGGCGCAAGGGCTGATGCAGCCGATCCTGGTGCGCCCGATCGGGCAGGACACCCTGAGCGGACTTGTCAAATATGAAATTATCGCAGGTGAACGCCGTTTCCGCGCCTCGCAGCTGGCCGGCCTGACGGAAGTGCCGGTGCTGGTGCGCGACGTGGACGATCTGGCCGCCGCCGCGATGGCGCTGATCGAAAACATCCAGCGCGAAGACCTCAATCCTTTGGAAGAGGCGCAGGGCATCCACCGCCTGATCGCCGACTTCAGTTTTACGCATGAGCAAGCGGCCACTGCGCTGGGACGCTCGCGCAGCGCCGTGTCGAACCTGTTGCGTTTGATGAACCTGGCCAACCCCGTGCAAACCATGCTGATGGCCGGCGATATCGACATGGGCCATGCGCGCGCGCTGCTGGCCGTCGATGCGGCCAGCCAGATCACCCTGGCGAACCAGGTCGTGGCCAAGCGCCTGTCGGTGCGCGAAACGGAAAAGCTCGTCACCCGCACGCTCGAGGAAGCGGCCAACCCGGTTGAGCCGCGGCAAAAGGAAAAGTCCGGCGACATCGCGCGCCTGGAAGAAGAGCTGTCCGATGCGCTGGCCACGCCCGTGGTGTTCAAGATGGGCAACAAAGGCCGTGGCCAATTGGTCATCGATTTTGCCGATCTTGACGTGCTCGATGGCTTGTTGACACGTTTGCGTGGTTAAATAGCAAGCTGCAAAGACAGGGGCCATGCGGGTGTGGCCGATCCGGCCATGCTTTCCAGATGCACCACGTGATTCCTTGATAACACGGCTGGAAGCGGCCAGACAAGCGACTTTGCCATATAGTGGTGCAAATGGCGGCGAATAGTCGGTAAAGCGTCAGTTTCACGCAGCAATTGCCCTGCTGCGGTGCACCAACGTTTGACTCTATAGATCAAAGCCAACTATAATCCCGTGTCTTTGCGTGTGTAGATTTTTCTGGGAACTTGGCAATTGAGTGATTCACAACAAAGTATTGCCAAGCCAGTCTACAAAGTAGTTGCATTGCAGCTAGCAATCGCTATCAGTTTTGCCACGGTCACCCTGTTTTTCGGTGGCAGTGTCAGAGGCTGGTCCGCCGCATACGGCGGCGCTATCGCAGTCATCGGTAGCCTGGTGTATGCCCTGTTGGTGGTTCGCGGTTCTAGCGACGCCAACAAGGCATTCCGGGCGCATTTGCGCGCAGAAGTGGTGAAAATATTTATCACAGCGGTGCTGTTTATATTGGCACTGGTGTTGTTTCAGTCGGCCGCCTGGTTATGGCTGATCTTGGGTTTCGCGGTGGC
This sequence comes from Janthinobacterium sp. FW305-128, assembly GCF_020858135.1. Taxonomy (NCBI): domain Bacteria; kingdom Pseudomonadati; phylum Pseudomonadota; class Betaproteobacteria; order Burkholderiales; family Oxalobacteraceae; genus Janthinobacterium; species Janthinobacterium sp. FW305-128. The sequence continues at coordinate 277,478 of NZ_JACYMK010000004.1, read as the reverse complement.
AACCTTAGCATACTGGTTTTCATTGCTCGCTGTTTAATCATTGGTTTTGGGGCCTGTTGAGCTCTGAAACGACAAATCTAAATTCATTATGACCACAGAACACGCTATTGAAGCGGGCCATGCTGCCCCGGCCAACGCCACAGAATACATCAGTCACCATCTGGCCCACCTGAGAAGTGCCGACGGCATGATCAATCTGGATACGTTCTGGATTTCGGCCATTCTGGGCTTTGTTTTCCTGGCTGTTTTCTATATGGCGTCGCGCCGCGCGACGGCTGGTGTCCCTGGCAAGTTGCAAAACTTCGTCGAAATGGTCATGGAAATCGTCAATGACACTATTAATGGGGCCTTCCACGCGAAAAGCAAGGTCATCGCGCCGCTGGCCATCACTATTTTTGTGTGGGTCTGGTTGTTGAACGCGATGGACTTCCTGCCGGTTGACCTGTTGCCGAAGATCCTGAGCTGGTTTGGCGTGCATAAACTGCGCGCCGTGCCGACCGCCGACGTCAACCACACATTCGCCATGTCGCTGTCGGTCGTGCTGTGCGTGATCGCCTTCTCGATCAAGGCCAAGGGCCTGGGCGGCTGGATCAAGGAACTGTTCACGGCACCGTTCCATGCGAGCGGCCTGATCGGCACGATCGCCCTGGCACCTGTCAATTTCTTGCTGCAAATGGTTGAGCTGGTTGCAAAACTGATCTCCCTGTCGCTGCGACTGTTCGGCAATATGTATGCCGGCGAACTGATTTTCATCTTGATCGCGTTGTTGCCTTGGTGGGCACAGTGGGCGTTGGGTGGTCCATGGGCAATTTTCCATATCTTGATTGTAACTTTGCAAGCTTTTGTGTTTATGGCGTTGACGGTTGTGTATCTGAGCCTTGCGGTTGAGAAACATTAATCATTAACTTTATATTTTGTTTTTTTAGTATCTTTCGTTTTTAAATTTAGGAGAATTTTATGCAAGCTCTGATCGCACAAGTACAAAGCATGACCGTTCTGGCAGCAGCAATCATCATCGGCCTGGCCGCAATCGGCACCGCTCTGGGCTTCGCTATCTTGGGTGGCAAATTCCTGGAAGCTTCGGCACGTCAACCAGAACTGATGCCACAACTGCAAACCAAACTGTTCGTTATCGCTGGTCTGCTGGATGCTATTTCGATGATCGGCGTTGGTGTTGCTCTGCTGTACACGTTCGCTAACCCGTTCCTGTCCGCTCTGACGGCTGTTGCTCAGTAATTCGCTCCAACCCTAGGAGAAACTTTTAGTTAGGAGCAAAGGTATGGACATCAATATGTCGCTCATCGGCCAGATGATCACCTTCGCGGTGTTGGTCTGGTTCTCGATGAAGTTCGTATTTCCAGCGCTGAACAACGCGCTGGATGAGCGTGCCAAACGAATCGCGGATGGATTGGCTGCGGCCGATCAAGGTCAGGCTTCGATGGCAGTCGCTGAAAAGCGTGCGCAAGAGGCATTGAACAGTGCACGTGAAGAAGCGTCGCAACGCGTTGCGGACGCTGAAAAGCGCGCGCAGCTGGTTGCTGAAGAGATCAAGCAAAATGCACAAGCTGAAGCTGCGCGTATCATTGCGCAAGCCCAGTCGGACGCCGAACAGCAACTGTCGAAAGCACGCGAACAATTGCGCGCTCAGGTGGCTGACCTGGCTGTCAAGGGTGCCGAGCAGATCCTGAAGCGTGAAGTCAACGCTACGGCTCACGCCGAAATGTTGCAGCGTCTTGCTGTCGAGCTGTAATCATGGCAGAACTCGCAACCGTCGCCCGTCCCTACGCGGAAGCTTTGTTCCGCGTAGCCCAAGCTGGTAAGGAGTCAAGCAACCTCGCGGCGTGGTCCGAGCTGGTGTCCGAACTGGCACAGATCGGTAGCCACCCCGAGGTACAGGCGTACGCGCGCAATCCGAAGGTTTCGGAAAGCGACGTCGCCGCCACCATCCTGTCGTTGTTGAAATCGCCGCTCAATGAGGAAGTGAAAAACTTCGTCACGATGTTGATCGAAAATGGCCGCATCAGCCTGCTGCCGGAAATCGGCGCGCAATTCCATGCCTTGAAAAATGGCCTGGAAGGTGCGGCTGACGCCGAGATCACGAGCGCTTTCGATCTGAGCGAAGGCCAAACGGCCGAGCTGGTCGCAACGCTGGAAAAGAAATTCAGTCGTAAGCTCAACCCTGCCGTCACAGTGGATCCATCGCTGCTCGGCGGCGTGCGCGTGGTTGTTGGCGACCAAGTGCTCGATACCTCGGTGCGCGCCAAGCTGCAGCAACTGCACGCTGCACTGGTGTCGTAAGACACGCGCTTCGGCAGGCCAGCTTAGACAGACCCTTACCCCTCGCGCAAGCTGAGAGAAACACTTTTAGGAGTTAGTATGCAACTCAACCCATCTGAAATCAGCGAGTTGATCAAGAGCCGGATCCAAGGTCTTGACGGCGGCGCTGAAGTGCGTAATCAAGGCACGGTTATTTCCGTCGCCGACGGTATCTGCCGCATCCACGGTTTGTCGGACGTGATGCAAGGCGAGATGCTGGAATTCCCAGGCAACACGTTTGGCCTGGCAATGAATCTGGAACGCGACTCCGTCGGTTCCGTGATTCTGGGTGCCTACGAGCACATCTCCGAAGGCGACACGGTGAAATGCACCGGCCGCATTCTGGAAGTGCCAGTCGGTCCTGAGCTGCTCGGCCGCGTTGTCAACGCGCTGGGCCAGCCGATCGACGGCAAAGGCGCCATCGAGACCAAACTGACGGCCGCGATTGAAAAAATCGCTCCGGGCGTGATCGCCCGTGAATCCGTTTCGCAACCAATGCAAACCGGCCTGAAGTCGATCGATGCGATGGTTCCCGTTGGCCGCGGCCAGCGCGAACTGATCATCGGCGACCGTCAAACCGGCAAGTCGGCCGTGGCGATTGATGCGATCATCAATCAAAAAGGCCAGGGCATGAAATGTATCTACGTCGCGATTGGCCAAAAAGCCTCGTCGATCAAGAACATCGTGCGCTCGCTGGAACAGCACGGCGCGATGGAATACACCATCGTTGTCGCCGCTTCCGCTTCGGAATCGGCCGCCATGCAATACATCTCGCCGTACTCCGGTTGCGCCATGGGCGAATACTTCCGTGACCGCGGTGAAGATGCACTGATCGTCTACGATGATCTGTCCAAACAAGCTGTTGCATACCGTCAAATCTCGCTGCTGCTGCGCCGTCCACCAGGTCGCGAAGCGTACCCAGGCGACGTGTTCTACCTGCACAGCCGCCTGCTGGAACGCGCAGCACGCGTGAACGCCGACTACGTCGAGAAGTTCACCGACGGCGCCGTCAAAGGCAAGACCGGTTCCCTGACGGCACTGCCGATCATTGAAACGCAAGCTGGCGACGTGTCCGCATTCGTTCCAACCAACGTGATTTCGATTACCGACGGTCAGATCTTCCTGGAAACCTCGCTGTTCAACGCCGGTATCCGTCCTGCGATTAACGCCGGTATTTCCGTATCGCGCGTCGGTGGCGCCGCCCAGACCAAGGTCATCAAAAACCTGTCCGGCGGTATCCGTACCGACTTGGCGCAGTACCGTGAACTGGCCGCGTTTGCGCAGTTCGCTTCGGACCTCGATGAATCGACCCGCAAGCAGCTGGACCGTGGTGCCCGCGTAACGGAATTGCTCAAGCAAGCCCAATACTCGCCACTGTCGATCTCGCTGATGGCCGTATCGCTGTTCTCGGTGAACAAAGGCTTCATGGACGACGTGCCAGTCAAGCAAGTGCTGTCGTTCGAAGCTGGTGTCCACGCTTACATGAAGACCAAGCAAGCTGCTCTGCTGGCCAAGATCGAAGAAACCAAGCAACTCGACAAAGACAGCGAAGCAACTCTGTCGGCGGCCATTGCTGATTTCAAGAAATCCGGCGCATATTAAGCGGCCAGGCGGCGCCCGCCTCGAGTGAGGCGCCGCCCTACGCGCAGAAGGAGTAAGGACTCATGGCATCAAGCAAAGAGATACGAGGCAAGATCAAGAGCGTAGAGAATACGAAGAAGATCACCAAGGCGATGGAAATGGTCGCCGCGTCCAAAATGCGCAAGGCGCAAGACCGGATGCGGGCCGCTCGTCCCTACAGTGACAAGATTCGGAATATCGCCGCCAATCTGGCGAACGCCAATCCGGAATACACGCACCCGTTCCTGGCAGTTGCCCAGGGTACGCAAGCGAAGGCAGTGGGTTTCATCGTTGTCACGACCGACAAAGGTCTGTGCGGCGGCATGAACACCAACATCCTGCGCCAGGTGACGTCGAAGTCGCGCGAGCTGGAAGCAGCTGGCAACCGGATTGAAGCAGTTGCCATCGGTAACAAGGGTTTGGGTTTTTTGAATCGCATCGGCGTCAAGATCGTCGCCTCTGCCATTCAAACCGGTGATACGCCGCACCTGGATAAATTGATCGGACCTGTCAAGGTCATGCTCGAAGAATTCCAGGCTGGCAAGCTCGACGCAGTGTACCTGTGCTACACCAAATTCATCAACACGATGAAGCAGGAACCAGTGGTCGAACAGTTGCTGCCGTTGACGGCTGACAAAATGGTCGCCGACAAGAGCGCACACTCGTGGGATTACATCTACGAGCCGGATGCACAAAGCATCATCGACGAATTGCTGGAGCGCTATGTAGAAGCGCTGGTGTACCAGGCAGTCGCGGAGAATCTGGCGTCCGAGCAATCGGCACGGATGGTCGCGATGAAAGCTGCAAGCGACAACGCGGGTAGTGTGATCGGCGAATTGAAGCTGATCTACAACAAGACCCGCCAAGCTGCGATTACCAAAGAACTCTCCGAAATCGTCGCCGGTGCGGCTGCGGTTTAAACGAATTTAACTATATTGAAGGAACGAACATGGCTGATGGCAAAATCGTTCAGTGTATCGGCGCTGTGGTGGACGTTGAGTTTCCCCGCAACGCGATGCCTAAGGTATTTGATGCCTTGAAGATGGCAGGCTCGGAACTGACCCTGGAAGTACAACAGCAGTTGGGCGACGGCATTGTCCGTACCATTGCACTCGGCTCGTCCGATGGCCTGCGTCGCGGCATGATGATTCAAAATACCGGCAAACCTATCATGGTGCCAGTCGGTAAAGCAACCCTGGGTCGCATCATGGACGTGCTGGGCAACCCGATCGACGAATGCGGCCCCGTGTCGCACGAGCAGATCGCGTCGATCCACCGCACCGCTCCTGCATACGACGAATTGTCGCCATCGCAAGAACTGCTGGAAACCGGCATCAAGGTGATCGACTTGGTGTGCCCGTTTGCAAAAGGCGGTAAAGTTGGTCTGTTCGGCGGCGCTGGCGTAGGCAAGACCGTGAACATGATGGAACTGATTAACAACATCGCCAAGGCGCACAGCGGCGTGTCCGTGTTCGCCGGCGTCGGTGAGCGTACCCGTGAAGGTAACGACTTCTACCACGAGATGGCTGACGCGAAAGTGGTTGATCTGGAAAACCCGGAGAACTCCAAAGTGGCGATGGTCTACGGTCAGATGAATGAACCGCCAGGTAACCGTCTGCGCGTCGCGCTGACCGGCCTGACGATCGCTGAATCGTTCCGTGATGAAGGCAAGGACGTGTTGTTCTTCGTCGACAACATCTACCGCTTTACGCTGGCCGGTACCGAAGTGTCGGCACTGCTGGGCCGTATGCCGTCGGCTGTGGGTTACCAACCGACCCTGGCGGAAGAAATGGGCCGTCTGCAAGAGCGTATTACGTCGACCAAGACCGGTTCGATCACCTCGATCCAGGCCGTCTACGTTCCAGCCGATGATTACACCGATCCGTCGCCTGCTACCACGTTTGCTCACTTGGATTCGACCGTTGCGCTGTCGCGTGACATCGCTTCCCTGGGTATCTACCCAGCCGTGGACCCGCTGGATTCGACCTCGCGTCAGCTCGATCCGTTGATCGTTGGTCAAGAGCACTATGACACCGCGCGTGCCGTGCAAACGACCCTGCAACGCTACAAGGAATTGCGCGACATTATCGCGATTCTGGGTATGGACGAGCTGGCACCGGAAGACAAACTGCTGGTTGCCCGTGCACGTAAGATGCAGCGTTTCCTGTCGCAGCCTTTCCACGTCGCTGAAGTCTTTACCGGCGCGCCTGGTAAATACGTTTCGCTCAAAGACACGATCAAGGGCTTCAAAATGATCGCTTCGGGCGAACTCGATCACCTGCCGGAACAAGCGTTCTACATGGTCGGCACGATCGAAGAAGCAATCGAAAAAGCCAAGAAACTTAACTAAGTTAAGTCTGGGCCTAACCCCGCCCGTTAGACGGCGGGGTTCTTCAACCCGATAGGACACACATGGCACACACAATTCACGTTGACGTGGTTTCCGCTGAAGAACTGATTTTTTCAGGCGAAGCAGAATTCGTCGCGTTGCCGGGTGAACAGGGCGAGCTGGGTATCTACCCACGCCACACGCCTTTGATTACCCGCATCCGTCCGGGCGCGGTCCGCATCAAGGTAGTCGGCCAGGCTGAAGAAGAGTTCGTCTTCGTTGCCGGCGGCCTGCTGGAAGTGCAACCGGATACCGTGACCGTCCTGGCCGATACCGCGATCCGCGGTCACGACCTCGACGAAGCGAAAGCGCTGGAAGCGAAGAAGTTGGCGGAAGAAAATATCCACAACAAGGATTCGGGCATCGACTACGCGCAAGCGCAAGCCGAGCTGGCCAGCGCGATTGCGCAGCTGGCAGCGATCCAGAAGCTGCGCAAGCATTAATTTGCTCGCATGCAGTAATACAAAAAGGCAGCCTGCGGGCTGCCTTTTTTATGCTTCAGCCGCTTGGCTTATTCGCAGCTTGGCTGCCAGGCGCTATCGCGCAACTGGGCAGCCAGGCTGGCATTGCCCTCATTGACCAGCTTCAGGCTAGCCTGCCTGCCCGCCGCTGACTGGTCCGCGCCCGCCGGTGTCTTTACCGCATATTGAAACTGCAGCAGGCCACCACAGGCGGCAGCGCCATGAAAGCTCTTGCTGACGTTCGATTCATACACGGGGTTGGCCGCATCCGGTTCATATACCGACCGCATCAGCACGTGGCCGTTCTCGACAGTGACGGAGGAAATGGGTTCCGGCTTGGTGGCTGCCAGCGACTTGAGCAGGGCGGCCGAGAAGTCCAAGGGATCGGTCTTGGAATTGCCTTCGTAGAGTATGGTAATCAGGCTGCTCCATTTTTCCACCGCTTCGCCATTCGTCGTATATTCATACAAGGCCCGTTTGCTGTTGCGACCCTGCGGCGCGGTAAACGCCAGCGTGTAGACTTTGTCGGCATGGTGAATCTCTTGCGGCACGATCAGCTTCTGCGCGAACAGCGAGCTGCTGGCGAACAGGCAAGCTGACAATGTACTCAGTAGTAAAACGGTTTTTCCCTTGAACACAGTGCATCCTCATGTCATGGTTGGCGGACCGCGCGCATTGCGTGCGGGGCATCTCTGTTGGTAGTGCATTTGACTATACCTTGCATATTTCTCAATTGCAACTTTGATATATTCCAGCATCCTGGCTGCGGCTCGGCTGTTCACGCCATTCCATCCTTGTCACGTTGCCTGAAGGCCTTCATCGTCACTTTCCACTTGGCGCGCGCGGCAATGCGCTCGAGCGGCGTCTCCTCGCTGCGGCGCGCGTCGCGCAGCAGCTTGTGATAGTTGCGCAGGCGGTCCCCGTCGACGGCGCCACGCACCTGGCAACCGGGTTCGCTGGCATGCTGGCAATCGCGGAACTGGCACGTTGCGGCAAGCGCCGCGATGTCGTCGAACGTGGCCGCCAGGGTCTGCGCATCGGCGTCGGCGCGCCAGCTGCGCAAGCCCGGCGTGTCGATGATGCAGGCGCCATCCGCACACAGGTGCAGCGAGCGGGCCGTTGTCGTGTGCCGGCCGCGGCCGTCGCCGTGGCGCACGCCGTTGGTCGCTTGATCCGCCGCGCACAAGGTATTGGTCAGGCTGGACTTTCCCGCGCCCGATGAGCCGAGCAGTACCAGGGTCTGGCCGGCACCCAGCCAGGGTTCCAGGATGGCCACGTCATACGCATGGCGTGTATCGATGGCGAACAGCGGGACGTGGGGCGGCAGGCGCTGTTTCAGCAGCGCCAGCTTGCCCGGCACGTCGTCGGCCACGTCGGCCTTGCTCAGCACCACCACGGGGCTGACCTGGGCCGCCAGCACGATGGCCAGATAACGCTCCAGGCGGCGCGGATTAAAATCCTCATCGAGTCCCATCACCAGCAGGGCCGTGTCGACATTGCTGGCCAGCACCTGGCGCCGGCCGTCATTGCCGCGCCGCGCGATCTGCGTGACTGGGGATAAGTGCGCCGTTATCCACAGCGCGCCGTGAAGATCGGGTTCGGCGGCGATCCAGTCGCCGACAGCAAGGATGGTGTCGTGTTCCAGCAGCGCGTGCAGCAGGCGCGGCAGGATCTGCGCCGGCTGTTCCAGGCTGCCGTCGTGCACGCCGATGCTGTCGCGGTGCACGGCGCTCACGCGCATCAGCTGCGCGGCGGGGGAAGATACGTTGAGTTGGGTGGCTGCGCCGGCGATAGCCTGCTGCAGCCCGATAAGGCGTAGTTGCGCAAAATCGAATGCGATCATGGTAGCGTGATTCCAAATTCTGTCGTCCGCGTGCGGACGTATAGCCTGCGCGTGCAGGCACCGCCAGTCGCGATGACTGGCACGAAAGAAGGGAAGTCGGCTACGCGATCACGCGTATGGGGAATGGCGAGCTAAGGGGCTTAGCAGGGAAAAACAGTGATCAGGCAGCCGACAGCACGGCAGTATCCGAATGGCGCATGTTGTCTACTCCTGTTGTGTGATGGAAAACGCCAGTGTGCCAGCGGCATGCGCCGCCGTCAATGGATGGTGTGGCTCAGCTGCACATGCCGTATGCCTGGCGTTCGGGGAAATAGCGGTACGTAAACGTGCGTACCGGGTAGCGCTTGCCGCCGACGAGCATGTCGGGCATGGACAGATCAAAGCGCTGCGGCAGCTGGCGCGGCAGTTGCAGGCGCAAGCGCCACTGGGTTTCCTTGCTGTTGCCGACGGCGGCAAACATGATGGGCAACTGCTCGATGACGTCGACGATCTCCGCCTTCTGGTTCATGCCGCGCTGGTAAATGGTGAGTATCTTGGCTTCCGCGAAAGGCGGCTTTTTCGGTTCTTCCAGCAGGAAGGACAGGCGCGTAAAACTGGCTTGGGTGCCGACGGGCAAGGTAAAAATCAGCGCCAGCTCCGTGCCGCCTTCCTTCAAGGTGACAGGTGGCGTGGCGTAGATGCTGATACCGCGCGGCAGTTCGAAACGCGAGCCATCCGTCCACGTCTTGCACTCGGGCGTGGTGGCCTGGTACAGACTGGGCGCCGTGTAGTCATCGCAGGCGGAAACCAGCAGCAGGGGTAGGGCAAGGAGGGCGGAACGGCGCATGGGAGTCACGGTTGGGGGATCAGCCGACAGTGTAAGCGATCCCCGCGCGATCCACCAGCGACGCCAGGCCTACCCGGGCGGGGCGCGCCGCACGGACTGCAGCTGGCAATGCGCCGGTTGCAGCGCCGCCTGGATGATGTCCAGCGCCAGCTGCGGCCGGGCCGCGCCGCACATGAAGATGTCGACGGCAGCAAAGCCCACTTCGGGCCAGGTATGCAGCGAGATGTGCGACTCGGCCAGCAGCAGCACTCCCGTGACGCCCTGGCCCGGGCCAAAGCTGTGGAAATGGCCGTGCAGTACTTGCGCGCCGGCCGCGATGGCAGCGTCGCGCAGCAGGCGCTCGAGCGCGGCGCAGTCGCGCAGGCGTTCCGGTGCGATGCCCGACAGGTCGGCCAGCAGATGGGTACCCAGGGGGAGATGCGGTGCGGACGCCATGCTTATTTGTGGCTGCCGCCGCTGGAGCCGCCGCCATAGCTGCCGCCGCCGCCGCCCGTGCGCGAACTCCAGCTGCTGCCGCCGCTACTGCCGCTGCCGGCCACCTTGAACATGCGCACCCAGTTGGCGGCCGTGACGGAAAACGTCACCATCAGGGCGTAGATCACGTATTTACTCATGGGGATTCTTTGCATTCTTGTCGAGAAAAGCGGCGGGCAGGAACAGCGCCAGGCAGCCCAGCAAACTCCACATCAAGGTGCTGGAGAACGACACGAACATGGGGATCGCATTCAAGACCAGCACGATGACGATGAAGACCTTGGCGATGCCGCGGTGACTGAGCTGGATATTCGTCGTTTTGATGGCGCCATGGAAGGCGGCGCCGAACCAGGCGGCCATCTGGTCGTAGGCGACGGGCACGGAGCGCGACCAGGTCATTTCCTCGCCCGTGAGTTCCGCCGCCAGCTTGGTCTGTCCCTGCTCGAATTCATAGACGCGCGTGCTGTCGCCGACGGCCACCTTCCAGTTGAAGGCGCCCGCTGCGTACACGACCTGCGAGCCGTAGTCATACAGTTTGCGGTAGGTGGCGCCATCGAGCGTGCAGCCGGCGGCGTCCAGCGAGGCCCAGTTGGGCCAGTTCGGCAGCACGTTCGAGCGCGACCAGCCCTCGTCCGTCTCCACCAGCCAGAAGAAGCCGGCGCGCGCGTTGTACAGCAGGTATTCGTTCCACTCGCTGCCTTCGTCGTCGGCGCGGCGCATCATGCCGATCACCGTGAAATCCACATTGCTGATCTTCGCGCTGGCGCCCAGTTCCAGCGTGATGTCGGCGTTCTCGTGCACCTGCTTGCCGATGGCCAGCACCTGCGCTTCCGGGCCGCTGGCGTCGAGTTGCGCATGGCAGGCGGGACACACCAGCTGCGCCGCCGCACCCGGCACATATTGAATGCCGCTGCCGCAGGAGGGGCAGTCGAGCGCATCGAGCTTGCCGCGGTACTTGCCGGCGCTTTTGGCGATGGCCTCGTCGTCGCGCAGCAGCTGGCATTGCAAACTGTCCAGGGTGACGGCGACGCCCTGGTAGACGACCGGTTGCGGGCCATCCGTGTAGTCGAGCGTGACGAAGCTCGCGTAGTTGCGGAAGTCCGCCACCTGGATGCGCCAGCCGGCGCCCACCTTGAAGGGCAGCTCGCCCTGGCCGGCGATGCATTCGGCGCTGCGGATCTCGGCGGCCGTGTACGGTTCGCCGCAGATCGTGTAGCGCCTGCCCGGCGCCAGCTCGCCAAAGGCGGGCAAGGCATCCTGCGTGCCGCGCTCGCGCGTCAGCGTGTACAGGCCGGACGAGTCGCCCAGCCACGCCGTGCTGGCGTCGTCGAACAGCAGATACCACTCGTTCCACGTGCCGGCGCTGTAGCGCTGCTGGATGCGCCCGACGACGGTGAAGTGCACGCCGTCGTGTACGCCGGCCGTGCCGATCTGGATCGGCGAATAGTCTTCCAGGACGGCCGACATCTTGCCCACGTCCCTGACGGAATCGGCGTCCTTGAGGATGGTGCTGTGGCAGTACTCGCACACGGCGAGCACGGAAGCGTGCGAGCGGAAATGCACTTCCGCGCCGCAGCTGGGACAGGAAACAGTTTGCATGCAGTCGTATTTCGCCCTAATCAGCCGATCAGTTTTTTCAGCAGTTCAGCCTTGGCGCCGTCGTAGTCGGCGGGCGAAATGAGTCCCTTGTCCAATAAACCCTTGAGTTTTTCCAGGCGCGCCTCGATCGGTTCTTCCGCGGGTGCCGGTGGCGCCGCCGGAGCGGGGGCCGGGGCGGGCTGCTGCAGCGCACCGCCCATGCTTTGCGCCATCACCTGGCCGATCGACAGCCCGGCGCCGAGGCCCGCGCCGATGCCGGCCATGCCGCCTTCGTTCTGCGCCGCCAGCGGGATCGCGTTGGCCACCTGGAATTTGGTGTAGCCGCTCATCTTGTCGGCGCCCAGGCCGCCCTTCATGCCGGCGGAAATACGTTCGTCGAGCGCCGCCTGCAATTCCTCGGGCAGGCTGATGCTGGCCACGTTGAATTCATCGAGGCCCACGCCGTAGCGGGCAAACGCCTGCGCCAGGCCATCCTTGACCTCTTGCGCCATCAGCGCCTGGTTGGCCGCCATGTCGAGGAAGGGGACATTCGCGCCACCCAGCGAGCTGGCCATGCTCGACATCAGAATGCCGCGCAATTGATCTTCCACCTCGTCGCGCGTATAGACTTCGCGCGTGCCGCTGATCTCGGTGAAGAAGGTGCGGGCGTCGGCGATGCGGTACGAATACATGCCGAAGGCGCGCACGCGGATCATGTCGAAATCCTTGTCGCGGATGGTGATCGGCTGCGGCGTGCCCCACTTGCGGCCGGTCTGCACGCGCGTGCTGAAGTAATACACGTCCGACTTGAACGGCGAATCGAACAGCTTGTCCCAGTTTTTCAGGTTGGTCAGCAGCGGCAAGGTCTGCGTCGTCAGCTTGTGCGTGCCGGGACCGAAGACGTCGGCGATCTTGCCTTCATTGACGAAGACGGCGACCTGCGATTCGCGCACATTCAGGATGGCGCCGTTCTGGATCTCGAAATCCTGCATGGGGAAGCGCCAGGCCAGCACGCCTTCCGTCTCTTCGTTCCACTGCAGTACGTCGATAAACTGCTTCTTGATAAAGCTGCCGAGGCTCATGATGGATGTCCTTGAATAAGATAAAGCGGTGTCAGGAAATGCAGGCGGCGTTGATGGCGCCGATCGACAGCGAAATGGCGCCCAGCAGGCCGCCGAAGGCGCTGTTGTTCGATTCGATCTGATCCTTCGACATGCGCAGCAGGCGCGTGGTGACCACATAGGCGAGCAATTGCACCACCATGGCACCGAAGGCCCAGGCGAAGAATTGCTGGTAGTTGGCCGTGTGCATCAGGGACGAGGCGATGGTGGCGGAAAAGCCCAGCAGCGCGCCGCCCAGCGACAGGGCCGCCGCCTGGTTGCCCTGTCGGATCAGCAGCACTTCGTTATACGGCGTGACGCGCGTGTAGATGATAAAAAAGGCAATCAGCAGCGCGGCGGCCAGTATAAGATGGATCAGATAGTTTAGGATGGCGGGCACGGCTTTCCTCGCAATGAGTATTTGATAACGTCAACGCATATTAGAACAAAAAAAAGTCCAATGAACAAAAAGATTCTGATTTTGTCCGTCTTCGTGGTCGCCTCCTGCGGCCTCGCGTATGAACTGATCGCCGGCGCCATGTCCAGCTACCTGCTCGGCGATTCCATCCTGCAGTTTTCCACCATCATCGGCTGCTACCTGTTTGCCATGGGGGTGGGCGCCCACTTTTCCAAGTATGTGCGGGACGACGACGTGCTCTCGCGCTTCGTCGACATCGAGCTGGCCGTGGGCCTGATCGGCGGCTTGTCGGCCGCCATCCTGTTCATGACGTTCTCGTGGATGGCCGCGCCCTTTCGGACCTTATTGTATGTGATGGTGTTCCTGATCGGCGCACTGGTCGGCATGGAAGTGCCGCTGGTGATGCGCGCCCTGAACTCGCGCCAGACGGAGTTTTCCGAGCTGGTCAGCCGCGTGCTCACCTTCGATTACCTGGGGGCGCTGGCCGTCTCCCTGCTGTTTCCGCTGGTGCTGTCGCCCTACCTGGGCCTGGTGCGCACGGGCTTTTTGTTCGGCATGCTCAACGTGGGCGTGGGCCTGTGGACGATTTACGTGTTCCGCGCGGAGCTGAAGAACCTCACGGGGCGCTTCCTGCGCGCCTGCGCCGTGATGCTGGTGCTGGTCGCCGGCTTTGCCATGTCCGACCGCATGGTGGCCTGGGGCGAGCACGGCCTGTTCGGCGACCAGATCGTGTATTCCACCACCACGCCCTACCAGCGCCTGGTGATCACGCGCTGGAAGGACGATACGCGGCTCTACATCAACGGCAACCTGCAGTTTTCCTCGCGCGACGAGTACCGCTACCACGAGGCGCTGGTGCACCCCGTGCTCGAAGCGCTGCCGTGGGCGCGCCGCGTGCTGGTGCTGGGCGGCGGCGATGGCCTGGCGCTGCGCGAAATCCTCCGTTATCCACAGATCGAACACGTCACCGTGGTCGACCTCGATCCTGCCATGACGGCCGCGTTTACCACGCGCCCGGAACTGGCAAAGTTAAATAACAACGCGTTCTCGGACAAGCGCGTCACCGTCGTCAACGCCGATGCCGCCGTCTGGCTGCGCAACAACGGCGACATGTTCGACGCGGCCATCGTCGATTTCCCCGATCCGTCCAGCTTCGCGCTCGGCAAACTGTATTCGGTGCCGTTCTACGACCTGGTGAAAAAGCACCTGGCGGCCAAGGGCTTGATGGTGGTGCAATCGACGTCGCCGTTCTTTGCCCCGCACGCCTACTGGACCATCAATTCGACCCTGCGCGAAGTGGGCATGCGCACCTGGCCCTACCACGCCTACGTGCCCTCGTTCGGTGAATGGGGTTTTATCCTTGCCTCGCCCCAGCTCGACTACGCACCGCCGACGCAATACCGCCTGCCGATGCGCTACCTGAATGCGGACACCACGCGCGAGATGTTCATCTTCCCGCCCGACATGCAGCCGCTGCCCATGGCGCCGAACCGCTTGAATACCCAGTCGCTCGTGCATGAATTCGAGCAGGACTGGAACCGGGTGATCCGCTGATGCAGCGCCGCTCCTTCATGCTGTGGGCCGCCGGCGGCACCGCGGCGGCGGCGGCCGGCATCGGCAGCATCGCCGCGTATCTGCGCTGGCAGGAAATCACGCCCAAGGTGCTGTATCCGGGCCGCAGCGAGGGGCATTATTTGCGCAAGCTGCTGCGCGAGGGCACGGCGCTGCCGCCGCCTGCACGCACCTTGACGACCGACGTGGCCATCCTCGGCTCCGGCATCGCGGGCCTGACGGCCGCCTGGCGTTTGAACAAGCTGGGGCACAGGGATTTTCTCATGATCGATGGCCCGCAGCCGTATGGCAACGCGGCCGGCGGCCACTTCGGCGACCTGGCCTATCCGACCGGTGGCCATTACCTGCCGTTGCCGTCGCCCGAATCGACCCATGTGCGAGAGATCCTGTTCGACCTGGGGATTATCCAGCACGATCCGCAGGCGGAAAAGCCATATTACGACGAGCGCTACATCCTGCACGCTCCGGAAGAGCGATTGCTGTTCAACGGCCACTGGCAGGACGGCTTCATTCCCACCGAAGGCGTGCCGCCTGCGGAACTGGCGCAGCATGAACGCTTCTTTGCCGAGGTGCGGCGTTTGCGCCAGGCGCATGGCAACGATGGCAAGCGCGTCTTCGTCTTTCCTACCGTGGAGTCGTCGCAGGATCCGGCCTGGCAGGCGCTCGACACCATCACCTTGAAGCAGTGGATGGAGCGCGAAGGCTATACCTCGCCCACCCTGCACTGGTATCTGAATTACTGCTGCCGCGACGATTACGGCACGCGCTACGACCAGGTCTCGGCCTGGGCCGGCCTGCATTACTACTGCAGCCGCTGGGGCCAGGCCGCCAATGCGGGCAATGGCGCCTGGCTGACCTGGCCGGGCGGCATGCAACCGGTCGCCACGGCCATGGAACAGGCGTCCAAGGTCCGGCGCCACGCGGGCACGGTGGTTTCCCTCACGACGACGGTCAACGGCGTGGAAGCGCTGTGCCTGGAACTGGTCGACGGCCAGCCGCGCACCTACCTGGTCAAGGCGCGCAAGGCCATCTGCGCCATGCCGCTGTACGTGGCATCGCGCGTGGTGAAGAACATCGCCGAGTATGGCTTCGACGCGAAACGCGATACGCCCGCGTATGCGCCGTGGCTGGTGGCGAATTTTTTACTGAAACGCTTTCCCGACGAACTGCCGCATGCGCCCCTGTGCTGGGACAACGTGGTGTACCAGGAACCGGGCCTCGGCTACGTCGTCTCGACCCACCAGGACATCCGCGTGCGCCCGCCCGAGAAAACCGTCTTCAGCGCCTACGTGGCCCTGTCCGACCGCACGCCGCAGCAAGCGCGCAAATGGTTAGATGTGGCCAGCCCCGAAGAACTGCTGGCGCTGGCCAGCGTCGATTTAAAGACGGCGTATGGACGCGATTTTGCCAGCTGCGTCGAGCGCGTCGACATCACCGTGCGCGGCCACGCCATGGCGGCGCCCTTGCCGGGATTTCGCAGCAACGCGGGCTTGAAGGCCTTGCGCGAGCACGACGGCGCCATCCTGTTCGCGCATGCGGATTTGTCGGGCTTTTCCGTGTTCGAGGAAGCGGCGTGGTGGGGGGATAGGGCTGCGCGGCTGGCTGCCGCATAAAAAAGGCCGGCGCGAACGCCGGCCAGAGCCCCCTAAGGCTCGAACCTGTGCTTCCTTGTTCTTCTCATTTATTTTTATTAATCACGTCAATGAACACGGCCGCCAGCAGCACCAGGCCCTTGATCACCTGCTGGTAATCGATGCCGATGCCCATGATGGACATGCCGTTGTTCATTACGCCCATGATGAAGGCGCCGATGACGGCTCCCATCACCTTGCCCACGCCGCCCGAGGCGGAGGCGCCGCCGATGAAGCAGGCGGCGATCACGTCCAGCTCGAAACCCGTACCGGCCTTCGGTGTGGCCGTGTTCAGGCGCGCCGCGAAGATCAGGCCGGCCAGCGCGGCCAGCATGCCCATGTTGACGAAGGTGTAGAAGCTGACCCGTTCCGTCTTGATGCCGGACAGGCGCGCCGCCTTTTCGTTGCCGCCCACGGCGTACACGCGGCGGCCCAGCACGGTGCGGTTGGTGATGAAGGTGTAGGCGACGATGAGCAGCGACATCACGGCCAGCACGTTGGGAAAGCCGCGGTACGACGCCAGCAGGTAGCTGAAATACACCATCACGGCCGCGAAAATGGCATTTTTCAGCAGGAAGAAGGCGCGCGGCTCGTTTTCCATGCCGTGTTTCAGTTGCTTGGCGCGGCTGCGCAGCGAGGTGACGATCAGCGCCGCGGCGGCGATCACGCCCAGCAGCAGCGACAGGCCGCGCAGGTTGTCGCCGCCGAACGGGTCGGGCAGGAAGCCGGAGCTGAGCATCTGGAAGCCTTCCGGGAAGGGACCGACCGACTGGCCTGCCAGCAGCGCCAGGGTCAGGCCCTTGAACACCAGCATGCCGGCCAGGGTGACGATGAAGGACGGGATTTTAAAGAAGGCGACGAAATAGCCTTGCGCGCCGCCGATGACGGCGCCGGCCAGCAGGCAGAGGATGCTGGCGGCGACAAAATGCATGTGGTAGTTGACGATCAGGACGGCGGCCAGCGCGCCGACGAAGCCGACCACCGAGCCGACGGATAAATCGATATGGCCGGCCACGATGACCATCAGCATGCCCAGCGCCATGATGACGATGTAGCTGTTTTGCAGCACCAGGTTAGTCAGGTTCAGCGGCTGCATCAGGGTGCCGTCCGTCATGTACTGGAAAAAGCCCATGATGACGATCAGCGAGAGCAGCATGCCGTAGTCGCGCATATTGTTTTTCAGGAAGCCGGCATAGCTTTTCGCTTGCGGCGCGGCCGCTGGCGCTGCTGCTGTCGGCGCGCCTGCTGTCAATTTATTGTCCATTGTTTTCTCCGTGTGTAACGATCGCGCGCATGATGCGTTCCTGCGATGCTTCTGCCGCGCTCAGTTCTGCCGCGAAGCGGCCTTCGTTCATGACATAGATCCGGTCGCACATGCCCAGCAATTCCGGCATTTCCGAGGAAATCATGATGATGCATTTGCCTTCGGCGGCCAGCTCGCTGATGATGCTGTAGATCTCGTACTTGGCGCCCACGTCGATGCCGCGGCTCGGTTCATCGAGGATCAGCACGTCGGGGCGCGAAAACAGCCATTTCGCCAGCACCACTTTCTGCTGGTTGCCGCCGGACAGGTTGACCACCTTCTGCGCCACGCTCGAGCAACGGGTCTTGAGCTTGCGGCGGAACTCCTCGGCCACGCCGAATTCACGCTGCTCGTCGATCACCATGTGCCGCGAAATCGCGTCCAGGTTGGCCAGGCTGGTGTTCTTCTGGATGTCTTCCTCGAGGATCAGGCCCAGGCCCTTGCGGTCTTCCGTGACATACGCGAGGCCATGGGCGATCGCCTTGCCGATGGTGCTGACGTCGATCTCCTGGCCGTGCTTGAGCACCGTGCCGCTGATGCGCTGGCCGTAGGCGCGGCCGAACAGGCTCATCGCCAGTTCCGTGCGCCCGGAGCCCATCAGGCCGGCGATGCCGATGATCTCGCCCTTTTTCGCGTGCATATTGATGCCCTTGATGACGGGGCGGTCGGCATGCTCGGGATGGAAGACGCGCCAGTCGCGCACTTCGAAAATGGTCTCGCCGATGGTGGGCGTGCGCGGCGGATAGCGGTCGGCCATTTCGCGCCCGACCATCTTTTCGATGATGCGGTCTTCGCTGACGGGCTCCGTGCGGCAGTCGAAACTGTCGACCGTGTTCCCGTCGCGCAGCACCGTGATGGCATCGGCGACCCGTGAAATTTCATTGAGCTTGTGCGAAATCAGGATCGAGGCGATGCCCTGGGCTTTCAGGCCCAGCAGCAGGTCGAGCAGGGCCGCGCTGTCGCTCTCGTTCAGGCTGGCCGTCGGCTCGTCGAGGATCAGCAGCTTGACGTCCTTGCACAGCGCCTTGGCGATCTCGATCAGCTGCTGCTTGCCCACGCCCAGATTGGTGATCAGGGTGTCCGGGGACTCCTTCAGGCCGACTTTCTGCAGCAGTTCGCGCGTCTTCGCTTGCGCGTATTCCCAGTCGATGACGCCCATGCGGGACGGTTCGTTGCCGAGGAAGATATTCTCGGCGATCGACAGCTGGGGCACCAGCGCCAGTTCCTGGTGGATGATGATGATGCCGATTTCTTCGCTGTCCTTGATGCCGCGGAAGTGCCGCGTCTGGCCCAGGTAATCGATGTCGCCCGTATAGCTGCCATGGCCGTAGACGCCGCTCAGCACTTTCATCAGGGTCGATTTGCCGGCGCCGTTTTCGCCGACGATGGCGTGGATCTCGCCGCTGCGTACCCGCAGGTTGACATTGTCGAGCGCAACGACGCCCGGGAATGTTTTGCGTATCCCGCGCATTTCCAGGATAGTGTTCGTCATATAACCTCTCTGGCACGGCCGCGCTGGTGGGCAGCGGCCGTGCGGCAGTCTTGTTCTTGATCGTGCGTGAAGCGAAAGGCCCGGCAGTGCCGGGCCTTCAGTACCTTGGATGCTTATTTCACTTGCGCTTCCGTGTAGTAGCCGCTGCCGGTGACGAGCACCTGCTTCCAGTTCGCCTTGTCGACGGTGACCGGTTTCAGCAGGTAGGACGGCACGACTTTCACGCCGTTGTTATAGGTCTTGGTATCGTTGACGGTCGGCGTCTTGCCGCTCATCATCGCGTCGACCATGTTGGCCGTCACCTTGGCCAGTTCGCGCGTGTCCTTGAACACGGTCGATGCCTGTTCGCCGCGAATGATCGATTTCACCGACGGGATTTCCGCATCCTGGCCCGTCACGACGGGGAACGGCTGTTTCGGCGTGCCGTAGCCGACGCCCTTGAGCGAGGACAGGATGCCGATGCTCAAGCCGTCATACGGCGACAGCACCGCGTCGACTCTCGCATTGCCGTAGTAGGCGCTGAGCAGGTTGTCCATGCGCGCTTGCGCCACGGCGCCGTCCCAGCGCAGGGTGGCGACCTTTTCCATGCCCATCTGCTTCGAGCGCACCACCAGCTTGCCGCTGTCGATGTACGGTTTCAGGACCGACAGCGCGCCGTTGTAGAAGAAGTGCGCGTTGTTGTCGTCGGCCGAGCCGCCGAACAGTTCGATATTGAACGGACCCTTGCCTTCCTTGAGTTTCAGCGCCGATTCGATATAGCCCGCTTGCAGCACGCCGACCTGGAAGTTGTCGAAGGTGGCGTAGTAATCGATGTTTTTCGTGCCGCGGATTAGACGGTCATACGAAATGACCTTGATGCCCTTGTCGGCCGCCTTTTGCAGCACGTTCGACAAGGTGGTGCCGTCGATGGCGGCGATCACCAGCACCTTGGCGCCCTTGGTGATCATGTTTTCCACCTGCGCCAGCTGGTTCGGGATATCGTCGTCGGCAAACTGCAGGTCCGTCTTGTAGCCGCGCTCCTTGAATACCTTGACCATGTTGTCGCCGTCGGCGATCCAGCGCATGGACGACTTGGTCGGCATCGAGATGCCGATCGCGCCCTTGTCTGCGGCGCTTGCCACGGGCATTACCGCCATGCCGGAGATGGCCAGCGCCAGGCTCGCGGTCAGCATTTTCATTGTTGTTTTCATTTCAGGTCTCCACCGTCTTCGATAGTTGAATGTGCCAGGGCCGTCGTCCAGCGGGCGGGCTCCGTGCGAATGGCCGATTGCGGGCCACGGCTGATACTAGTTTGTCCATCCATCCCTCACCAATCACTTTTTTCGCATAGCCGATATCCAAAACGATATCGATAGGCCAATTGATGCAATGCGCCATTGCATGCTTTCCCGCCTGCGGAAAGGACGGGAACGGGGGCCGGGCGGCGGCTTTTTTTGGTGCGCTGCAATACCAATAATCATCATTCAATTTGGTGATTTTCGTAATTGCGGCGACACAGGGCGGCGCGCAGAATCGGTCCGAACTTGAAGACCAGCCATCCCGTCACGACCTTTTGAAAGCTTGCCATGCAGCCGATTTCCCCCGCCTCCCTGTTGCCCGCCGACCTGGCGCAGGCTCTCCTCATCGGCCGCATCTGGCGTGACGGCCCCTGCGTCGTCGCCGTGCGCGGCGGCGAGGTGGTCGACATCACGCAAACGGTAGCGACGGTGGCCGAGCTGTTCGAACGCAGCGATGCGCTCGATATCGCCCGCCATGCGCCCGGCATCGCGCTCGGCCCCGTGCAGGCGCTGCTGGAGCAGGCGCTGGCCGCGCCGGCCGGCGAGCCGCTGCTACTGGCGCCGTGCGACCTGCAGGCCGTCAAGGCCTGCGGCGTGACCTTCGCCGTCAGCCTGCTCGAACGGGTGATCGAGGAACAGGCGGGCGGCGACGCGGCGCGCGCGGCAAGCTTGCGCGCCGCGCTGCAAACGACGCTGGGCGGCGACTTGTCCGCATTAAAACCCGGCTCGGAGGCGGCGCAGCGCTTGAAACAGCAGCTGCAACAACGCGGCGCCTGGTCGCAATACATGGAAGTGGGCATCGGCCCCGATGCGGAAGTGTTTACCAAGGCGCAGCCGATGTCGTCGGTCGGCTGCGGCGCGCAGGTGGGCTTGCTGCCATCGTCCGCCTGGAACAACCCGGAGCCCGAGATCGTCCTGGCCGTCAACAGCCGTGGCGAGGTGCTGGGGGCGACCTTGGGCAACGACGTCAACCTGCGCGACATCGAAGGGCGCAGCGCCCTCTTGCTGGGCAAGGCCAAGGATAACAACGGCTCCTGCGCCATCGGCCCCTTCATCCGCCTGTTCGACGAGCACTTCACGCTCGACACCGTGCGCGAGGCGGAAGTGTCGCTGCTGATCGAAGGCGCGGACGACGGCTTTGTGCTCGAAGGCGCCAGCTTCATGCGCGAAATCAGCCGCGACCCGCTTGACCTGGTGCGCCAGACGGCAGGCCAGTACCACCAGTATCCGGACGGTTTCATGCTGTTCCTCGGGACCATGTTCTCGCCCGTAAAGGACCGCGGCGCGCAGGGCGGCGGCTTTACGCACCACCTGGGCGACCGCGTGACGATTGCCAGCGCCGCGCTGGGTGCGCTGGTCAACGAAGTGCAGCGCTGCGATGCGATTGCCCCCTGGACGTTCGGCGTGCGCGCGCTGTACCAGAACCTGGCGCAACGCGGCTTGCTTTGATCCGATTATTTTAAAAAGAGAGACACCATGCAGCATGCAACTTACCCCAGCCTGGCCGGCAAGCGCGTCGTCATCACGGGCGGCGGCACCGGCATCGGCGTGGCCATCGTCGAGGCGTTCGCGCGCCAGGGCGCCCACGTCACCTTTCTCGACATCGCCCGCGAGGCGTCGCTGGCGCTGCAGGAAAAGCTGGCGCACCTGGCGCAGCCGCCCGTTTTCCGCTATTGCGACCTGACGGACCTGGGCGCCCTGGCCGCCACCTTCGCCGAGATCGCACACAGCGCGGGCGCCACGGATATCCTCGTCAACAACGCGGCCAATGACGACCGCCACCAGCTGCAGGACGTCACGCCCGCCTACTGGGACGAGCGCATGGCCGTCAACCTGCGCCACCAGTATTTCTGCGCCCAGGCAGTGGCGCCGGCCATGCGCGCCAAGGGCAGCGGCGTGATCCTCAACCTGGGCTCGATTTCCTGGCACCTGGCGCAAGCGAACCTGTCGATCTACATGACGGCGAAAGCCGGCATCGAAGGGCTGACGCGCGGCCTGGCGCGCGACCTGGGTGCCGACGGCATCCGCGTCAACTGCATCATTCCCGGCGCCGTGCGCACGCCGCGCCAGGAGCGGCTGTGGCATACGCCGGAAGCGGAAGCCGTGATCCTGCAGGGTCAATGCCTGCAGCTGCGCGTGGAGCCGGAAGACGTGGCGGCGCTGGCGCTGTTCCTCGCGTCCGACAACGCGGCCAAGTGCGCGGGACGCGAATACTATGTCGACGCAGGCTGGTACGGCGCATGAGTACCCCAGGCAACCGCCAGGCGCGGCGCTTCCGCTCGCAGGACTGGTTCGACAATCCCGACCACATCGACATGACGGCGCTGTACCTCGAGCGCTTCATGAACTACGGGATCACGGCCGAGGAACTGCGTTCGGGCCGGCCCATCATCGGCATCGCGCAAAGCGGCAGCGATATCAGTCCCTGCAACCGCATCCACCTGGAGCTGGCCCAGCGCGTGCGCGACGGCATCCGCGACGCGGGCGGCATCCCGATGGAATTCCCGCTGCACCCGATCTTCGAGAACTGCCGCCGTCCCACGGCCGCGCTGGACCGCAACCTCGCGTATCTGGGCCTGGTGGAGATCCTGCATGGCTATCCGATCGACGCCGTGGTGCTGACGACGGGCTGCGACAAGACCACGCCGGCGCAATTGATGGCCGCGGCCACGGTGGACATTCCCGCCATCGTGCTGTCGGGCGGCCCCATGCTCGACGGCTGGATGGACGGCGAACTGGTCGGTTCCGGCGCGGCCATCTGGAAGGGCCGCCGCCAGCTGTCCGCCGGCTTGATCGACAACGACAAATTCCTGCAGATCGCCGCCGCCTCGGCGCCGTCGGCCGGCCACTGCAACACCATGGGCACCGCATCGACGATGAATGCGCTGGCCGAAGCGCTGGGCATGTCGCTGACGGGCTGCTCGGCCATCCCCGCGCCGTACCGCGAACGGGGCCAGATCGCCTATGCAACGGGGCGCCGCATCGTCGGCATGGCGCATGACGACGTGCGCCCGTCGAGCATCCTCACGCGCGAGGCCTTCCTGGACGCCATCATCGTCAACGCGGCCATCGGCGGCTCCACCAACGCCCAGCCGCACCTGATGGCCATGGCGCGCCATGCGGGTGTGGCATTGCACTCGAGCGACTGGATGGAACATGGCTACGACGTGCCGCTGCTGTTGAACATGCAGCCGGCCGGGAAGTATCTGGGCGAGCGCTTCCACCGCGCCGGCGGCGTGCCGGCCGTGATGTGGGAGCTGCAGCAGGCGGGCCTGCTGCATGCGGACCGGTTGACGGTCACGGGCCAGAGCATGGCGGCCAACTTGCAAGGCCGGGAGAGCGCGGACCGCGAGATGATCCGCCCGTTTGCCGCGCCGCTGAAGGAAAAGGCTGGTTTCATGGCCTTGCAGGGCAACCTGTTCGACTTCGCCATCATGAAGACCAGCGTGATCTCGCCCGCCTTCCGCGAGCGCTACCTGTCGCGCCCCGGCAGCGAGGGCGTGTTCGAGGCGCGCGCCATCGTCTTTGACGGTTCAAGCGACTATCACGCGCGCATCAACGACCCGGCACTCAATATCGACGACAGCTGCATGCTGATCATGCGCGGCGCCGGCCCTGTCGGCTGGCCCGGTTCGGCCGAGGTGGTCAACATGCAGCCGCCCGATGCCTTGCTCAAGGCGGGCATTCTGAACCTGCCGACCCTGGGCGATGGGCGCCAGTCGGGCACCTCGGACAGCCCCTCGATCCTGAACGCGTCGCCGGAAAGCGCCGTGGGCGGCGGCCTGGCGCTGCTGCGCACGGGCGACATCATCCGCGTGGACCTGAACGGGGGCCAGTGCGACATGCTGGTCGATGCGGCTGAACTGGCGCGCCGCGCCCAGGAACTGCCGCCGCCCGTCAACGGCAGCGCCACGCCGTGGCAGGAAATCTACCGCGCCAGCGTGGGCCAGCTGGAAACGGGCGCCTGCATGGAGCTGGCCCTGAAATACCGCGCTGTGGGCCAGACCCTGCCGCGCCACAACCATTAGCAGTCGCAGCACGTAGGTCGGGTTAGCGCTGCGCGCGTAACCCGACACCACCACAGACATAAAATTTTCAGCAGTACCCGCAGTTAAAAAATGTAGCTAAAAAATCCACAAGGAGACACACAATGAACAAGATCATCAGTGCAGCCATCATGACCGCCATGCTGGCATTGAGCAGCAGCGCCGCCCTGGCCGATGCGAAAAACCCGAAGATCGGCTTTTCCATCGACGACTTGCGCGTGGAACGCTGGACGCGCGACCGCGATTTCTTCATCGCCGCCGCCGAAAAGCAGGGCGCCAAGGTCTTCGTGCAGTCGGCCGACGCCAGCGAGCAGCGCCAGATTTCGCAGATCGAAAACCTGATCTCGCGCGGCGTCGATGTGCTGGTGATCGTGCCGTTCAATGCCACGGTGCTCAACAACACCGTCAAGGAAGCGAAAAAGGCCGGCATCAAGGTGTTGTCGTATGACCGCCTGATCCTGAACGCCGATATCGATGCGTATATCTCGTTCGACAACGAGAAAGTGGGAGAGATGCAGGCCGAAGGCGTGACCAAGCTGCAGCCGAAGGGCAATTACTATTTGCTGGGCGGCTCGCCCACCGACAACAATGCCAAGATGCTGCGCGAAGGCCAGATGAAGGTGCTCAAACCGTTCATCGACAAGGGCGATATCAAGATCGTCGGCCAGCAGTGGGTGAAGGACTGGAGCGCCACCGAAGCGCTGTCCATCGTGGAAAACGCGCTGACGGCCAACGGCAACAAGATCGACGCTATCGTCGCCTCGAACGACGGCACGGCCGGCGGCGCCATCCAGGCCCTGGCCGCGCAAAAACTGGCCGGCAAGGTGCCGGTCTCGGGCCAGGACGCCGATCTGGCGGCGGTCAAACGCGTCATCGCCGGCACGCAATCGATGACCGTCTACAAACCCCTGAAAACCATCGCCGCCGAAGCGGCCAAGCTGGCCGTGCAACTGGCGCGCAATGAAAAGCCCGCCTACAACTCCAGCTATGACAACGGCCTGAAAAAAGTCAGCACGGTGCTGCTCAAACCCACGCCCTTGACCAAGGCGAACGTGAACATTCTCGTCGACGACGGTTTCTATACCAAGGCGCAGCTGGGTAATTGATTACCCGCTTGCTGTCGGCTTACGCGCTGCGCGCTAAGCCGACCTACGATTGCCCGCATCGGCCGTTATCCGACAATCGCCGGCTCCGGAAACGCCGGTGGTGGTGTCGGTCGTCTGCATCGACCGTAGGTCGGATTAGCGGCGCCATGGGCGCCGCGTAATCCGACATTTCCCCCGTATCCGCAACGAGAGTGAGCATGTCCGACTATCTGCTTGAAATGAAAGGCATCGTCAAACAGTTTGGCGGTGTCCGCGCGCTCGACGGCATCGACCTGCAGGTGCGGGCCGGCGAGTGCATCGGCTTGTGCGGCGAGAATGGCGCCGGCAAGTCGACCCTGATGAAGGTGCTGTCCGGCGTGTACCCGCACGGCACCTGGGATGGCGAGATCCTGTGGGATGGCCAGCCCCTGCGCGCGCAATCGATCCGCGACACGGAAGACGCGGGCATCATCATCATCCACCAGGAACTGATGCTGGTGCCGCAGCTGTCCGTGGCCGAGAATATCTTCATGGGCCGCGAGCTTACCCTGCCCGGCGGGCGCATGCATTACGCGGCCATGTACAAGCGCGCCGACGAGCTGCTGCGCGAACTGAAAATTCCCGAACTGAACGTAGCGCAACCCGTGATGAATTACGGCGGCGGCCACCAGCAGCTGGTGGAAATCGCCAAGGCGCTCAACAAGAATGCGCGATTGCTGATCCTCGACGAGCCGTCGTCGTCGCTGACGGCGTCGGAAATCGCCGTGCTGCTCGATATCCTGCGCGCGCTGAAGGCCAAGGGCGTCACCTGCATCTATATTTCGCACAAGCTCGATGAGGTGGCGGCCATCTGCGATACCATCGTCGTCATCCGCGACGGCAAGCATATCGCCACCACGCCGATGGCGCAGATGAACGTCGAGCGCATCATCGCGCAGATGGTGGGCCGCGAAATGAGCCAGCTGTATCCGCAGCGTGCGCAGCCGGCACCTATCGGCGAAGTGCTGTTCGAGGCGCGCCACGTAAGCTGCATCGACGCCGACAACCCGCAGCGCAAGCGGGTCGACGATGTGTCGTTCACCCTGCGAAAGGGCGAGATCCTCGGCATCGCCGGCTTGGTGGGGGCGGGGCGCACGGAGCTCGTCTCTGCCCTGTTCGGCGCCTACCAGGGGCCGTGCCAGGCCGAAGTGTGGCTCGATGGCCGCCGCATCGACACTTCGTCTCCGCAAAAGGCGATTGCCATGGGCCTGGCCATGGTGCCGGAAGACCGCAAGCATCACGGCATCGTGCCCGACCTCGACGTGGGGCAGAACATCACCCTGGCCGTGCTGGAGGAATTTTCGCGCGCCACGCGCATCGATGGCGAGGCGGAATTGACGGCCGTGCGCGGCGAAATCGCGCAGCTGGAACTGAAGGCGGCCAGCCCGTCGCTGTCCATCACGAGCCTGTCGGGCGGCAATCAGCAAAAGGCCGTGCTGGCCAAGATGCTGCTGACGCGCCCGCGCGTGCTGATCCTCGACGAACCCACGCGCGGCGTGGACGTGGGCGCCAAATATGAAATCTACAAACTGATGCTGGCGCTGGCCGACCGTGGCGTGGCCATCATCATGGTCTCGTCGGAACTGGCTGAAGTGCTGGGCGTGTCCGACCGCGTGCTGGTGATGGGCGAAGGCCGCCTGCGCGGCGACTTTAGCAACGATGGCCTGAGCCAGGAAACCGTGCTGGCGGCGGCGCTGGACCAGCGCCCGGCGCCCGCCGCCAACACCGCAAACAAGGAACCCGCAGCATGAAACCGCACAGTATCAAACAGCTGTTCACCCAATACAAGATGCTGGCCCTGCTGATCGCCGTGGCGCTGATCTGGGCCTTTTTTTCGTGGAAAACGGAGGGCAGCTTCCTCACGCCGCGCAACCTGTCGAATCTGCTGCGCCAGATGTCCGTCACCGGCATCCTCGCCTGCGGCATGGTGCTGGTGATTATCGCCGGCGAGATCGACCTGTCGATCGGCTCCCTGCTGGGGCTGCTCGGCGGCATCGCCGCCGTGCTGGACGTCACGCAGCACTGGCCGCTGGCGCTGAACCTGATGGCGGTGCTGGGCTGCGGCCTGGTGATCGGCCTGCTCAATGGCTACCTGACGGCGTACCGGGGCATCCCGTCCTTCATCGTGGGCCTGGGCGGCATGCTCGCGTACCGTGGCATCCTGCTGGGCATCACGGGCGGCATCACGATCGCGCCCGTCTCCGAGCCGATGGTCTACCTGGGGCAGGGCTACCTGCCCGCGGTGCCCGGCATCGTGCTGGGCATCGGCCTGTTCCTGCTGGCCGCCTTCCTGACGTGGCGCGCGCGCGCCAGCCGCGCCCAGCATGGCTTGCCGCAGACGGCGTCCTGGGCCGATGGCCTGCGCCTGGCCGTCATCGGCGCCGTGCTGTATGCCTTCGTGCGGACCCTGAACGGTTATGAAGGCATTCCGCTGCCCGTGCTGCTGCTGCTGGCCTTGCTGGGGCTGTTCAGCTACATCACCAGCCAGACCGTGTTCGGCCGGCGCATCTACGCCGTCGGCAGCAATATGGAAGCGACGCGCCTGTCCGGCATCAACGTCAAAGCCGTCAAGCTGTGGATCTTCGGCATCATGGGCCTGATGTGCGCGCTCGCCGGCCTGATCAACACGGGCCGCCTGGCGGCCGGTTCGCCGTCCGCCGGCACCTTCAGCGAACTCGACGCCATTGCCGCCTGCTTCATCGGCGGCACCTCGATGCGCGGCGGCTCGGGCACCGTGTACGGCGCCCTGATCGGCGCGCTGGTCATGGCCAGCCTCGATAACGGCATGTCCATGCTGGACGTGGACACCTACTGGCAGATGATCGTGAAAGGCAGTATCCTCACCCTCGCCGTGTGGGTCGATGTCAGCACGCGAGCGGGGCGTAGATAGCCGTGAAACGATCTGGCACGGGAGGAGACACCATGAAGATGCCGACCGCGCACCGGATCGCGCTGCTGTTTAACGGGAATAAAATCTACGACCGCGACATCATCGCGGGCATCGCCGCCTACCTGAACACCACGCGCGTGTCGTGGGACCTGTTCCTGGAAGAGGACTTCCGTTGCCGCCTGCCCGGCATCGAGCGCTGGCAGGGAGACGGCATCATCGCCGATTTCGACGATCCCGCCGTCTGCGCGGCGCTGGCGCACAGCCGCCTGCCCGTGGTGGCCGTGGGCGGCTCGTATGCGCGCGAGGACGATTACCCGGCCGGCATCCCGTACGTGGCGACCGACAACTTCAAGATCGTCAAGCTGGCCTATGAACACCTGGTGGAAGCGGGCCTGAGCCGCTTTGCCTGTTTCAGCCTGCCCGAGGCCGATGTCAACCGCTGGGCGCAGGAGCGCGAAACGGCGTTTTGCGCCCTGATGGAGCGCGACCACATGCGCGCCGACGTGTACCGGGGCGTGGCCACCAGCGCGCCGTCGTGGGACGAAGCGGTGGAGCAGCAGATCGCCTGGCTCAACAGCCTGGAAAAACCCGTCGGCATCATCGCCGTGAGCGACGCGCGCGCGCGCCAGCTGCTGCAAGCGTGCATGCATGCGGGCATCGCCGTGCCGGAGCAAGTGGCCCTGATCGGCATCGACAACGACCCGCTGGCGCGCATGCTCACGCGCATTCCCTTGAGTTCCGTGATCCAGGGTACCGAGGAAATGGGCCGCACGGCCGCGCATTTGCTGCACCAGATGCTCAACGGCGCGCGCCTGTCCGGCACGCGCATCCTCGTGCCGCCGGCGGGCCTGAACGTGCTCGCGTCCACGCGCCACCAGCCCTTCCAGCATCCGCAGGTGATGCAGGCGCGCCACTTCATCCGCCAGTACGCCTGCCAGGGCATCAAGACGGAGCAGGTGGCCGATTACGTGGGCGTGTCGCGCTCCTCGCTCGAAGCGCACTTCCGTCACGAGCTGGGGCGCAGCGTGCACGACGAGATCCTGCATTTCAAGCTCGATGCGGCCAAGACCCTGCTGGCGCGCGGTCCGGGACAGGTGGCCGAGGTGGCCGTGCGTTGCGGCTTTACCACGGTGCAGTACATGCACGCCGTCTTCAAGCGCGAACTCGGCTGCACGCCGCGCGAATTCCAGCAGCGCAGCCGGCCACCGCCAGCCCCCGGGCAGGCGCCATGATGCATCTGCTGCGCAATGCGCGCGGCATGCGCGTGGCCATCGACGCGCACGATGCCAGCGTGCGGGCGTGGTGGGCGCCCGACCGTTATGGCCGCCTGGCCGACGTGCTGGGCGCCGCGCCCCCTGCGTGTCGGTCGTCCACGGTCTGGCAGTGCGCGCCGCCGGACGACGGCCGCTTGCTGCTGCACCTGGCGCACGACGGCCTGTCGGTGCGCCTGGCCTACCGGCTTGACGACGATGGCAGCCTGCACCTCGACTGCGCCGCCACGGCCGATACGGTTTCCCGTTTTGCGCTTGCCGCGCCCCGCTTCAATCTGCAGGGCGGCCGCGCCGCCGTGGGCGACCATGTGCTGCGCCTGGCGGCGGACCGCTACTGGCCTGGCGGCCACTCTTGCAGCGATCCGCTCGATGTGGCGGGCAGCGCGTTTGACTTCCGCCAGCCGGCGCCGCTTGCTTCGCGCCTGGCCTGGCCCGCGCTGGCGCAATCGGCGGGATTCCGGCATGACTTTTACTGGACGGGCAGCGGCCAGCTGCGCGAGGCGGCGCAGGTTGCCGACCCCGCTTCCGGCCGCGTCCTGCGTTTTTCCAGCACCCAGGACAGCTGTCATCTGTATTCCGATGCGCGCTGTTTTTCCCTGCTGGCGCAGGGCGTGCAATTGCAGCCGGGACAGGTGAGGCGGTTCCAGCTCGCCTACCGTTTGGGCGTGCAAGATATCGATGCGTTTGACATATCCGAACCGGTATCAATGATGTCAAATAAGTGATTGGTCAGATATGCGGGGCAGTTCTACCATGGGGTAGTTTTTCCCTCATTTATTTTTGCCCTTACCGACGCTGCCAACCTGCCATGAACATACTCACTATCGATGCCGGCACCACCAATACGCGTACCTTGCTGTGGCGCGGCGGCGCTGTCGTCGCCCAGGCGCAGCTGGAAACGGGCGTGCGCAATACCGCCATCGATGGCCATAACGGCGCGCTGAAACAGGCGCTGCGCGACACCATCGCCAGCGTGCTGGCCAGCGCCGGCATCGCGCCGTCGGCTGTGGACCTGGCGCTCGCTTCGGGCATGATCAGTTCGCCCATGGGCGTGCGGGAAGTGCCGCATTTGCCGGCGCCCGCCGGCCTGGCCCAGCTGGCGCAAGGCATGCAGGTGGTGGACTTGCCCGACGTGCTGGCGCAGCCCCTGTGGCTGATTCCCGGCGTGCGCAACCAGCATGGCGCCGTCGGCCTGCATAACGTCGAAGCGATGGACATGATGCGCGGCGAAGAGACGGAAGTCGTCGCGCTGCTCGAGCGCCTGCAGTTGCGCGGCGCGGCGACCCTGATCATGCCCGGCTCGCATACCAAATTGATCAGCGTGGACGAGCAGCGCCGCATCCTCGGCTGCAGCACCACCATCGCCGGGGAATTGCTGCAGGCGATCACGCAGCACACCCTGATCAAGCAATCGGTCGATGGCGGTTTTGCCCAGACCCTGGTGCCGAAAATGCTGCTGGCCGGCGCGGCCGCGGCGCAAAAAACAGGGCTGGCGCGCGCCTGTTTCAGCGTGCGCACCCTGGGCCAGTTCAGCGCCATCGAATGCAATGAGCGGGCCAATTTCCTGATGGGCGCCGTCCTCAGCGGCGACCTGCTGGCGCTGCGCAACAGCACCGCCATCCAGATGCGGCCCGATACGCCGCTCGTCATTACGGGCAAGCCCATGCTGCGCCAGGCGCTCGGCTTGCTGATCGAAGAACACGGATTTTTTTATGGCAAGCGCATCATCGTCGACGACCAGCAGCAAGACTATCTGGCCGGTCACGGTGCGCTGCTGATCGCCGCCGCGCGCGGCTTGATTTCCCCGCAGGAGACAGTATGAGCAGCAACAAGAACAAGCGTCCCTTGCGTTCGCAAGCGTGGTTTGGCGGCGACGACAAGGACAGTTTCATTCACCGCAGCTGGATGAAGAACCAGGGCTATCCCAGCGACGCTTTCGATGGCCGTCCCGTCATCGGCATCTGCAATACCTGGTCCGAACTGACGCCCTGCAATGGCCATTTCCGCGACCTGGCCGAGATGGTCAAGCGCGGCGTGCTCGAAGCGGGCGGCTTTCCCGTCGAATTTCCCGTCATGTCGCTGGGCGAGACGAATCTGCGCCCGACGGCCATGCTGTTCCGTAACCTGGCCAGCATGGATGTGGAGGAATCGATCCGCGCCAACCCCATCGACGGCGTGGTACTGCTGACGGGCTGCGACAAGACCACCCCGGCCTTGCTGATGGGCGCGGCCAGCGTGGATTTGCCCACCATCGTGCTGTCGGGCGGCCCCATGCTGAACGGGAACTACCGGGGCAAGCCGATCGGCTCGGGCACGGACGTGTGGAAGTTTTCCGAAGACGTGCGCGCCGGGCGCATGACCTCAAACGAATTCAAGCAGGCCGAATCGTGCATGTCGCGCTCCGCCGGCCACTGCATGACCATGGGCACGGCATCGACCATGGCCAGCATGGTCGAAGCGCTGGGCGTGACCCTGCCCGGCAACGCGGCCATTCCCGCCGTCGATGCGCGCCGCAAGCTGCAGGCGCAGCTGACGGGCCGGCGCATCGTCGACATGGTGCATGAAGACCTGAAACTGTCGCAGATCCTCACGCGCGAAGCGTTTGAAAACGCCATCATGGTCAACGGCGCCATCGGCGGCTCGACCAATGCCGTGATCCACCTGCTGGCCATTGCCGGGCGCATCGGCGTGGACATGCGCCTGGGCGACTGGGACCGCCTGGGCCGCGACATTCCCTGTTTGCTCAACCTGATGCCGTCGGGCCAGTACCTGATGGAAGATTTTTATTATGCGGGCGGCCTGCCCGTGATCATCCGCGACCTGCTGGGCAAATTGCATGGCGGGGCGCTCACCGTCACGGGGGCGACCATGGCCGTCAACGTGGCCGAAGCGGAAAATTTCAATCCCGAAGTGATCACGCCGCTGGCGCAGCCATTCAAGGACGAGGGCGGCATCGCCGTCCTGCAGGGCAACCTGGCCCCGCGCGGCGCCGTCATCAAGCCCTCGGCCGCGTCGCCCGAGCTGATGCAGCACCGTGGCCGCGCCGTCGTCTTCAACAGCATCGAGCATTACAAAAAGCGCGTCGACGATCCCGCGCTCGACATCGACGCCAGCTGCGTGATGGTGCTGCAAAATTGCGGCCCGCAGGGCTACCCTGGCATGGCCGAGGTGGGCAATATGGGATTGCCGAAAAAACTGCTGGAGCAGGGCGTGCGCGACATGGTGCGCATCTCGGACGCGCGCATGAGCGGCACGGCCTACGGCACGGTGGTGCTGCACGTGGCGCCGGAAGCGGCCGTGGGCGGGCCGCTGGCCCTGGTGCGCGATGGCGACATGATTGAACTGGACGTGGCGGGACGGCGCTTGCACCTCGACGTCGACGAGGCCGAGCTGGCGCGCCGGCGCGCAGAATGGCGCGCCCCCGAGCCGGCCATGAAGGGCGGCTACCAGTCCATGTACATCAAGCACGTGACGCAGGCCGACGAAGGCGCGGACCTCGATTTCCTCGTCGGCTGCCGTGGTTCGGCCGTTCCGCGCGAGTCACATTGATAACGCACGATCAAACCTGCTGCGCGTCTCGGCCACAACTGACTTCCGCTCGCGACGGTTTTATCATGCGTTATACAGAGTTAAAGGAAAGAAATGATGGGGACACAGGCCCAATTACTGGTCGATGCGCAGAACTTCCTGGGCGAGGGCGTGCGCTGGTGCGAACGCAGCGGCCGCGTTTTCTGGACGAATATCGAAGGCTGCCAGCTGCATGCGCTGGTATTGAGCACGGGGGAGCGCCAGCGCTGGGACATGCCCGAGCGCCTGGCCTGTTTCGCGCTGACGGACCGCGACGACGTGCTGCTGCTGGGCCTGGCCTCGCGCCTGGCCTGGTTCGACGCGCGCAGCGGGGCCGTCACACCCTTGCACACGGTGGAGGGCGACCTGCCCATGACGCGCCTGAACGATGGCCGCTGCGACCGCCAGGGGCGCTTTGTCTTCGGCACGCTGGATGAACGCCCGTGCCGCGATGCGATCGCCAGCTTCTATCGCCTCAACCTGGACTTGAGCCTGGAACGGCTGCCGCTGCCGCAGATCGCCATCTCGAACAGCATCTGCTTCAGCGTCGATGGCACGGCCATGTATTTTTGCGATTCGATGAAGAAGGCGATCTACCGCTGGGATGATTACCTGGGCGGCGACGCCAGCCGGGTACGTGTGTTTGCCGTGCTCGATCCGGGGCCGGGCGCCGCCGACGGCGCCACCATCGATGCGGATGACCACTTGTGGAGCGCGCAGTGGGGCGCCGGCAGGGTCTTGCGCTTCGCGCCGGACGGCAGCGTCGAGCGGGCGATAGCCTTGCCCGTCTCGCAGCCCAGCTGCGTGAGCCTGGGCGGCCCGCACTACGATGAATTGTTCGTCACGACGGCGCAGGAAAGCTTGACCCCGGCCCAGCTGGCGGGCGAACCGCTGGCCGGCGGATTGTTTCATGCGCGCCAGGTGGGCGTGCGCGGTTTGCCGGAAGTGCGCTTTGGCGCCCTGCCGGCCTGACAGGAGAGAGCAGATGCAAAAGCACATGGTTTTCAATGGCATCCTCGAGCGGGGCATGGTCGGTATCGTGCGTGCCGACTCGTCCGATGCGGCGCTGCAGATCGCCGAGGCGTGCATCGCCGGCGGCATCACGGCCCTGGAAGTGGCATTTACCACGCCCGACACCCTGGGCGTGCTGCGCACCTTGCGCGAACGCCACGGCCATGACGTGCTGCTGGGCGCGGGCACGGTGCTCGATACGGAGACGGCGCGCGCCGCCATCCTGGCCGGCGCCCAGTTCATCATCTCGCCCGGCGTGAACGTGGAGACGATTACGCTGTGCCAGCGCTACCAGGTGCTGTCCATGCCGGGGGCGATGACGCCGACGGAGATCGTCACGGCCCTGCAGGCGGGCGCCGACATCGTCAAGGTTTTCCCCGCCGAGATGTTCGGCCCCGCCTACATCAAGGCCCTGCGCGCCCCGTTGCCGCAAGCGCCGCTGATGCCGACGGGCGGCGTGACGGTGGAGAACCTGCCGGAATGGTTTGCCAGCGGCGCCGTGGCCGTGGGCATCGGCAGCAGCCTGAGTGGCCCGGGCGCCACGGGAGATTACGCGGCCGTGACGGCGCGCGCGCAGGCTTTTGTCGCGCAGATGGCGGTCGTGCGTATGGCTAAGAGCCTATCCCAGTAGATGAATACATCCCCTGCTGACGCCCCTCAGGAGCGGGGACTGCGTTGATCGTCGTCGCGTGGCTCGCCACGCGTCCTCCTCACGCCTTGTCCGCGCTCCTGATGCGTTGCCAGCAGAAGACGCTCCCTACCGGGATAGGCTCTAAGTCTTCTGGCTAGCTCCCGGCGGGACGGGAATCTGCTACGCTAGGCGGGCAATGTCGCACGCCTCATAGACCAGAATATGTCCAACATCGCCCGCATCCTGCAAGACAGCCGCATCATCGCCATCGTCGGCATGTCCGACAAGCCCGAACGCGCCAGCCACGAAGTGGCCGACTACCTGCTGCGGCATGGCTATCGCGTATTGCCCGTCAATCCGGCCCTGGCCGGGCGCGACGTGCTGGGCCAGCGCGCTTACGCCACCTTGACGGAGGCTGCGGCTGCCGTCGCGCCGGCGCGCATCGACATCGTCGACTGCTTCCGCAAGCCGGCGGATATCCTGCCCATCGCCGAGGAAGCCATCGCCGTCAAGGCGGGCTGCCTGTGGCTGCAGCTCGACGTCATCAATGAGGAGGCGGCGCAGCTGGCGCGGGCGGCGGGCCTGGACGTGGTGATGGACCATTGCACAAAAATCGAGCACCGCAAGCTGGCGGTGGCGGTATGAAGGCGCGCACGCAATTCCGGGCCGGCAAAGGTTTTGATCTGAACGAGGAATTCGCCGGCAAGCGCCTGCTGGGTGCGGCCACCAAGGCGGCCAACAAGAAGCTGACGCCAGCCCAGTGCAAGGCCCTGGACCGCGAGGAAACCGTGGCGTTGACGGCGCAGATCGCCGAGTGCCAGAGCATGCTGTACGCGCAGCACAAGAAGAAGGTGCTGCTGGTCCTGCAGGGCATGGATACCTCGGGCAAGGATGGCACTGTGAAGGCCATCTTCAGCAATATCAACCCAATGGGCATCCGCGCCGTGGCGTTCAAGGGCCCCACCGATATCGAACTGGCGCACGACTACCTGTGGCGCGTGCACCAGCACGTGCCGGTGAAGGGCGAGATCGCCATCTTCAACCGCAGCCATTACGAGGATGTGCTGATCACGCGCGTGCAGGACATGATCGACAAGGCCGAATGCCAGCGCCGCTACGCGCAGATCCGCGATTTCGAGCGCATGCTGAGCGAGACGGGCACCGTCATCCTGAAAGTCTTCCTGCATATTTCGAAGGACGAGCAGCGGGGACGGCTGCAGGAGCGGCTCGACGATCCCGACCGCCAGTGGAAGTTCGATCCCAACGATATCGCCCAGCGCAAGAAGTGGGATGGCTACCAGCGCGCCTATGAAACGGCGATCCGCGAGACCGATGCCGATCACGCGCCGTGGTACGTCGTGCCATCGAATTCCAAGACGCAGCGCAACCTGGTGGTGGCCTCGCTGCTGCTGGAAACGCTGCAGGCCATGAAGCTCGAATACCCAGCGCCGGACCCGAAACTGTCGTCTTTCAAGGTCGAGTAGTTCCGCCCATCGCCTGCGGAATCGGCCGCGCTGTGGCATAGTATCCCTCGTCGATAATTCAAACCAGACCGGAGATCCATATGCTGCAGTTGAAAGATCCTACCTTGTTGCGTCACCAGGCTTACGTGAATGGAGCCTGGGCGGATGCCGATGGTGGCCAGACGATTAATGTGAGCAATCCCGCCACCGGCGAGCATATCGGCACGGTGCCCCTGATGGGCGCGGCCGAGACGCGCCGCGCCATCGAGGCGGCCAATGCCGCCTGGCCCGCCTGGCGCAAGAAGACGGCCAAGGAGCGCGCGGCCGTGCTGCGCCGCTGGCATGACCTGATCCTGGAAAACGCCGACGACCTGGCGCTGATCATGACCACCGAGCAGGGCAAGCCCCTGCCGGAAGCGAAGGGCGAAGTGCAGTTCGGCGCCTCGTTCATCGAGTGGTTTGCCGAAGAAGGCAAGCGCGTGGCGGGCGATACCCTGCAATCGCCGTGGCCGGACCGCCGCCTGGTCATCACCAAGGAGCCGATCGGCGTGTGCGCCGCCATCACGCCGTGGAATTTCCCCGCCGCCATGATCACCCGCAAAGTCGGCCCGGCCCTGGCCGCCGGCTGCCCGATGGTCCTCAAACCGGCCGAAGCGACGCCGTTTTCCGCGCTGGCGCTGGCCGTGCTGGCCGAGCGCGCGGGCGTACCGGCGGGCGTGTTCAGCATCGTCACGGGCGCGCCGAAAGACATCGGCGGCGAAATGACGTCGAACCCCATCGTGCGCAAGCTGACGTTTACAGGTTCCACGCAGGTGGGCCGTTTGCTGGCGGAACAGTGCGCGCCGACGATCAAGAAACTGTCGCTGGAACTGGGCGGCAATGCGCCGTTCATCGTCTTCGACGACGCCGACCTGGATGCGGCCGTGGAAGGCGCCATCGCCTCGAAATACCGCAACGCGGGCCAGACCTGCGTATGCGCCAACCGCCTGTACGTGCAGGACAGCGTGTATGACGCGTTTGCCGACAAGCTGGTGGCCGCCGTGGCCAAGCTGAAAGTCGGCAATGGCATCGAGGCGGGCGTCACGCAAGGCCCGCTGATCGACGCCAAGGCCGTCGCCAAGGTGGAAGAGCACGTGGCCGACGCGCTGGGCAAGGGCGGCCGCCTGCTGGCCGGCGGCAAGCGCCATGCGCTGGGCAACGGCTTCTTCGAGCCGACCGTCATCGCCGACGTGACGAACGACATGCGCGTGGCCACCGAGGAAACCTTCGGCCCGCTGGCGCCCCTGTTCCGCTTCAAGACGGACGATGAAGTCATCGCCCTGGCCAACAACACGGAATTCGGCCTGGCCGCCTACTTCTATTCGCGCGACATCGGCCGCATCTGGCGCGTGGCAGAAGGCTTGGAAACGGGCATGGTCGGCGTCAACACGGGCCTGATCTCGAACGAGATCGCCCCCTTCGGCGGCGTCAAGC
This sequence comes from Janthinobacterium sp. FW305-128, assembly GCF_020858135.1. Taxonomy (NCBI): domain Bacteria; kingdom Pseudomonadati; phylum Pseudomonadota; class Betaproteobacteria; order Burkholderiales; family Oxalobacteraceae; genus Janthinobacterium; species Janthinobacterium sp. FW305-128. The sequence goes on along the minus strand of NZ_JACYMK010000004.1, from coordinate 239,702 downwards.
AATCGGGCCTGGGCCGTGAAGGGTCGACCTACGGTATCGAAGACTATCTCGTCATCAAGTACATCTGCATGGGCGGCATCTAAGGCCGCTTAACGCGAGCCGCGGCGCGCGGCGAGGCGGTCCAGCATGCCCTTGACCGCTTCCATCTGCGTGCCGCTCTTGCGGTAGAAATCCGGGTCGATCGGGTTGATGCTGGTGTAGCCCCAGAAATCCCAGCAGCCTTTCGGGTTGTACGGATAGACGGGGCTCGGTTCGGCCTGCGGATACAGCACGATGATCTTGTTGGCGTCCGCCACCTGGTTATAGCCGGTGCTGGTATAGAAACGGTCGCCGATCGCCTGCGTCGTTTGCAGGCAGCCGTGGAACACCACGTGCACGCGGCAGCTCTCGCTGTCGCACGCTTTCGGGATGTAGGCATAGCCCGTATTGTTCATGCTCGAATACGCGTTCTGGATGAAGCTGCGCTGGTTGAAGGCGATCAGCTTGCCCGTCAGGGTGGTCGACGACGGTTGCAGGTCCGGGTACAGGTGCTGCAGGATGTCGCGCGCCTGGACGTAGTCGCAGTCGTTGATGAACGGCGACTCCGTCACGGCGCACGGCTTGTCCTGATTGCTGTCGGTCAAAATGGCGTGGCCCGCGCCTAGCGTGTCGACGAAGCGGATCTGCGCCGCCGGCGTGCCTGCCAGTTGATAGAATTTCCCCACCTGTTCCACCACCGGCCGCGTCACGGTCTGGTCTTTCGTTCCGCTGAACAGATATACGCGCTGGCGTTTCAGGTTGGCCGTGTCGTCGATGAGACGGGCCTGCGCGAAATCGTTCGCCGCGCGCAGCAATTCGCTGGCCACGGGCGGCGCCACTTGCGCGCTGCCTGGATTCATGCAGGTGGTCAGGGCATTCGTCAGGTAGGGAATATACGGGAAGCGGCCCGGCTGGCCCGAGCAGAAATACGGGCCGCCCGCGATGATGCCGGCGCCGGCGACGGTGGCCGAGTAGGCGACGGCAAACTGCGCCGCCATGAAGCCGCCCGAGGACAGGCCGGACACCGTGGTCTGGCTCAGATCGGCCTGGTAGCCGGGCAGGGCGGGGGCGTCCTTGGTTGCGGCGGGTTTGACGGCTTTGGCCGTCGTGGCGGCGTGCGTGCTGGCTGGCGCCAGGATGAGCAGGCTGGCGGCCAGCAGGGCGGTGGGTAATGCGGTCAGGTGCGGGTAGGGCATGGCAACTCCACAAGGCATGGACAGGAAGGCCGAGCATAGGTAAAAAAACTGTGCGCTGGGCAAGTACTGCACCGTCGTTGATGTCGCTCAAGCTATCGCTGTTGTTGTCCGTCTTGTACGCGCGCGCGGCGTTTGACATAGAATGGTTTTTTTTCGTTCAACCATGGTGCCCCTCATGTCCAAGACCCTTGCCCAGCTGTTTGCGCTCACCACCCTTGCCGCCGGCGCCAGCCTGGCCATGCCGGCCCATGCCGCCGAAACCGCGCCAGCTGCCATAGCTCCGGCCGCCTGCCCCGCCATCCTCAAGCAGACCTTCAACCGCCTGCAGGATGAAGCGCCGCAAAACCTGTGCCAGTACGCAGGCAAGGTCGTGCTGGTGGTCAATACGGCCAGTTATTGCGGTTTTACCAATCAATATGAAGGGCTTGAGGCGCTGTACGCCAAGTACGGCAGCAAGGGCCTGGTGGTGCTGGGCTTTCCGTCCAACGATTTCGGCAAGCAGGAGCCGGGCAACAGCAAGGAAATCGCCGATTTCTGCTACAACACCTATGGCGTGAAGTTCCCCATGTTTTCGAAGTCCGTCGTCTCCGGCCCCAATCCGAACCCGCTGTATGTGGACCTGATCAAGCAGACGGGCAAGACGCCGGCCTGGAATTTCCACAAATACCTGATCGACCGCCATGGCAAAGTGGTGGAAAGCTTCCCCAGCAAGGTGACGCCGGACGACAAGAAACTCGTTGGCGCGGTGGAAAAAGCGCTGGCGATGTAAGTTGCCGACACCCAAGCAGGCTGGAACGCCTGCTTTTTTTTTAATGCCGTGCTTGTCGTCTTGCCATCATTATCCTAAGCTGGTTGTTCGCGTTTGTCACAACAAAGGAGATCATCATGGCATATGTCGATGGATTTGTGGTGCCCGTACCGAAAGCCAAGCTCGATGCTTACCTGGCCATGTCGCGCAGTTGCGGCGCCGTCTGGCGCGAATATGGCGCGCTGGAATTTCGCGAGTGCGTGGGTGACGATGTCAAGCCGGGCAAGCTGACTTCGTTCCCGCAGGCGGTGGACTTGCAGGATGGCGAAGTGGTGGTGTTTTCATGGATTGTGTATGAGTCGCGCGCCAAGCGCGATGAAATCAACGACAAGGTCATGAAAGACCCGCGCCTGGCCGAGATGATGGACCCGGCCAAGCTGCCGTTCGATGGCAAGCGGATGATTTACGGCGGCTACGAGATGCGTGTGGATCTTTAAATAAGAGCAGCCGGCAGCGCCCCGCGCAGCGCATTGCACACGACGATGGCCTCGGCGCGCGCCAGCATGGCGCGCGTGATGATGGTTTCCTGCGCCCCCCAGGCGGGATCGGCCAGCATGGCTGCGCGTTGCACGCCGGGCAGCAGGCCGCAGGACAGGGGCGGCGTGTGCCAGCGGCCATCGAGCCGGACGAAGACATTGCTGCGCCCGCCCTCCGTCAGCTCGCCCCGCTCGTTAAAGAACAGCATGTCGAAGCCCCCTTGCGCCTCGGCCGCGCGCCACGCTGCGTCATAGCGCGCGCGCACGCTGCTCTTGTGGCGCAGGAACAGGTCGTCGGCATTCGTGGCCTCGGGCGCCAGCAGGATGTTGACCGTCTCCGGCAAGGGCGACAGGGCGCCGCTTTGCGTCGTAAACTGGCCGTCCTGGCGCAGCGCCAGGCGCAGGCGGAAGGGCGCATCGTCGGGGCGCGCGGCGCAGGCCGCCTGCAGCGCGGCGCGGGCCGCGTCCGCATCCCAGGCAAAACCGAAGTAGGCGCAGGAGGCGGCCAGGCGCGCCAGGTGGCGCTCCTGCTGGCGGCAGCCGCCGGCGCGGCTCGCGTGCAGGGTCTCGAACAGTTCGAAGTCGTTGCTCAGCCCCGTCAGGAAGCGGGCCTTGAGCTGGCATTCCGCAAATTCCTCGTGCGGGTCGCTGTCCAAGACGATGCCGGCGCCCACGCCCATTTCGCCGCGCCGCAGGCCGCCAGGGCCAGCCGGCTGCAGGGCCAGGGTGCGTATCGGCACGGACATGCAGAAGTCGCCCACGGCGTGAGCACTACCGGCGCTTGGCGGATCGAACCAGCCGATGGCGCCCGTGTAGATGCCGCGCGGCGCCGGCTCCAGTTCGGCGATGATCTCCATGGTGCGGCGCTTGGGCGCGCCCGTGATCGAGCCGCACGGATACAAGGCCTGGAAGATGTCGGCCAGGCTGGCATCGTCGCGCAAACGCGCCTGCACGGTGGACGTCATCTGCAGCACGCTGCTGTAGCGCGTCACCTGGAACAGGGCCGGCACCTTGACGGAGCCCGTGGCGGCGATGCGGCCGATGTCGTTGCGCAGCAGGTCGACGATCATCAGGTTTTCCGCGCGGTTCTTCGGGTCGCTGGCCAGGACGGCCGCGCGGCGCGCGTTCTCGTCCGTTTGTTCAGGCGGCGCCGCCGGCGCCGTGCCTTTCATCGGGCGCGCCGTCAGCTCGCCCTGCGCATGGCGCACGAACAGTTCCGGCGACAGCGACAGCAGGGCGCCGCCATCGGGCAGCATCACCAGCGCGCCATACGGCACGGGCTGGCGGGCGCGCAGCCGCGCATACAGGGCCAGGGGCGAGCCGAAGGCGTCGAAGCGCAGCCGATACGTATAGTTGACCTGATAGGTGTCGCCGGCCACGATGTAGTCGTGGATGCGCTGCAGCGCGCGCGTGAATTCGGCCTGATCCACGTTGGCGCTGATGCCGGCGATGCCGGCCGGCGTTTCCGCCGCCGGCGTACGAGCGGCCAGCCACTGCAGCACCTCGTCCTGCGACAGCTGGGTGCAATGTTCGAAGACGAGCACCTGCGCCAGCGGCGGTGCGCCGGGATCCGCCGCGCGCGGCGGCATGGCCAGCAAGTGCGCGCCCAGTTCGTAGCTGCACACGCTGACGGCATACTGGCCGCGTTCCAAGGCCGCTTGCAGCCCTTCGAGCAGGGCCGGCCACTGTTCCCCCTCGCTGCACCGCAAGACCGCCGTCAGGCCCGTGTACAGGCGCGATGCGGCGCCGGGCGTGCTGGCGTCGTCGAGCAGGGCGAAACAGTCGGTATGCATGGGGACAGCCGCGGCGGTGACTTACCCCAGCAGCATGGCGATTTGCAGCGCCGCTTCCTGGGAGGGATTGATCTTGAAGCCGCTCTTGGCGTAGCGGTGCCAGCGTCCGATGACGAAGCTGACGATCAGGGTGGCGCGCGCCGCCACTTCGCTTTCCTTGCCATGGCCTTCGGCGGCGGCCACGCGCAAGGCCTGCTTGAGCGCCAGCTCCACGCGGTCGTAGAACTGGTTCATGCGCACTTGCAGGCGCTCGTCCTCATTGACCAGCGCATCGCCGATCAGCACGCGCGTCATGCCCGGATTGCTGATGGCGAAATTGAGCAGCATGCCGATGATGTCGCGCGTCTGCGTCATCCCGTCGCTGTGCTTTTCCGCGATCTGGTTGATCAGGCCGAAGACGCTTGACTCGATGAATTCGATCAGCCCTTCGAACATTTGCGCCTTGCTGGCGAAATGGCGGTACAGGGCCGCTTCCGAGACGGCCAGTCTGGCCGCCAGTGCGGCGGTGGTGATCTTTTCGCCTTTCGGCTGCTCCAGCATTGCGGCGAGGGCCTGAAGAATTTGTAGCCTGCGTTGGCCCGGCGGTGTGCTTGCCATATTTTCTCTTGTCGTTAAAAAAAATGCTGCCTTGATGGGGAAGTCCGTCACCGCCGCTAGCGGTGCGGCTTCCGGCGTCAGCCGGAAGTCCAGGAGTCCCCTTCAACGCAGACGGTGAAGGCGGCGTGCCAAATGCCGGACAGATTTTACTTTGACATCGACGTAAGCGGGGCGATTTAACGCCTTGGGCAACTTCGCCACGCCGATCGGGTCGACCATTTTCAGGTATTGCGTGACCCAGGCCGTGCGCAGGCCCAGTCTTTTTGCGCCCTTCAGGTTGGCGAGGGTGTCTTCCACCAGGATGCAGCGGCCAGGGCGGATCTGGTGCTTGCGCATCAGTTTGCGCAGCATCAGCGTCGATGGCTTGGGCCGCAGCTGGCGGTGCACCTGCATCGCTTCGATGGCGACGTGGTGTGAAAAGTGCCGGCGCAGTCCCAGATGGCGCATCACGTCGCTCGAATAGCGCAGCGGCGCGTTGGTGAGTAAAATTTTACGGCCAGGCAGGCGTTTGAGTAAAGCCCCCAGTCCCCGCTCGGCGCGTATCATGGCGCGTAAATCGTCGAAGGCATGCGTCTCGTGCAAAAAATGCGCGGCCTGCACCTGATGGTGCTTGACCATGCCCAGCAAGGTGGCGCCATAGCGGCGCCAGTAGGCCGCGCGCGCCGCATTGACGATGGCGTCGTCGGCCGGCGTCACGCCGTCGCCCAGCACCCGGGCAATATACGTGTTCATATTGGCCGTGATGGTGGGGAAGATGGCGTGCGAGGCATTGTGCAGCGTGTTGTCGAGGTCAAACAGCCAGACCGGCGACGAGCGGTTAAGATGGGACACAGGCACGAGAGTCTTTGCTAGCGAGAGAAGATGAAAAATTCAATAATCAGGAAAACCATGCGACGCCAGATTATAGTGATGTTTTGCGGATTATTCTTGCTGCCGTTGCAGGCGGCCTTCGCCGAAGCGCCGCCCGTGGCGCAAAACCGCGGCGCGCTGTTCAAGGTGCAGGACGCGGTCCACACCCTGTATCTGTTCGGCACCATCCATGTCGGCGCGCCCGATTTTTACCCGCTCGAGCCGACAGTAACGCAGGCGCTGCACCGGGCCGGGGCGCTGGCGCTGGAGATCGACCCCGGCGCCGATCCGCGCAAGGCTGTGAGCGCCGTGCTGAAATACGGCATGGAGGCGCCGGGCAGCAAAGTGCCGGCCGACTGCCGCCAGACCCTGGCCCCGCGCCTGGCGCCGCTGTTGCAAAAATACGGCATTCCGGCCGAATCGGTGGCGCCGATGAAGCCATGGATGCTCGCCAGCGTGCTGGCCATCGGCGAATTTTCCACCCTCGGTTACCGCTCCGACCTGGCCGTCGACAATTATCTGTCGCAGCAGGCCAAGGCGCGCAAGATCCCCGTGGTGGAACTCGAATCGATGGAAGGCCAGATGGCGCTGTTTGGCGCCATGTCGCCGTTTGAGCAGTGCCGCTTCCTGGAAGACGGCGTGGCGTCGATCGAGGATCAGGAACAAAGCCAGGAAGCGCGCGAGATCGCCGATGCGTGGCGCAACGCCGACGCGGCCGCCTTCGACAAGCTGGCGGCAAAGGCAGCGACGGACCCCTCGTTCGCCGCGCAGTTCGTGCAAAAGGTGTTGCTGGACGGCCGCAACCCGGCCCTGGCCGACGGCATCGCCAAACTCCTGGCGCGCGAAAAGCACAGCCTGGCCGCCATCGGCGTGCTGCACCTGGTCGGAGAAAAAAGCGTGCCGGATTTACTGCGTCAGAAGGGCTTGAAGGTCGAGCGGGTGTATTGAAACGCGGAGGAGATGCGGGCGACGGATAGCAGAGCAGATGGAAAAATGTTCAGGGCAAGGCGGACTGACGAAGACAGTACGCATGTACGGCGAGGCGAGGCAACGCAGCCATGGACATTTTTTACTATGAGGAGATGACGGCAGAGCAGATGGAAAAATGTTCAGGGCAAGGCGGACTGACGAAGACAGTACGCATGTACGGCGAGGAAGGACAACGCCGCCATGGACAGTTTTTCAGCTGCGGGGATATAAAGCTGGTGCCCTTGACGTGGATCGAACACGTGGCCTCTCCCTTACCAAGGGAGTGCTCTACCACTGAGCTACAAGGGCATAAAAAATCGGCGCTGGGTGAATTGCGCCGAATTATTTTTAGTGCGAACGGATCATAGTACCAAAAGCCTGCTCGGTCAACACTTCCAGCAATAATGAGTGTTCGATGCGGCCGTCGATGATGTGCACCGTGTTCACGCCGGACTTGGCGGCGTCGAGCGCGGACGAGATCTTCGGCAGCATGCCGCCCGAGATCGTGCCATCGGCGAACATCTCGTCGATTTCACGCGCGGACAGGTCGGTCACCAGGTTGCCCTGCTTGTCCTGGACGCCGGCGATGTTGGTCATCATGATCAGCTTTTCCGCTTTCAGGATTTCGGCGATCTTGCCCGCCACCACATCGGCGTTGATATTGTAGGCCTGGCCATCCTGGCCGAAACCGATCGGCGAGATGATGGGAATGAAGGCGTCGTCCTGCAGCGCCTTGACGACGGCCGGGTTGATCGCGTCGATCTCGCCCACAAAGCCGATGTCGAGGAATTCGCCCGGATGTTCGCGGTCCGGCATCTGCATCTTGCGCGCGCGGATCAAGCCGCCATCCTTGCCCGTCAGGCCGACAGCCTGGCCGCCGTAATGGTTGATCAGCATGACGATATCCTGCTGCACTTCGCCGCCCAGCACCCACTCCACCACTTCCATGGTTTCTTCATCGGTGATGCGCATGCCTTGCACGAAGGTGCCCTGCTTGCCGATTTTTTTCAGCGCGTTGTCGATCTGCGGTCCGCCGCCGTGCACCACGACCGGGTTCATGCCGACCAGCTTGAGCAGGATGACGTCGCGCGCGAAGCCGTGCTTCAGGCGTTCGTCCGTCATGGCGTTGCCACCGTATTTGATGACGATGGTCTTGCCGTGGAAATTGCGGATGTAAGGGAGGGCCTCGGCCAGAATCTGCGCCTTGATTTGCGGCGACACCGCCGTCAAGTCGTCATTCATGTCCAGGTTCAAGTTAGCTAGTTGATTCATGGCGAGTCCGGAAAATAGATTTGTGCGATTTTACAGGGAAGAAGAAAATCCTGGAGGCATTATAGGGCGATCTTGTTGTATTTTCCCTGATGATCCTATAGTCTGGCCCGATATGTTCCCCAGCCAGCCCTTTTACTGCCCGTTACATCTGCGTCGCGTCCCGGCGCAGCGTGACACACACTTGCCAATTCAAACACAGCCATGAGCCAGTGCAGCCTGTGCGGCGCCACCTTCCAATGCGGCCAGACCGACCCGCAGGCCAGCGGACCGTGCTGGTGCACGGCCCTGCCGCCCGCCATGCCCGTGCCCGGCAGCGCCGCCGTGGGCTGCTGGTGCCCCGCCTGCCTGCAAGCCCATATCGCCACCCTGGCACCTCCTGTCAAGCCTAACGTCGGCTAAATAAGTGCTTCAGCATGCAATTGCTTTGCAATAAACCTTGCATTTCGTAGGGGAATACGTTCAGACTTCGATTTTCAAGAATTTCTTATAGGAAAGTTATGCGCTTCAGGGATATCAGTATCGGCGTGCGCATCAATGCCGGTTATGCCATGTTGATCGTGCTGATGCTGGTCGTCATCGTCCTTTCCGGCAGCCGCATCTACGCCATCCGCGCCGAGACCGACGATATCCTGCAGCGCGACTGGGTCGCCGCCAAGGCCACCAGCAAGATCCACGGGCTGGCGCGCGAGGCGGCCACGCGCATCGGCAATCTGCCGAACCAGCACGAGCGGGCGCTGCGCCAGGCGAACCAGGCGCGCCTGGAAGCGATCAAGCAAGGCATCGATGAGCAGGTGCGCATTCTCGACGGTCTCGATGCGCGGCCCGAGGAACGGCGCCTGCTGGAACAGATGCACCTGGCGCGCGCCGAGTACTACGGCTCGCTCAAGACGATGTTCGAACTGGTCGAGCGCGGCGAGGATGCCCGCGCCGAGCAGGCCATGCAGACGCAGACCTTGCCGATGCTTGAAAAAGTGCTGCTGTACGTGGGCCAGCTCGACGATTTGCAGCAACAGCTGATCCGCGACAGCGCGGCCAGGATACGCAACGACATCGACACTTCGCTGCTGCTGATGGGCGGCATCGGCCTGGCGGCACTGCTGACGGGCCTGGCCTTTGCCTGGTCGGCGCGCTCGATCACGCGTCCGCTGGGCGAGGCGGTGGCGATCGCCACGCGCGTGGCCAATGGCGACTTCAGTTCCGTCATCGAGGTGACGTCGCGCGACGAGACGGGCGAATTGCTGCAGGCGCTCAAGAACATGAGCACCAGCCTGGCCGTCGAGCAGGACCTGCGTCACGCCGTCGAAGTGGCCGAGGATGCGACCAAGATGAAGTCGGACTTCCTGGCCAATATGTCGCACGAAATCCGTACGCCGATGAACGGCATCATCGGCATGACCCATCTGGCGCTGCAGACGGAGCTCACGTCGACCCAGCGCAACTACCTGGAGAAGGTGGAATCGGCTTCGAAGAACCTGCTGGCCATCATCGACGACATCCTCGATTTCTCGAAGATCGAGGCGGGCAAGATGGCCTTTGAAAAAGTCGATTTCTTCCTCGAGGACGTGCTGGCGCAGATCGCCGACCTGTCCGTGATGCGCGCGCAGGACAAGGGGCTTGAACTGCTGTTCGACATCGCCCCCGACGTGCCGAACGCCTTGCAGGGCGACCCGCTGCGCCTGGGCCAGGTGCTGATCAACCTGACCAACAACGCGATCAAATTTACGGACAAGGGCGAGATCGTCGTCACCATCCGCTTGCAGCAGCTGGAAGAGCATGCGGCCGTGCTGCGCGTCGACGTGCGCGACACGGGCATCGGCCTGACGCCGCCCCAGCGCAGCAAATTGTTCCAGGCCTTTACCCAGGCCGACACCTCCACCACGCGCCACCATGGCGGCACCGGCCTGGGGCTGACCATCAGCAAACGCCTGGTGGAAATGATGGAAGGCGAGATCGACCTGGTCAGCGAAGCGGGCGTGGGCAGCACCTTTTTCTTCACGGCCCGCTTCGGCCTGGCCGCCGTGCCGCGCGATAATCTGCCGCAGTTGCAACATCAACAGCAGTTCCAGGGCCTGCGCGTGCTGGTGGTCGACGACAACCCCAGCGCGCGTGAAATCTTCGTCAGCATGCTGGCGGCGCTGGGCTTCGAGGCGCGTGCCGTGTCTGGCGGCGTGCTGGCCATCGGCGCCGTGGCGCAGGCGCGCGCCGAGGGGCGTCCGTACGGACTGGTGCTGATGGACTGGAAAATGCCGGGCATGAACGGCCTCGATACCCTGGCCGGCATCCGTGCCGATGCCGCCGGCATCGATGCGACGCCGGCCTGCATCATGGTCACGGCCTTCCATCGCGAAGCGCTGCTGGAGGCGGCGCGTCAGCGCGATTTGCCGCTCGACGGGATATTAAACAAGCCGGTCAGCGCCTCGACCCTGCTCGACCAGATATCGTTCGTGTTTGGCGGCGTGACGGGACAGAGCCGCAAGACGCAGCGCCAGAGCAGCTACCGCGACGACGAGCGCGCCCTGCGCGGCGCCTGGCTGCTGCTGGTCGAGGATAATGAAGTGAACCAGGAAGTGGCGCAGCATATTCTCAACGACGCCGGCATCCGCGTCGACATCGCGGGCAATGGCGCCATCGCGCTGGCGAAGATCGAGGAAAACGCCTATGACGGCGTACTGATGGATTGTCAGATGCCGGTGATGGATGGCTACCAGGCGACGCGCAAGCTGCGCCAGGACCCCCGTTATTCGAATTTGCCCGTGATCGCCATGACGGCCAATGCCATGGTGGGCGACAAGGAGAAATGCCTGGACGCCGGCATGAACGATTTCATCGCCAAGCCGATCGACGTGGCGCAGCTGTTCGGCACCCTGGCGCGCTGGATCGCGCCGGCCGCGCCGCAGGCAATGACGTCGGTAGCGGCGCAGCCGGAAGCGGAGCTGCCCGTGATCGCCGGCCTGAAAATGACGGACGCCATGCGCCGCGTGGGCGGCAATGCCGCTTTGATGCGAAAATTGCTGGACCGTTTTGTGGAAACCCAGTTCGACGCCATGCAGCGCATCGTTGCCGCCATCGAGAACAACCAGCTCGAGACGGCGATCCGCGAAGCGCATACCCTGAAGGGCCTGGCCGGCAATATCGGCGCCGGCGGTCTGGCCGACAGCGCCGCGCGGGTCGAGCACTTGCTCAGCCTGGGTTCGCACGACGGTTTGCCGCAGGCACTGGCCGCCTGTACCCTGGCGCTCGACGAGCTGGTGCCGAAGATCGTGCTGGCCATGCAGTCGCGCGGCAATGCTGCCGAAGCGGGCGGCGCGGCGGTGGCGCACGTGGCGCCGGTGGACCGGGCATACCTGGAAGCGGGCTTGCGCGAATTGTCGCAGCTGCTGCAGCAGGACGATGCGCAGGCCGTCAAGCACCTCGACGGCATCGGTCCCGTGCTGGTCGCGGCGGGGCAGGCGGAACATGCGCGCCAGTTGAAGCGCATGCTGGGACAATACGATTTCGAAGGTGCGCTGGCGCAGCTGGGCGAAGTGGCCGATGCGCTGGAGCTGACACTGTGAGAAGGATAACTATGCAGAACGAAGGACGGGTATGAGAGCGCCGGCAAGCAAGCCAACCATCCTGGTAGTCGACGACACGCCAGACAATATCGATCTGCTGCGCGCGGTGCTGGAAGACGATTACCGCACCAAGATCGCCGTCAATGGCGAGCGCGCCCTGAAGATTGCCGCCGGCAGCGACCAGCCCGACCTGATCCTGCTCGACATCATGATGCCGGGCATGAGCGGCTACGATGTATGCCGCGCGCTGAAGGCCGATGCCGCCACGGCAGGCATCCCCGTGATTTTCGTGACCGCCATGAGCGAAGTGGCCGACGAGCAGCTGGGCCTGGCCCTGGGCGCCGTCGATTACATCACCAAGCCGATTTCGGCGCCCATCGTGCTGGCGCGCATCAAGACGCAGCTGGCGATGAAGCAGATGCAGGATTTCCTGCGCGACCAGAACCAGTACCTGGAAACGGAAGTGGAGCGCCGCGTGCAGGAAGTGGCGGCGCTGCAGGACGTCACCATCCACGCCATGGCCTCGCTGGCCGAGACGCGCGACAGCGAGACGGGCAACCATATCCGCCGCACCTCGCACTACCTGAAGGCGCTGGCCGAGAAGGTGCGCAACTTGCCGCGTTTCCGCGATTTTTTGACGGACAAGAATATCGAACTGCTGTTCAAGACGGCGCCGCTGCACGACATCGGCAAGGTGGGCATCCCCGACCATATCCTGCTCAAGCCGGGACGTTTCGAGCCGCATGAAATGGCCATCATGAAGACGCACACCACCTTGGGACGCGACGCCATCCTGGCGGCCGAGCACGAACTGGGCATCGAAGTCGATTTCCTCAAGTATGCGAAAGAGATCGCCTACAGCCACCATGAAAAATGGGACGGCAGCGGCTACCCGCAAGGCTTGGCGGGCGAAGCCATCCCGATTTCGGCGCGCCTGATGGCGCTGGCCGACGTGTATGACGCCCTGATCAGCCGGCGCATCTACAAGCAGGGCATGGACCACGCGCAGGCCGTGCAGATCATCGTCGAGGGACGCGGTTCGCACTTCGACGCCGAGATCGTCGACGCCTTCCTGCAGATCCAGGACCAGTTCATCGCCATCTCCAACCGTTATGCCGACGGCGTATGCGAGATCGCCGACAAGCAGCGGCAGATCGCGCCCTACACCGAGAATATCAGCTGACGGTCTTGAAGAAGCGCAGCATTTCCCGGCTGGCGTCCGGCCCTTTGCCGTCCGTATAACTGCCGTTATCGCTGCCGCCGGACCACGCGTGGCCGGCGCCGTGGATGACCCAGTGTTCGCCCAGCGGCGAGCCGTCGGCCTGGCTGTGCGTGGTGCGCGTGTAGCGGTGGCCGTTCGGCACGCTGCCGTCGACGGATGCGGCCTTGGCCGCCTTGCCGCCCGCCTGGCTGCGCACGCCCTGCGCGATCAGTTCATCGCCATTGCGCGGGTTGACGGTGGTGTCGCGGTCGCCGTGGAAAACGATGATGGGCACGCCGCCGGCTGGCGCCTTGCGCTGGGCATTGGGCATGGCGCCGCCCTTCATGGCTGCCAGCGCCGACGGCAAGTCCTGCGCCGAGGCGAAGGGCAGGCCGGAATGCACGCCGACGGCGGCAAACAGGTCGGGGTACAGGGTGCCGACGATGACGGCCATGGCGCCGCCCGCCGACAGGCCGGCGACGAACACTTCACGCTCGTTGACCGGGTAGTCGTCGATGACTTGCTGGGCGATGCCGGCGATCAGCGACGGTTCGCCCTGGTCGCGCTGCTGGTCGATGGCGTTGAACCAGTTCCAGCAGCGCGAACTGTTGGCGCCCTGCGTCTGCGCCGGGTAGACGACAAAACACTCCTTTTCTTCGGCCAGCGCATTCATCTGCGTGCCGGCGGCGAAATCGTCGGGATTTTGCGTGCAGCCGTGCAGCATGACGATCAGCGGCATGGCCTGGCCGTGGTAGCTGCTGGGGATATACAGCTTGTACGAACGCGTACCCGCATGGTTGCGGTACACGCCATCGATGAACTGCGCGCCGGCGGGGATTTCCACCGGCGTGGCGGCCGGCGCGTTGAAGCCGGGCGGGTGGAAATTCGGCAGCTCGAAGCTGGGCATGTCGAAGCTGTGCTGGCCCAGGCCGGCCGGCACGCCCAGGCGCGCCATGAAATCCTGCGCGAACTCCTGCGCCGCCTGCGCGGGCGTGGGCGGCACCGATGCCGCTTCCGGCGCGGCGTCAGCTTGCGGCTGCCCGGCCCGGGCCTGCGCTGGTGCAGGTGGCGGCGCAGGTGGCGGATTAATATCACGCATCGGCTGCGGTGGCGGCGCTTGCGTGGCGGCCGCTTGCGGCGTCAGTCCGGCCGCAGACAGCGCCTGCTGGATCGCTTCGGTGGCGGCGGCGGGGCCGCTGCCCATCAGATTACGGGTCGCTGTGCGCATCTGCGCCAACATGTTGAGAGGTAGTTTCATGACCATCCTTAACGGTGCCGCGCATCGGCCGGGTCATCGCCGCGAACCAATACGCTAGTGAATTCGCCCTGCGAGCGCCGTCTTGACGACGGTGCTGGCGTGCAGGGCACCTAATACGAAAATCGACTCGATGGTGGCCAGTGCCAGTTCCACCGAAACGTCGCTGGCGATGCTGGCCAGTCCCAGCACCTGTATCTGCAGGCGCTGGCCGGCTGCCTGGATCGCTTCCAGGTCGGCGCGCGAGTAATGCTGCATGCCCAATACCAGGCTTTTACGGGCCACGGTTTGTTTCACCACGTCGGCGTGGATACCCAGTTGGTTGCGGATGGCCGTACGGATCAGATCCGTGCGGTTGGAATAAAATCCCTCCTGGACCAGCAGATCGATCTGCCCCAGGTCAATCAAGCCGAGGTTGATCGTGATTTTCTCGGATTCCCCAATTTTGGGCTTGCTGTCTTGCTTGGCCATATCTCTCCATAAACTCCACGTGGCATCCATTTGCCATCTGTATGGATGGTAGTATAGTTCTGAAATGACTCAAGTCAAGCAGGATCTGGGCTGATCGTGTTGTAGGACGGGCACCCGCAGAGTGAGAATGTGTGAAAAATATATTTCCGGAACAGCGGTTGTTGAGCATTGTTTCGCTGGAAAATATATTCACGGAAACATTGCAGGGCGATGTCATCGACTCGCCGGCGCCGTTTCGCGGCATAATGAAAGTCTTCACGTTTACCGATGCCGCTCCATGATGGTCGCTCCCCCACCTCCGCCAGCCGTTCCGCTTTCTTTGCCGTCGCCGGTGCCGTCGCCCTGCGTCAGCCTGTGCAAGATGAACCGCAACAGCGGCTTGTGCGAAGGCTGCCTGCGCACGCTCGACGAGATCATCGCCTGGAGCAAGGCCGACGACGACTTCAAGCGCGCCGTGTGGGCCGAATTGCCCGGCCGCGAATCTTTGCTCGATTTCGAGCCCGACTACTGAGGAAGCCATGCCGCGATCGCCAGCGCTGTTTCCCGATGCCATGCAGGTGTTCGAACGCGGCTGGCTGTCGTCGAACAACATCCTGTTCCAGGGGAAGGATGACACGGCCCTGATCGACAGCGGCTATGTCACGCATGCGCCGCAAACCCTGGCCCTGCTGCGCCACAGCCTGGCCGGCCGGCCGCTGGACCGCCTGTTCAACACCCACCTGCACTCCGACCATTGCGGCGGCAACGCGCTGCTGCAAGCCGCATACGGCTGCCATACGGCCATTCCCGTGGCGGAAGCGGACAAGGTGCGCGCGTGGGATGTCGATGCCCTCAGTTTCCAGGCCACGGGCCAGCAATGCCCGCGCTTCCGCTTTGACGCCACCGTCTCGCCCGGCGACACCTTGACTTTGGCCGGCATGGCCTGGCAGGCGCTGGGCGCGCCGGGCCACGACCCGCACTCGCTGATTTTTTACTGCGCCGGCGAGGGCATCCTGATTTCCGCCGACGCCCTGTGGGAAAACGGCTTTGGCGTGATCTTTCCCGAACTCGATGGCGGCTCCGGCTTTCCTGAAGCGCGCGCCACGCTGGACCTGATCGCCGGCCTGGACGTGCGCGTCGTCATTCCCGGCCACGGGCAGCCGTTCCAGGACGCCGCCGGCGCCCTGCAGCGTGCGTATTCGCGCCTCGATTACCTGGCGTCCGACCCCGTGCGCAATGCGCAGAATGCGGTGAAAGTGCTGCTGAAATTTTTGCTGCTCGAGCGCCAGCGCATCGCCCTGACCGGGATACCGGCCCTGCTGCGCGGCATGCCCGTCTTCGAAGAGGCCAACCGGCGCTTCCTGCGCCAGGAGGCGGCCGCGCTGGCCGAGTGGGCCGTGTCGCAACTATGCAGGGCGGCAGCGGCGCGGGTCGAGGGTGAGTACTTGCTCAACGAGGGTTGAACCGGCCTTGCGATAAATTCAGCACGATCGTACTTTTTCTGCACTATAATCAATGTTCAGTGTGTCTTTCACGTCCGATCAACTTTCCAGCGAGTCCGCCATGGCATTGCCTGTTGCGTTGCAAAACCTCTCCTTACCCGTTATCGCTTCGCCGATGTTCATCGCCAGCGGCCCGGCCCTCGTCGCGGCGCAGTGCAAGGCCGGCATCGTCGGTTCCTTCCCGGCCCTGAACGCGCGTCCCGCCGAATTGCTCGACACGTGGCTGACCGACCTGCAGGCCGAGCTGGCCGCCTTCCAGGCCGCCCATCCCGATAAAAAAGTCGGGCCGATCGCCGTCAACCAGATCGTGCACCAGTCGAACGACCGCCTCGCGCATGACGTGGAAGTGTGCGTGAAACACCGGGTCCCCATCATCATTTCCTCGCTGCGCGCGCCGCCCAAGGAAATGCTCGACGCCATCCACAGCTATGGCGGCATCGTGCTGCATGACGTGATTTCGATCCGCCACGCGAAAAAGGCGCTGGAAGCGGGCGTCGATGGCTTGATCCTGGTCGCCAGCGGAGCCGGCGGCCACGCGGGCACCCTGTCGCCGTTCGCGCTGGTGGGCGAAGTGCGCAAATTCTTCGACGGTCCGCTGGCGCTGTCGGGCTCCATCGCCACGGGCGACGCCGTGCTGGCCGCGCAAGCGATGGGCGCCGACTTTGCCTACATCGGCTCGCGCTGGCTGGCGACCAAGGAATCGAACGTCAGCGACGGCTACCGCGAGGCCATCGTGGAGTCTGCCGCGGCGGACATCGTCTACACGAACCTGTTTACGGGCGTGCACGGCAATTACCTGAAGAAATCGATCGAAGCGGCCGGGCTCGATCCGGAAGCCTTGCCCGAAGCGGACAAGAGCGCGATGAATTTCGGCTCCGGCAGCGCCAAGGCCTGGCGCGACATCTGGGGCGCGGGCCAGGGCGTGGGCTTGATGGATGACGTGCCGAGCGTGGCAGAGATGGTGGCGCGCCTGAAGGCCGAATACGATGCGGCGCGCGCGCGGTTGAAGCTGTAACGCTGGTGGGTTTGTCGGATTACGCGCGGTGCGCTAATCCGACCTACGCCACCGGGCACTGGTAGGTCGGATTAGGCCAAAGGCCGTAATCCGACAACACCACAATCACTCCTGTTTCAAATCCTCAGGCTTGATGGCCCACAAACCCGGCAGGTTGCGCCAGTAGCCGTACGCATCCATGCCGAAGCCGACGACGAAGCGGTTCGGGATCACCAGGCCAACGATGTCGGCTTGTACGGGCTTTTTCTTGCCGATGGCCTTGTCGGCGAACACGGCCAGGATGACTTCGGAGGCGCCCATGTCCAGCAAGCGCTGCTTGACGTGCGCCAGGGTTTCGCCTTCGTCGAGAATATCGTCGAGCACGATGACGGTGCGGCCCGCCACGTTCGAGCGGGGGATGACTTTCCACACCACTTCGCCACCCTTGTCATCGTCGCCGTAGCGGCTGACGTGGATGTAGTCGAATTCGAGCGGGAAGCTCAGTTGCGGCAGCAGGCTGCCCGTAAACACGACGGCGCCGCCCATCACGCCCAGCACCAGCGGGAACTCTTTCGAATCCTCGGCGTTGAAGCGCGTGTTGAGCACATCGGCCATGCGCGTGATCGACGCCTGCACGGTATCTTGGTCGAACAGCAGTTCCGCGTTCTTGATCAGGTCACGGGCACGGTTGTGATGAAATTCTTGCATGGACTCTTGCATGGCGATGAAAGGGGCTGATGGTCAATGCCGGTATTATCCCGCAAATCGGCCTTATTTGTAATCGCGCATGTCGTCGATGATTTTCCCATCCTGGGCCAGACTGCCCACCGCCACCAGCACCACGTCGCCGCGCAACTTGGTCAGTTCGCGGATCGAACCGATGATGGCTTCCACGCCGCTGGCGTCATGCGGATCGTCGACTTCGCAATGCAAGGCCATCTCGTCGTTGGCCATGCGCCCCGACACCACCAGCCGCGCCTTCCTGATTTGCGGGTGGCGGCGCGCGATTTCATGCACCTGCGACGGATGCACGAACATGGCGCGCACCTTGGTGGTTTGATCGGCGCGCCCCATCCAGCCTTTGATGCGCGTATTCGTGCGCCCGCACGGCGACTGCGGCGCGTCCATCAGCACGGCCGACAGATCGCCGGTGGCAAAGCGGATTAGCGGGTAGTCGGCATTGAAGACGGTGACGACGACTTCGCCCACCTCGCCCGGCGCGACGGGAATGCCGCTGCCCGGATGGACGATCTCGAGCAGCACGTTCTCGTCGACGACCATGCCGGGATTGAGCTTGCCATGGCTGGCCGTTTCATAGGCGATGCTGCCGATATCGGCCGAGGCATAGGTCTGGAACACGTGCGGCACGCCGTTCTCGGCAAACCAGCTGCGCAAGGATTCGGGCAGCGCTTCCGCGCCCATCACGGCCTTGGTGACGCTGCTGATGTCGGCGCCCATTTCGCGCGCTTTTTCGATGATCAGTTTCAGGAACGACGGCGTGCCGATATACGTGTCCGGCTTCAGGTCGGCCATCGCCTGCACCTGCATTTCCGTCTGGCCGATGCCGGCCGGGATGACGGTGCAGCCGATGCGCGCGGCACCTCCTTCGACCATGAAGGCGGCCGGCGTGAAGTGATACGAAAAACAGTTCTGCAGCAGGCCGCCGGCGCGCACGCCGGCCGCATACATGGGGCGCGCAAAGCGCCACCAGTCGGGGCCGCGGCCTTCCGGATCGAAGATGGGACCGGGCGAGACGAACACGCGCGACAGGGCGTTTTTCGGTGTCGTGTTCAAGCCGCCGAACGGCAGCTGCGCGTGCTGCAATTGCTTGAGGTCGGACTTGCGCGTCACGGGCAGCTGCGCCAGCGCGGCGCGGCTGGTGATGCCGGCCGCATCGACGCCGTCGAGGATGCGGGCCCAGCCCGGCGCCTGTTGCGCGCGCGCGATCAGCTGCGGCAGGCCGGCCATCAATTCGCGTTCGCGCGCTTCGGGGGCGCGTGCTTCCAGACTGTCGAGCGTATCGGTCATGTCAGTCATTCTCCAATTGTCATTGCATGTTGATTCGCACGCCTGGCCATCAGGACCGCCGGGCGCGTTGCAGCCAAGGTTTTTGATGGATCACGCCAGCCAGCGCTTGCGGCGGCGGTAGAACTTCATGTCGCGGAAGCTCTTGCGCCCGGCGCTGGACACGCCCAGGTAAAACTCTTTGACGTCTTCGTTGCTGGCCAGTTCCTGCGCTTGCCCTTCCATCACGACGCGGCCGTTTTCCAGGATGTAGCCGAAGTCCGCGTAGCGCAGCGCCACGTTGGTGTTCTGCTCGGCCAGCAGGAAAGACACGTTTTCCTTGTGATTCAAATCCTTGACGATGCCGAAGATCTCTTCGACGATCTGCGGCGCGATGCCCATCGAGGGCTCGTCCAGTAAGATCATCGACGGCTTGGCCATCAGCGCGCGGCCGATGGCGCACATCTGCTGCTCGCCGCCCGAGGTATAGCCGGCCTGGCTACTGCGCCGCGTTTTCAGGCGCGGAAAGTAGTGGTAGACCTTGTCCAGCGCGTCTTTCAGTTCGCCGCGCGACAGGCTGCGCGTGTAGGCGCCCGTCAGCAGGTTTTCCTCGATGGTGAGGTGGCCGAAACAGTGGCGGCCCTCCATCACTTGCGACAGGCCCCGCTTGACCAGCTCATTCGGCGTCAATTGATCCACGCGCTCGCCCTTGAACTGGACTTCGCCCTTGGTGACGTCGCCGCGTTCGCCGCGCAGCAGGGTCGAGATGGTTTTCAGGGTGGTCGACTTGCCGGCGCCGTTGGCGCCCAGCAGCGCCACGATCTTGCCTTGCGGGACTTGCAGCGACACGCCCTTCAGGACCAGGATCACATGGTCGTAGATGACTTCGATATTGTTGACCGACAGGTAGGGCGGCGCGGTGTCTGGTGTTTGCGTGGCAGTGGGTGTCATGGCTGCTTCGTTTTCATATGTGTTGGCGATGCTGTCGGATTACGCTACGCTAATCCGACCTACGTGAATGCGGCGTTGGCCGGCGTAGGTCGGGTTAGCGCGTAGCGCGTAACCCGACGCCACGTCGAGAGCCGCTTACTTCATGCACGCCGGCGTGATCTTTTTCTCTTCGGCGTACTTGCCGGACGATTCCTCGACCAGCTTGCGTACCAGGGCCTTGTCGCCGACGATCCATTTCGGCGTGATGGCGGTCCACTTCTTGCCATCCCACTGCTGCACCTTCACGGCGCCCGAGCCTTCATGGTCGTCGCAGCTGGTTTTCACGGTGGGGAACATGCCCAGCGCGCCCACGGCCTTCTGGCGCGCATCGTCGACGTTCAGGTTTTCCAGGCCCCAGCGCATCTGCTCGCCCGTGATCGGCTTGCCCTTGCCGAATTTTTCCTGCGCCGTGCGGATCGCTTCGACCCACAGGATGCCGGCCGTCACGCCGCGCATGTGGTAGACGGAGCCGATGCGCGACTGGTCCGACAGGTTGCCCTTGCCGGTGGCGTAGAGTTTTTTGCGGATGTCGTCGAGCACGGGGTAGTTGCCCGGCGTATTGAACGTCATCGCCGTATAGCCCTTGGCCGCGTCGCCCGATGGAATCGTGTCTTCCTCGGAGCCGGCCCACCAGACGCCCAGCATTTTGTCGCGCGGGAAGCCGTTGCGCTGCGCCGTCTTGATGGCCACGGAGTTCATCACGCCCCAGCCCCACAGGATCACGTGGTCCGGCTTGGCCTGGCGGATTTGCAGCCATTGCGATTGCTGTTCGCTGCCGGGCGGCGCGACGGGAATCTTGATCAGCTCGAAGCCGTACTGTTTCGACAGCGCTTCGAGCACGGGCAGCGGCTCCTTGCCGAAGGCCGAATCGTGGTACAGGTGGACGATCTTCTTGCCTTTCAGCTTGTCCATGCCGCCATCCTTGTCGCCCAAATACTTGATCATGGCGGCGGCCTGGCTCCAGTAGCTGGAGATCAGCGGATATACATACGGGAAGACCTTGCCGTTGGCGGCATCCGAGCGGCCGTAGCCGATCATCGTCATGGGGATCTTGTCCTGCGCCACGCGGTCGAGGATGCCGTAGGCGACGCCCGTCGACAGGGTTTCGACCAGGGTGGCGCCGCCCTGCTTGGTTTTCAGGCGTTCATAGCATTCGACGCCGCGCGACGGGTTGTATTCGGTTTCGCATTCTTCCCAGCTGATCTTGACGCCATTGACGCCGCCGGCCTGGTTGACCAGGTTGAAGTAATCGATGATGCCGCCGTAGAAACCGGAACCGCCGGCCGCGTACGGACCCACGCGGTAGGAGGGCAGGGCGATGTACTGTTCCTTGTCCTGCGCCTGGGCGCTGCCGGCCATGGTGAGTGCGGCACTGGCGATGGCGGCGGCCAGCATGAGCGATTTGATGTGTTTCATTGTGTGTCTCCTCTTGTTTTATTTGGTATTCAAGTGAACCGACATCGACTGCAAAAACTTAATGGGGGAAGGGCCAGAGTCGCAACTTTTCCTTCGCAATCTGCCACAGCCTGGCCAGGCCGTGCGGCTCGACGATCAGGAAGAAGATGATCAGCGCGCCGAACACCATCAGTTCCAGGTTCGAGGCCACGCTGGTCGGCAATGCCAGGCCATGCGCGATGGTGTTCAGGAAGACGGGCAGCAGCACGATGAAGGCCGCGCCGAGGAAGGAGCCGAGGATCGAACCGACACCGCCGATGATGATCATGAACAGGATGCGGAAGGACAGGTCCAGGTTGTACGCTTCCGGCTCCACCGTGCCCAGGTAGGCGTACGCATACAGGGCGCCGGCCACGCCGCAGTAGAACGAGCTGACGGCAAACGCCAGCAGCTTGGTGCGCATCAGGCGAAAACCGATCACTTCGGCCGCCATGTCCATGTCGCGCACGGCCATCCACGAGCGGCCCACGTTCGAGCGGATCATGTTCTTGGCCAGCAGCGCCATGCCGGCCACGATGGCCAGCACCAGCAGGTATTTGCTTTGCGGCGTGTCGAACTGGTAGCCGAGGATGGTCATCTTCTGCACCGTGATCACGCCCGAGGAGCTGTAGTTGGTCAGATACGGTATCTTGGTCAGGCACCAGACAACGAAGAACTGCGTCGCCAGGGTGGAGGCGGCCAGGTAAAAGCCGCGGATGCGCAGGGAGGGCAGGCCGAAGGCGATGCCCACCATGGCCGCGCACAGGCCGCCCAGGATGAACGACACGAGCAGCGGCAATCCGGGCAGGCGCGCCATGAAGTTATACGAGGCAAACGCGCCCACGGCCATGAAGGCGGCCGTGCCCAGCGACAGCTGGCCCGCGTAACCGGTCAGGATGTTCAGGCCCAATGCCGCCAGGGCGAAGATCAGGAAGGGGATCAGGATCGCCGACAGCATGTACGGCGAGGCGAAATACGGCAGGAGGAAGACGGCAACGAGCAGTGTGGCCGTCAGCGCCAGGCGGTCTTGCCGGATCGGGAAAATCTGGTTGTCAGCCTGGTAGCTGGTCTTGAATTGTCCTGCTTCACGGTAAATCATGGCGTGTCCTTTGCTCACTGTTGGGGTGTTTGTCGGATTACGCCTTCGGCTAATCCGACCTACGATGCTCTTGGGGCCTTATATTCGACGGATGATCTTCTCGCCGAACAGGCCTTCCGGGCGCACGAGCAGGAACAGCAGCGCCAGCACATACGGGAACCAGCCTTCGATGCCGCCGCCCACCATGGGGCCGAGGTAGACTTCGGCCAGCTTTTCCGACGCGCCAATGATCAGGCCGCCGACGATGGCGCCCGGCACCGACGTAAAGCCACCGAGGATCAGCACGGGCAGCGCTTTCAGGGCGATGAAGGTGAGGGCGAACTGCACCCCGTTGCGCGCGCCCCACAGCAAGCCGGCCACCATCGCCACCAGGCCCGCCACGCCCCACACCACGGCCCAGATGCGCTGCAGCGGAATGCCGACCGCCAGCGCCGCCTGGTGATCGTCGGCGACGGCGCGCAGGGCGCGGCCCACCTTGGTCTTCGAGAACAGCAAGGCCAGGCAAATCACCAGCAGCGCGCAGATGCCGGCCGCCACCATGTCGAACTGCGAGATGATGATATTGAAATGGTCCATCAGGAAGGGCATCGGCACGTCTTCGATGGGCAGGTCCAGCTTGTGCACCTGCGAGCCCCACATCAGCTGCGCCAGGCCCTCGATGAAAAAGGTCAGGCCGATGGTGGCCATGAAGAGCGTGATTTCGGGCTGGTTGACGAGGGGCCGCAAGACCACCCTTTCAATCGCCATGCCCAGCACGATCATCGTCACCATCGTCAGCGGGATGGCCAGCCACAAGGACAGGCCGAACTTGTCCATGATGCCGACGCAGGTGAGGGCGGCGAAGAACACCATCGCGCCCTGCGCGAAGTTGAATACGCCCGAGGCCTTGTAGATCAGGACGAAACCGATCGCCACCAGCGCATACATGACGCCCGACAGCAGGCCGCCGATCAGCACTTCAAAGAAAAAATTGATATTCATTGTTATTCCTTGTCTAGTGCGCCACGCCGAGATAGGCATTGATCACGTCCTGGTTGCTGCGCACCTCGTCGGGCGTGCCGTCGCCGATCTTCTTGCCGTAGTCGAGCACCACCACGCGGTCGGAGATATCCATCACCACGCCCATGTCGTGCTCGATCAGCACGATGGTCGTGCCCAGCTGGTCGTTGACGTCGAGGATGAAGCGGCACATGTCCTGCTTTTCTTCTACGTTCATGCCGGCCATCGGTTCATCGAGCAGCAAAATTTCCGGTTCGGCCACCAGCGCGCGGCCCAGCTCCACGCGCTTTTGCAAGCCGTAGGGCAGGCGCCCCACGGGCGTCTTGCGGATGGCCTGGATTTCCAGGAAGTCGATGATCTCCTCGGCCTTCTTGCGGTGCTCGATTTCCTCGCGCCGCGCGGGTCCCAAGTACAGGGCCTGCAGCAGGAAATTCGACTTCATTTTGAGGTTGCGCCCCGTCATGATGTTGTCCAGCACCGTCATGCCCTTGAACAGGGCGATGTTCTGGAAGGTGCGCGCGATGCCGGACTTGGCGGCCGCGTAGCAATCCATGCCGCGCCGGTGCTCGCCGCGGTAGATGATCTCGCCCTGCTGTGGGCGGTACACGCCATTGATCACGTTCAGCATCGAGCTTTTACCCGCGCCGTTCGGACCGATGATGGCGCGGATTTCATGCTGCTTCACGTCGAACGAGATGTCGGTCAGCGCTTTCACGCCGCCGAACGACAGCGAGATGTTCTTCAGGTCGAGGATCACGGGGCCCGTCTTGCGGGCCGTGCCGAAATGGGCGTCGGGTTCGTTCATTTGCATCGTGCTGTGCTCCATCATGCGGCCAGGCCCTGGGGCCGGTACGTTTTGCTGTCCCAGATCTGCAGGTTGGCGCTGGTCGAGCCAAGGCGACCATCCTCGAATTTCACCTGGGTCTCGATGTATTGCGTTGCCTTGCCCTCGTACAGGGCGGAGATCAGCACCGCGTATTTTTCGGCGATGAATTTGCGGCGCACCTTGCGCGTGCGCGTCAGTTCGTCGTCGTCCGGATCGAGTTCCTTGTGCAGCACGAGGAAGCGGTGCACCTGCGTGCGGTCCATCAAGGGGTCGGCCGCCAGTTCCGCGTTGACCTGCTCGATGCAGTCGCGGATCAGGCCATAGGTTTCGGCGCGCCCCGCCAGGTCCGTGTAGCCGGAGTAGGCGATGCCGCGCCGCTCGGACCAGTTGCCCACCGCTTCGATGTCGATGTTGATGAAGGCGCACACCTGGTCGCGCGCATGGCCGAAGGCCACCACTTCCTTGATGAAGGGGAAGAACTTGAGCTTGTTCTCGATGTAGTTGGGGGCGAACATGGCGCCGCAATTCATCTTGCCCACGTCGGCCGCGCGGTCGATGATTTTCAAATGGCCTTCGCTGTCGAACACGCCCGCGTCGCCCGTGTGGAAGTAGCCGTCGTTGTCGATCACTTCGGCCGTGGCGTCGGGACGCTTGAAGTAGCCGCTCATGGTGGCGGGCGACTTGACCAGCACTTCGCCATTGGCCGCCAGCCTGACTTCCACGCCTGGCGCCGGCAGTCCGACGCTGTCGAACTTGATATTGCCGTCCGGTTGCAAACACACATAGGCGCAGGTTTCGGTGGAGCCGTACAGCTGCTTGAGGTTGACGCCGATCGAGCGGTAGAAGCGGAACAGGTCGGGGCCGATGGCGGCACCGGCCGTGTAGGCGACGCGCACGCGCGACAGTCCCAGCACGTTTTTCAGGGGGCCGTAGACGAGCAGCTCGCCCAGCTTGTAGCTGAGACGGTCCGTCAGCGAGACTGGTTTGCCGTCCAAAATCTGCGCGCCGCAGCGCTTGGCCACGTCCATGAAATGGCTGAACATGCGGCGCTTGATGCTGCTCGCGTCTTCCATGCGTATCATCACGCTGGTGAGCATGTTTTCGAACACGCGCGGCGGCGCAAAGTAGCAGGTGGGGCCGATTTCGCGCATGTCGATCATCACCGTGTCGCCCGATTCGGGGCAGTTGACGGTAAAGCCGGCCACCATGGCCTGCGCCAGCGAAAACAGGCAGTCGCCGACCCACGCCATGGGCAGGTAGGACAGGATGTCTTCATTGTCGGTGAGCTGGTCGAAGGCGACGCCGCCTTCGCCGGCTGCCAGCAGCGCCGTATGGCTCTGGCACACGCCCTTCGGCTTGCCCGTGGTACCCGAGGTGTACAAGATCACGGCCGAGTCGCTGCCCTGGCCCGCTGCCACGGCGGCGTCGAAAAAGCCCGGGTGTTCGCGGTCGTAGGCGCGGCCCAGCACCTGCAGGGCGGCAAAGGACGTCAGCTCCGGCTGGCGGTAATGGCGCATGCCGCGTTCATCGTCATAGGCGATGTGGGCGACGTGCGGATACAGGGCCTTGAGCTCGAGCAGCTTGTCGACCTGCTCCTGGTCTTCGACGATGGCGTAGCGGATTTCCGCATCCTGCAGCACGTAGGCCATGTCGGCGGCCGGCGCGTCCTGGTACAGCGGCACGGGCACGCCGCCCAGGCTTTGCGCGGCCAGCATGGCCCAGTACAGGCGGGGACGGTTGTCGCCGATGATGGCCAGATTCATGCCGCGCCGGAAGCCGACGGCGGCCAGGCCGCAGGCCAGCGCGCGCACTTCCTCGTTCACCTCGGACCAGGTCCAGGTTTGCCAGATGCCCAGGTGTTTTTCGCGAAATGCGGGCTTGTCGGATCGTACTGTCCCGTGTTGCAATAAGCGCCGCGGAAAAGTCGGCATTGCTGCTGTGGTATGCGTTTGCACCAGTGTCTCCCTGTTGCTTGTCTCAGGCCCCACCTCGTTGGATGGCGCTCTGTGTTTTTTATGTGTAAGGCGTTTGTGCAATGATAGTAGCCTGCGTTAGTTTGCCGAGTTGTCTTTTCGGGGACATTTACCCACTTTTCGATGGTGCATCGCACAATGATCAATCCTGATATCAGCCTCAAGGATGCCGTGCGCGCGGCCCACTGGGCGCAGCTGCTCGACCCCGTGCAAATGGCCCGGGTCGAGGCGGATGTGTTCGAAACCTTCGTGCCGAAAGGCGGCTTTGTCTGCCGCAAGGGCGAGCCGGTGGACAACTGGATCGGCGTCATCAGCGGCATGGTCAAGATGAATAATTTTTCCGCTTCCGGCAAGGCCATGACGTTTACGGGCTTGTCACCGGGCAGCTGGTTTGGCGAAGGTTCGCTGCTCAAGCGCGAGATGCGCAAATACGACACCATCGCCGTGCGCGATACGCGCGTGGCGCGCCTGCCCGCCACCACCTTCCACTGGCTGCTGGAAACGAGCCTGCCATTCACGCGCTTTCTGCTGATGCAGCTCAACGAGCGCCTGGGCCAGTTCATCGGCATGATGGAAAACGAGCGCCTGCTCGACCTGAACACGCGCGTGGCGCGCTGCCTGGCCTCGATGTTCCACTCGCACCTGTACCCGAGCGTGGACACCCTGGTGCAGCTGTCGCAGGAAGAAATCGGCCTGCTGTCCGGTTCCTCGCGCCAGCGCGCCAACCAGGCCTTGCAGGTGCTGGAAAAAAAGGGTTTATTGCGCCTCGATTACGGCGGCATCCGCGTGCTGGACCTGGAAGGCTTGCGCCGCTACGAGGCCGATGATGGAGACTGAGATCTCCAGCCGTGCCGCAGCGCTGCGTGCACGCCTCGAGGGCGCTGCCGTCGACCATGCGCGTTTCGCGGGGCCGCCGGTCGATTTCAGCGACTGGACACCGGAAGAACTGGGCGCCGTCTGGGGTGCGCTGCACCGCGCGGCGGGCTTCGGCCATGACGATTATGCTCGGCGCGAACTGGCGCTGGCGCTATTGGCGCAAGCGAGCAGCATGAACCTGGCACCGGCGCTGGCAGGCGAGATGTTCCTCGATGCGCTGGACGCGGCCCGCGTGCACGACTGGGACTACGCAATCGGCTGCGTGGCTTGCCTGCGCGGCGCGCCACCGGAAGGCAGCGCGCAGCTGGCGCTGCGCATCCTCGATGAACCGAAGCATTGGGGCGAACAGCATTTTGCCGCCTGGCTGCTGGCGCAGCTGGCCGGCGGCGACGCCCTAACCCAGTTCGGGCAGATGATGGATGAGCGTCATGCGCGCTACCCGATGCCCTTGACCTTGCAGGAACTCACCGTGCTGCCGCAGCTGGCGAAAACGTCGCTGCTGGCGCTGGCCGGCTCGCGCTACAGCGGCCACTGGAACCGCGACAGCATCGGCGAGGCCGATCCCGCCGACGTGCTGGCCGACGATGCGGTGTATGTCGATTTTGCGCGCACGATACTGGAGCAGGCGGCGCGCCATATCGCCGCCATCCATGACGGCAGCGTGCCGTATGCTGCCGATGCCGCCTTTGCCACGGCAGATTCTCCGGTGCTGGCGCGCGCCGCGCGGGTGGCGTCCTATCGCGACGATGCCTGGTTCAGGCCCGTGATTACCGTCCTGCTGCCGTTGGCATGCGTGGCGCCTGGCGCGGCCAAAAGCGCGCCGTCGCAATCGCTGGCGATGGCGCTGGGCCATGCGGTGGAAACCATTCCCACGCCCGAAAGCCTGCAAGCCCTGCGCGCGGCGCTGGCCCAGGTGCGCCATGCGGGCATCCGCAAGAAACTGGAACGCAATCTGAAACCGGCCGAACGGGCGCTGGCCGAACGGCCCGATATCGCCTGGAGGATCGGCATGCCGGGTCCCATGGGCAAGCGGCGCCAGACTATGCTGGCGCGCCGCCTGGAAGCGGGCTACGCCAGCGAGGTGTGGTTTGGCCTGGACCAATGGCGTGGCCTGCGCGACGATGCCGATATCGACGCGGTGGCGCGCGCGCTGGTCTGGCGCACGGGCGATGGGCTGGCCTTCATGCTCGACGGGAAGGGCGCCATCGACGCGCAGGGGCAGCCGGTGGATGTGCCGGAGCAAGGCGAGATCGGCCTGTGGCACCCCTTGCATGGCAGCGGGGAAGAGCGCGCCGCCTGGCAAGCGCTGCTCGCGCGGCGGCGCCTGCGCCAGCCGCTGCGCCAGGTTTATCGCGAAATATATGCACCGCCCGGCGACGGCGGCGCCCCATTTGCCGGCTACCAGCTGTCGCTGCCCACCTTGCTGGGACTGGCGCGCCGCGAAGGCTGGCACCTGGACCACGATGAAGGCCTGTCGCGCCAGTTCGGTGCCTGGCGCGTGTCGCTGCGCATCGAGGGACACGTGTATCCGGGGGCGGGCGGCGCCTGCACGTCAAACGGGCTGGCGCCCGCGCAGATGATGCCGATGGCGCCGGTGGCGTATTCGGAAGCGTGCCGCGCGGTGGACCTGCTGGTCAGCGTCAGCGCCTTGGCGCTGGTGGAGGAAGAGCAAAGCGTGGAGCGCGAACAGCGCCTGTTTTACCTGGCCAACCTGGCACCGGGGCCGATGGCGGGCATGCGGCGCGCCGTGCTGGAACAGGTATTCGCGGACCAGATCGAGGATGGCCGGATGACGCTCGAAGCGCGCCACCTGATGGTGGGCCGGCATGCGATCCACCTGACCACCGGCAGGGTCACGAAGGATGGCGCCGAGGCGGTGATCGAGGCGGTAGCGCAGGGGAACAAGCTGGGCGCCGTGCCGTGGCTGCCCTACGACGAGGCGCTGCTGGAAAAAATCGCCGCCGCCGCCGGGGCGCTGCTGGCGTTGCAGCGAGTGCAACCCGGCTGCTAATCGCGGTATCATAGACGCTTCCCAGCACCGCTCCATTTTCGCTCCCATGCAGACACCAGACCAATCCACTCCCGCCTCCCGTTTGTCGCAGCTGCGCGGCGCCATGCGCGCGCAGCACATCGATGCCCTGATCGTGCCATCGGCCGACCCGCATTTGTCCGAGTACCTGCCGGCCCGCTGGCAGGGCCGCGAGTGGCTGTCGGGTTTTACGGGTTCCGTCGGCACCCTGGTGGTGACGCAGGATTTCGCCGGCGTGTGGACCGATGGCCGCTACTGGGAGCAGGCGGAAGACGAACTGGCCGGCAGCGGCATCGTCCTGAAGAAAATCCCGTCCGGCGCCAGCGTGCTGTATATCGACTGGCTGGGCGAGACCATGCGGCCGGGGCAGACGGTGGCCGTCGACGGCGCCGTGCTGGGCCTGGCCAATGCGCGCCTGCTGCAGCAGGCGCTGGGCGCGCAAGTGACCCTGCGCACGGATACCGATGTGCTGCAAGCCGTCTGGCCGGATCGTCCGGCCATGCCCGCCGCGCCGGTGTACGAGCATGCGGCCGCGTATCCAACGCTGTCGCGCATGGAAAAATTGGCGGCCCTGCGTGCCGGCATGGCGGCGCACGGCGCCAGCCACCACGTCATTTCCACCCTCGACGATATCGCGTATTTGTTCAACCTGCGCGGCGCCGACGTCAACTACAACCCCGTCTTCCTCGCCCATGCGCTGGTGAGCCCCGAGCGCGCCACCCTGTTCGTCGCCGACGGCAAGCTGCCAGCGGCCCTGCGCGCCACGCTGGAGAGCGAAGGCGTGGACGTGGCCGCGTATGACCGCGCGGCCGCCGCGCTGGCCGCCCTGCCGGCCGGCGCCACCCTGCTGCTCGATCCGCGCCGCATCACGTTCGGCACGCGCCAGGCCGTGGCCGACGGCGTGCGCGTGGTGGAGTCCATCAACCCGACCACCCTGGCCAAGTCGCGCAAGACGGACGCTGAAGCGGCGCACGTGCGCGCCGCCATGGAGCAGGACGGCGCCGCCCTGTGCGAATTTTTCAGCTGGTTGGACGCCACCCTGGCCGACCCGCAACGCGCGCCATTGACGGAAATCGGTGTCGACGAACACCTGACGGCCGCCCGCGCCCGCCGCGCCGGTTTTGTCAGCCCCAGTTTCGGCACCATCGCCGGCTTCAATGCGCATGGCGCCATCATGCATTACCACGCCCATGCGGGCAGCGAGGCCACCATCGAAGGCGACGGCCTGCTGCTGATCGACTCGGGCGGCCAGTATTGGGGCGGCACCACGGACATCACGCGCGTGGTCCCCGTCGGCACGATCACGGCAGAACACCGGCGCGATTTCACCCTCGTCTTGCGCAGCATGATCGCCCTGTCGCGCGCGCAGTTTCCGCGCGGCGTGAAGTCGCCCATGCTCGACTCGATTGCCCGCGCGCCCCTGTGGGCCGAAGGCATCGACTTTGGCCACGGCACGGGCCATGGCGTGGGTTTCTTCCTGAACGTGCACGAAGGGCCGCAATCGATTTCGCAGTCCGCCATGCCGGAGCCGCAGACGGCGATGGAACCGGGCATGATCACCTCCATCGAGCCGGGGATCTACCGTCCCGGCCAGTGGGGCATCCGCATCGAGAACCTGGTGCTCAACATTCCCGCAGGGACGACGCCCTTCGGCGAATTCCTGCGCTTCGAGACATTGACCCTGTGCCCGATCGACACGCGCTGCGTGGAACGCTCGCTGTTGCGCGACGACGAGGCGGCCTGGCTCAACGACTATCACGCCACCGTGCGTGCGCGCCTGGCGCCGCACCTTGCGGCGCCGGCCGATGCGCCTGCGCTGGCGTGGCTGGAACAGCGCACGGGAGCCATCTGATGCGTTCGACCCGCGCCACGTCCGCCATCGAGCGGCTCAAGGAACGCACCGGCAACCGCCTCTACACGATGGCGCGCACGGGCGATGAACTGTTCTTCCTCACGGAAGGCCCCGGCTTGCCGCCCCTGTGCCCGCCGCTGGAACTCGACGCCTTCGTCGCCTTCGTCAATGGCCTGGGACCGCAAAAGGCGCGCCGCGTCAGCAAGCTCGACGTGGCGTTTGAAAAGCAGCTGACCAAAAAACCCCAGGATTAAATGCCGACCATCGACTTCCTGCGCGCCTACTGGTCGCCGGCCGAGCTGGCGACGAATGGCGTAATCCTGCTGAACCTGCTGGGCGCGCTGCTGCTGGGCTTGCTGGTGGGGTATGAGCGTTCGTATCACGGGCGCGCGGCCGGCATGCGCACCTACAGCCTCGTGTGCATGGCCTCGG
The DNA here is from genome assembly GCF_020858135.1 of Janthinobacterium sp. FW305-128. Taxonomy (NCBI): domain Bacteria; kingdom Pseudomonadati; phylum Pseudomonadota; class Betaproteobacteria; order Burkholderiales; family Oxalobacteraceae; genus Janthinobacterium; species Janthinobacterium sp. FW305-128. Next base: position 208,254 of record NZ_JACYMK010000004.1, on the reverse strand, counting down.
CCGCGCTGACCGTGCTGGGCGGCTATCCCGAGTTCTGGTACGGCGGCCATGGCGCCATCGTCGGCAGCGATCCCACGCGCGTCATCCAGGGCATCGTCACGGGCGTGGGTTTTCTGGGCGCCGGCGTCATCATGCGCGAGGGCTTCAATATCAGCGGCCTGACGACGGCCGCCTCGATCTGGGCTTCGTCCGTGATCGGCATCATGGTGGGCATCGGCTTTTATCTGTCGGCCATGGGCCTGGCCTTTCTGTGCGCGATGGCGATGATTTTTCTGTCAAAATTGGAGAACTGGCTGCCGTCGCGCCACGCGGTGGCCATCACCATGCGCTTCAAGCAAGGCTTCATTCCGCGCGAGGATGCGCTGCGGCGCATGGCCGCCAAGCGCGGCTACGACATCGCCGGCGGCTCGCTGACCATCGGCAGCACGGACGGCATGCAGGAATGGCGCTTTGTCGCCATCGCGCATGGCAAGAACACGGGCGCCAGCCTGTCGGCCATGTCGGCCGAACTGGCCGCCTTCGACGGCATCGCCGGCTTCCAGCTGTCGCATGCACGCAACTGAAAAGGATGGACATGGACCCCCAGGCTCAAAAAGTACTCGATTTCTGGTTCCTGCCGCCGGATCACCCCGGCCACGGCCAGGCGCGCATGGAATGGTTCCGCAAGGATGACGGTTTCGATTTGCTGATACGCGCGCGTTTCGGCGCGCTGATCGATGCCGCCATAGCCGGCGGCTTGGGTGAATGGGATGCGACGCCGCACGGCGCGCTGGCGCGCCTCATCGTGCTCGATCAGTTTACGCGCAATGTGTACCGCGGCACGCCGCGCGCCTTTGCCGGCGACGCCTGGGCGCTGGCGCTGGCCGTCGCCATGACGCAGCAGGGGCTGGACCAGCAGCTGCCGCCGATGCTGCGCGCCTTCGTGTATTTACCGTTCGAACACGCGGAAGACCTGGCCATGCAGGCGCGCGCCGTCGAGCTGTTCCAGCGCTTGTCGCAGGCGCAGCCCGGTTTTGACAGCATGCTCGACTACGCCGAGCGCCACCAGGAAGTGATCGCCCGCTTCGGCCGCTTCCCGCACCGCAACGCCATCCTCGGTCGCCCCTCGACCCCGGAAGAAGTGGAATTTTTGCGCCAGCCGGGATCGAGCTTTTAGACAATCATCATGAACGTGACATTGAATATCATCGGCGCCGGCCACGTGGGCAAGGTGCTGGGCCGTCTGTTCGCCGGCGTGGACGGGATTGCGGTGCAGGATGTGCTGACGCGCTCGATGGCGTCGGCGCAGACGGCCGTGGACTTTATCGGCGCCGGCACCCCCGTCGACAGTTATGCGGCCTTGCGCCACGCCGACGTCACCATGCTGGCCGTGTCGGACGACCAGATCGGCCCGGCCTGCGCGGCGCTGGTGGCCGAGGGGCGCCAGGCGGGCGCCATCGTGTTTCACTGCAGCGGTGCGCTGGCCTCGAACGTGCTGCTGGCGGCCACGCAGGCCGGTGCCTTTGTCGCCAGCGCCCACCCGATCCGCAGCTTTGCCGACCCGCAGCAGGTGGCCGCCACCTTCGACGGCACGTTTTGCGGCGTGGAAGGCGACCCGCTGGCGCTGGTTTTCCTCACGCCGGCCTTGATCGCCATCGGCGCGCGCCCCGTGCCCATCGATCCGGCCGCCAAGACCCTGTATCACGCCGCTGCCGTCTTCGCCAGCAATTACCTGGTGACGGTGCTCGACGCGGCCTTGCGCGCCTACCAGGCGGCCGGCATTCCCGAACCGGTGGCGCGCGAACTGGCGCAGCCGCTGGTGACGGAAGCGGTGGCGAACGTGTTTCGCCTGGGGGCCGCGCCCGCGCTGTCCGGCCCCATCGCGCGCGGCGATTCGGCCACCGTGCAACGTCAGCAGCTGGCCGTGCAAAGCTGGGATGCGGCCACGGGCGAGTTGTACCGGGCGCTGGTGGCGCCCACGCAGGACCTGGCCCGGCGCAAGTCTGCGCTTTAAGCGGTGTGCAGGCGGTTGCGGCCCTGCTCCTTGGCCTGGTACAAGGCGCTGTCGGCGCGCGAAAAGAAGGCCGATTCGCTTTCCTCCGGCCGGTACTCGGTCACGCCCAGGCTGATCGTCACGGGGACGCGCGGTTCGGGCAGGCCGAAATCGTGCCGCTCGACGGCCGCGCGCAGGTTTTCCGCCACTTCCGCCGCTTTGGCCAGGCTGCAGTCATTCAGCAGCACCAGGTATTCCTCGCCGCCCCAGCGCGTGATGACGTCGCTTTCGCGCACGGTGGCGCGCGCCACGTCCGCCACGCCACGGATGACCTTGTCGCCCCACAGGTGGCCGTGGGTATCGTTGACGCGCTTGAAGAAATCGATGTCGAAGAGGATGGCCGACATCGGCTGCTCATTGCGTTTGGACAATAACATCGCGCGCTGGAACAGCAATTCCAGCGACTGGCGGTTCAATAGCCCGGTCAGCGCATCCGTCGAGGCGATGCGCTCGATGCGGCGCTGGTAGCGGTTCACCGTCAGCAGGGTCAGCAGCAGTACCAGCAGGGTGACGCCAAAGCTGATGGCCAGGTTGAAGATGAACACGCGCTGCAGCGACTGGACTTCGTCGCTGACGTTTTGTTCGACCACCAGGTACCAGCCCAGTTCGGGAATGAAACGCGAGTTGACGAGGATTTGCGCGCGGCCCAGCTGGTACGACAGATGCGTCGGCTCGCTGCGGTGGTTGATGATCTGCTCGGCAATGGCGTTCACGCCGGGCAGGCTGCGGATGTTGCCGTGCCCGTTGCGCACGCTCTTGCCTGCCAGCACCAGGGAGCCGGCGGCATCGACAAAATAGATGTTGCGGTGGAAGCGCGCCTGGTAGCGGTCGATGATGTGGCTCATGGTGGCCAGGGTCAGGCCGATGCCGGTGGCGCCGATGAACTGGCCATCGTAATCGACCACGCGGTGGTTGATGAAGATGGTCATGCTGTCGCGGTTGGCCATGTCCACGTCGACATTCGTTTCATAGTCGGTCTTGTCCATGGCGCGCACGCGGTAGTACCAGATGTCGCGCGTCGCTTGCGGACTGACGGATTTCAAGGTGCCTTCCGCGTAATAATATTTGCTGCTCTTGTCCGAGACGAGAAAGCTGGTGATGGCGCCGTACTTCTTCTTGACTTCGGCCAGGTAGCGCACGATCTGTTCCGGCTTGTTTTCGCCGGCCAGTATCCAGTCGCGCACGAAGGTGTCGTGCGCCATCAGCGAGGAGATGAAGACGGGGCGCAGCATGTCCTTCTGGATTTCCGAGTAAATATTGTCGCCCGTCAGCGGCAAGGTCTGGTCGGCGATGCCGTGCTCGATGGCCTGGCGCGAAGCCAGGTAGCTGGCCAGGCTGGTGGCCATGAAGCCCGCCCCCAGGATCAGGGTCAGGAGGATGAGCAGGCGGTATTTGATCGACAGAAGACGCATGGAGACGAGGTAGTGGCAGGCGGGAAGGCCATGGTGAGGCAAGCTAAAAGTATGCAGCAGGGCGGATATTGGCGCAATGATAACTGGTTTTATTGACAATTTATGCTGGCGAACGCGACAAGATAACCACGACTTACCAAATAAAAGTGCCGATTTGTCGACAAAGATGCAAATTAGCAATAAGATTTGATGAGGGGAATCATTGCGCATCGCCCCCTGTCTTGCCGCCCGTTTCAGGCGCGGGACATTCCGCGCAGGGAGTGTTGCATGTTATTTTTAAAGAGTACGTCCGTTAGCAAGGCCCCCGGCATCTACGAGGTCGACATCGCCGCCAAGCCGCCAGGCAAGACCTTCGGCATTTTTCTTGCCACCGATCCCGACCATCCGCCGCTGGCCTTGCTGGAGCAATTGAAGGCGCTCGGTTTCGAGAACACCTATAGTTCGCCCTACCTGCACAAGGATTCGGGCAAGGTGCTGGACCTGCATTTCCAGAAGGATGGCACGGATATCTTCAAGGGCTGGAAAACCGAGGAGTGCACGCACAACCTGGCGGCCATCACGGCCCTGTTCGAAGAGCACGGCATTACCATCGCGCCACGGGTGATGTCGATGGCCGAAGCCTACGCGTAATTTATCTCAACCGCTTCAACCCGCCTCCACGCCGATATGATACAGCGCCCACGGGCAGTTGGCGAAGCGCTCGGCCAGGGGCAGGGCCGCCACGGCCGCGATGCGGTCCGCGTCGTGGATCGCCCATAGCGGCCCCAGGCCGCCCAGCGCCATCGGCTGCCCATCGAGGTGGGTGGCGACAATAAAACGCTGTGCGCGCGCCTGCGCCATGGTCAGCGCCGCCGCATAGCCATCCACGGCGCGCAGCAGCAGGCGGACCTCGCCTTCCTCGGGTGCGCCCGCCGCCTTCAAGACATCGACCAGCAGCGGACCGCGCAGCGCATGCGCCTTGCCGTCGTATTCCAGGGTGGGGCGAATCGTGTGTGCCGGCAAGTTCGTCAGCGCCGCAAAGTCGAATGCCCGCGCCCGCTCAAAACTGATTTTCTGCTTGTGCATCATCTGGTCGCGCACGGCGTCGAACGGGCCCCGGTTCGGCTTGTCGACGCTGCCCGTGACGGTCAGCAGGGCAGGACCGCGCAGGCCGGCGGGCGCCGCCCGGCCGATGGCCGGCAGGGTGGCCGCCGCCATGGCGGCGGCGAGAAACTGGCGTTTGTGCATGCACTGCTCCTTCGGACTGAAAATCGTTAATGTACTTAAGTCTAGCTTAAGTTCGTTCAACGGTGCGCATTTTACGGTTATTGTCAGTTTGCAATTTCCGCTTACATCTTGTCACAGTTCTTACGCAATGGAGAAAGACGTAGCTTTTTTCGGCTGTTATTGTGTACTCATCGCACTTCGCTGAACTGCGAATCCAGGCACCATTCACTAATTGAGAGAGAGAACATGATGAAGAAGAAAATCCTGTTTGCAATGATCGCTTCCGTTACTGCACTGACCGGCATGAGCGCCGCGCACGCCGAAGGCGCCTATGTGGGCGCCGGTGTCACGGGCAACCGCTACAACTTCGATATCCCTGGCGCCACTAGCGCCGATAATCACAGCGGCTACAAGGCCGGCGCCAAGATCTTCGCCGGTTACGATTTCGATAAAACCTGGGCGGTCGAGGGCGGCTACGCCGATTTCGGCAGCAAGGATTACAGCTATGTCACCGGCGCCGGCAACGGTTCCGTGAAAAGCGATTCGCACGGTTACTACCTGGCCGGCAAGGCCACCATGCCCGTGAGCGACAAAGTCGGCGTGTTCGGCAAGCTCGGCGTGGCCAAGGTCAAGAACAGCTTGAGCGGCACAGGCCTGTCGACCGGCATCAGCGGCAACGACAAGACGGGCGTGTACGCTTCCGTCGGTGCCCAGTACGCGATCAACGAGAAAGTCTCGCTGACGGCGGAAGTGGAACACTTCGGCAAGAGCGCCGACCAGGGCCGCAAGGCCACCGGTTTGGCACTGGGCGCACGCTACAACTTCTAATTTACTGGAAGTTTGCTGAAAAAAAAGGCAGTTACCGCGAGGTAACTGCCTTTTTGCATTGCCGGACCTAAATTACGTGGTCAAAGGCTTGTAGCGGATACGCTTCGGTTTCGCGCCTTCTTCACCCAGGCGCTTCTTCTTGTCGGCTTCATATTCCTGATAGTTGCCGTCAAAGAAGGTGACCTGCGAATTGCCTTCGAACGCCAGGATGTGCGTGGCGATACGGTCGAGGAACCAGCGATCATGGGAAATGACCATGACGCTGCCGGCAAATTCCAGCAGGGCGTCTTCCAGCGCGCGCAAGGTTTCCACGTCCAGATCGTTCGACGGTTCATCGAGCAGCAGGACGTTGCCGCCCATCAGCAGGGTTTTCGCCAGGTGCAGACGGCCACGTTCACCGCCGGACAGGTTGCCCACTTGCTTTTGCTGGTCCGAGCCCTTGAAGTTGAAGCGGCCCAGGTAGGCGCGCGACGGCATTTCGAAGCGGCCGACCGTCAGCATGTCGGCGCCGCCGGAGACGTCTTCGAACACGGATTTGTTGTCAGCGAGACTGTCGCGGTTCTGGTCGACGATGGACACGCGCGCCGTCTGGCCAATGGCCACTTCGCCGCTGTCCGGTGTTTCCTTGCCGGTGATCATCTTGAACAGGGTCGACTTACCGGCGCCGTTGGGGCCGATGATGCCGACGATGGCGCCTGGCGGCACGGTAAAGCTCAGGTTATCGATCAGCAAACGGTCGCCGAACGCTTTCGACACGTTCTTGAACTCGATGACTTCATTGCCCAGGCGCTCTGCCACGGGAATGAAGATTTCCTGCGTTTCGTTGCGCTTCTGGTATTCGTGCTCGGACAGCTCGTTGAAGCGGGCCAGACGGGCTTTCGACTTGGCCTGGCGCGCTTTCGGGTTCTGGCGCGACCATTCCAATTCCTTCTGCAGCGCTTTCTGGCGCGCCGATTCCGTCGCTTCTTCCTGCTTCAGGCGGGCTTGCTTCTGGTCCAGCCAGGTCGAGTAGTTGCCCTTCCATGGAATGCCGTGGCCGCGGTCCAGCTCCAGGATCCACTCGGCCGCGTTGTCGAGGAAGTAGCGGTCATGGGTGATGGCTACCACGGTGCCGGGGAAGCGCAGCAGGAATTGTTCCAGCCAGTCGACCGATTCCGCATCCAGATGGTTGGTCGGCTCGTCGAGCAGCAGCATGTCCGGTTTCGACAGCAGCAGCTTGCACAGCGCCACGCGGCGCTTTTCACCGCCGGACAGCACGCCGATGGTGGCGTCCCACGGCGGCAGGCGCAGCGCGTCGGCGGCCATTTCCAGCTGCAGATTCAGATTGCCGCCGTCGGAGGTCGAGATGATCGCTTCCAGGCGTGCCTGTTCCGTGGCCAGGGCGTCGAAATCGGCGTCTTCCTCGGCATATGCGGCGTACACGGCTTCCAGCTTGGCTTGCGCTTCAAACACTTCGCCCAGGCCCGACTCGACTTCCTGGCGCACGGTTTTTGCCGGGTCCAGCTGCGGTTCCTGCGGCAGGTAGCCGATGTTCAGGCCCGGCATCGGCACGGCTTCGCCCTGGATGTCGGTGTCGATGCCTGCCATGATTTTCAGCAGGGTCGATTTGCCGGAGCCGTTCAGGCCCAGCACGCCGATCTTCGCGCCTGGGAAGAAGGAGAGGGAAATATCTTTCAGAATCTGGCGCTTGGGCGGGACGATTTTGCCCACGCGATTCATGGTGTAGACGTAATTTGCCATTAGAAATCTCGGGTGATATACAAAGACGGACAGGATACGGTAAACGCCCGCTTCCGGCCAGCGCTGCGCGCTGCCGGAACGGACCGATCAGGCGGCCAGGCGCGCGCGGCGGCTACTCCACAGGCCTTCGGCCGCATACAGGCCCAGCGCCGTCCAGATGACGAGGAAGCCCAGCATGCGTTCGGGCGTGAACGATTCGTGGAAGACCCATACGCCGATCAGGAGCTGGCCCGTGGGGGCGATGTATTGCAATAGCCCCAGCACGGCCAGCGGCAGGCGGCGCGCGCCGGCGGCGAACAGCAGCAGGGGAATGGCCGTGATGGGGCCGGACGCCAGCAGCAGCGCGCGCGTGGCGGTGGAATCCGTATTGACGAAGCCGCTCTGGCCATGCCAGGCCAGCCACAGCATGTAGGCCAGCGCCAGGGGAAATAAAATCAGGGTTTCGAACGACAAGCCTTCCAGCGCGCCCAGCGCGGCCGTCTTGCGCAGCAAGCCATAGCCGCCGAAGGTGGCGGCCAGCAGCAGGGCGATCCACGGTACTTGCCCCGCCTGCCAAGTGAGCCAGGCGACACCGCAGGCGGCCAGGCCGATGGCCAGCCACTGCAGGCGGCGCAGGCGTTCGTGCAGCAGCAAAAAGCCCAGCATGACATTGATCAGGGGCGTAATGAAGTAGCCGAGGCTGGCGTCGACCACGTGGCCGTTGTTGACGGCCCAGATATAGATGAACCAGTTGGCGGACAGCAAGAACGCACTGGCGACGAAGCTGGCCACGACCTGCGGCTGGCCTTTCAGGGCGCCCAGCCAGCTCCACTGGCGGCGCACGGTCAGCACGATGCCTAGAAACAACAGCGACCAGACCATGCGGTGCGCCAGGATTTCCTGTGGTGCAATCTCGCCGATGGCGTGGAAATACAGGGGAAACAGGCCCCAGCACAGGAAGGCGAGGGAGGCGTACAACATGCCTGGATTCATGATGGGCTTCGCTGGAGAGTAGACAGTCTGTCATTATGGCTGAAAACATCGGGGGCTGCCCGGCGCCGCTGGCGAAGCGTAGAATGGCAACAAATCAATGGCCGCAAGCCCGCGCAGCAAGGCGGAGCGGCACAAAACCACGACTTTGGGGCAGCTGCGGAACCATGCAAAAATACTCTTGCTATTTGCTAATACCTATCATATTGTGCGATGCAACAAAACAAAAACGGGTGCAATCTTGACGTCGGAACACAAAAAAAGCGGCCTGGTCGGCTTGACGCTGGCGGCCGTCGGCATCGTTTACGGCGATATCGGCACCAGTCCGCTGTACACCCTGAAGACGGTCTTCGATCCTGCCCACGGCCTGGCGGTCACGCATAACAACCTGCTGGGCATCGTCTCGCTGATCTTCTGGGGCCTGACCCTGATCGTCTCGCTCAAGTACGTGACCCTGGTGCTGCGCGCCGACAACCGCGGCGAGGGCGGCATCATGGCCCTGATGGCGCTGGTGCTGTCGTCCGTCAGCAAGTCGTCGCGCTGGCATGTACCGCTGATGGTGATCGGCGTCTTTGGCGCCACCCTGTTCTATGGCGACAGCGTGATCACGCCAGCCATTTCCGTGCTGTCGGCCATCGAGGGCCTGGAAGTGGCCACGCCCGCCTTCAGTCCCTATGTGGTGTGGCTGACGATCGTGGTGCTGGTGGCCCTGTATTCGGTGCAGTCGCACGGCACGGCCGGTATCGGCCGCTTCTTCGCTCCCATCATGCTGATCTGGTTTGTCGCGCTGGCCTGCATGGGCGTGGTCAACATCATCAAGTCGCCGGGCATTCTGGCCGCCATCAATCCGCTGCATGCGGTGGCCTTCCTGCTGGATAATGGCCGCATCGCCTTCCTGTCGCTGGGCGCTGTGGTGCTGGCGCTGACGGGCGCCGAGGCGCTGTATGCCGACATGGGCCACTTCGGCAAGAAGCCGATCCGCATGGCCTGGTTTCTGATCGCCTTCCCCGCGCTGGCGCTGAATTACCTGGGCCAGGGCGGGCTGCTGCTGGCGCATCCGGAAGCCATTTCCAATCCGTTCTACCAGCAGCTGGGCGCGTGGAGCGTGTATCCGCTGGTGATCCTGTCGACGATGGCCACCGTCATCGCTTCGCAGGCCACCATTTCCGGCACTTTCTCGATGACCAAGCAAGCGATCGCGCTGGGCTTTTTGCCGCGCATGCGCGTGCGCCACACGTCGGAAAGCGAAATCGGGCAGATCTACATCCCCGCCGTCAACTGGCTGCAGCTGGCCGTGGTGCTGATGGCCGTCGTCGGTTTCGGTTCGTCTGAAAAGCTGGCCGCCGCCTACGGCATCGCGGTCACGGCCACCATGCTGGCGACCACGATCCTGACCTTCTTCGTCATCCGCTACCGCTGGAAGATGAATTTGCTGCTGTGCTGGGCTGCCACGGGCTTCTTCCTGATCATCGATGTGAACTTGTTCGCCGCCAGCTCCCTGAAACTGTTCCATGGCGGCTGGTTCCCGCTGCTGCTGGGCGCCATCCTGTTCATCATCATGCTGACCTGGAAACGGGGCCGCCAGTTGGTATTCCAGAATCTGGAAAAGCATGCGATTCCGCTCAACGAATTCCTCTCGTCGCTGTTCATCGCGCCGCCGATGCGCGTGCCCGGCACGGCCATCTTCCTGCGCGGCGAAACGGATGGCGTGCCGCATGCGTTGCTGCATAACTTGCTGCACAACAAGGTGTTGCATGAGCGCGTCATTTTCCTCACCGTCTTCATGCATGAAGAGCCGTGGGTGGCGCCATCGGAGCGCGTGCGCGTGGTGGAACTGGGCCACCAGTGCTACCAGGTCAACGTGCATTACGGCTTCAAGGATGAACCGGACATTCCGGCTGCGCTGGCGCAGTGCGCCGAGCAGGGACTGGACTTCGAGATGATGGAAACGTCGTTCTTCATTGCGCGCCAGACCATCATTTCGACGCCGGGCGCCGGCATGATGCCGTGGCGCGAGCACCTGTTCGTCACCATGTCGCGCAATGCGCGCACGGCGGCCGACTACTATCAGATCCCGAGCAACCGGGTGATCGAACTGGGCACGCAGGTGGAAATCTAGACGCGACAGTGCGGCGGAATGGTTTTTGTGACAATGTTGTATTGTTGCGCAATCTTCCGCCGTGCTTACGTCTGCTTACAAATTGGCTGCGCGACTCCTGTTAAACTGCTGCTCGCACTGGTCCGCACCGTACGGGCTGAGCCACACACCAATATTTAAAGGGAAACCATGAAATCGGTATTTCAAATGATCGCCACCCTCGTTTGCGCCGTGGCCCTGACCGCTTGCGGTGCCGCTGCCAACACCGAGAAACCGGTCGTGCTCGACCCGAATACGCAAGTGAAAGAACTGACCATTACCGATACGGTGACCGGCACCGGCACGGCGGCGGCAGCGGGCGACACCTTGCTGGTGACTTACACGGGCTGGCTGTATGACGCAAGCAAGCCGGGCAACAAGGGCGTGCAGTTCGATGCGAGCCCGGCAGGCAGCGGTTTTACTTTCCCTCTGGGTGTCGGCCGGGTCATCCTGGGCTGGGACCGCGGCCTGGTCGGCATGCAGGTCGGCGGCACGCGCACCCTGGCCATTCCGTATGACCTCGGTTATGGCAAGGCCGGCAGCGCGCCGAAGATTCCTGGCTACGCCGGCTTGCTGTTCGAGATCAAGCTGGTGAGCGTGACGAAAAAGTAAGCACGCGCAGCGCACATGAAAAGGGCGATTCCACGGAATCGCCCTTTTTGCTTTGGCGGCCCGGTTTAAGCGGGCGCCAGCTCCTGGAAGTAATACGTGGCGCCGCCCAGCTTGGCCGGCGCGTCATATTGCAGCACTTGCGTGCGGCGCAGCGCCACGGGGGCGCTGAAGGCGGGGCCGTCGTAGACGAAGGTGTGGAATTCGCCGTTTTCGCCGCAGGCATCGACGTCGGGCGGCAGGTCGGCCAAAAAGGCGGCGTCGAACTCGCGCCCGCAAAATGCGCGCGGCAAGTGCTGGCCATTGATGCACACGACGATAGCCTTGAAGCCGGCGGCGAGAAATTCGTCGACCAGCGCGCGCCGCGCTTCGCCCCACAGGGGCAGCTGCGCCGTCAGGCCGGCGACCGCGCAGACTTTTTCTTCCCAGTCGCGGTGCGGCTGCAGGTCGATGTCGCCGAAGATGGCGTGCTCGATGCCCTCGGCCTTGGCCGCGCGCAGCGTGGCGACGAACTGTTCTTCATAGCTGGCCCAGCTGGCGTGATAGCGCTGCAGGCGCGCGCCCAGGCTGGCCGCCTGCGCTTCGAGCAACTCCGGCGGCACGCCGTGCGAGCGCGACTTGCGGCCATCTTCATCCATGGCCGTGATCAACAGCGGCACGTCCATGCCGGCGTTGCGCGCGCGCCACAGGGCCAGGCAGGAATCCTTGCCGCCGCTCCAGGAAATCAAGGCCGTCGTCATGCCGCTGGCTCCGCGCGCAGCATGTCGACGTGCTGTATGCCGTCTTCATCGTAGGGCGCGCTGACGGTGACAAAGCCGAACGATTGATAAAAGCGTTCCAGATAGTGCTGCGCGCCGATGCGGATGGCGTGGCCCGGATGCTGGCGCTCGGCCCGCGCGATGCCCTCAAGCAACAACTGCTTGCCGGCGCCGCTGCTGCGCGCCTCGGGCGCCGTCAGCACGCGGCCCAGCGACATTTCCACATACTTGGCGCCCGGCGCCAGCACGCGCAGGTAGGTGGCCAGCCGGCGCTGGCCATCGACCGTTTGCCAGCCCAGCAAGTGCATCGCCTGCTGGTCATGGCCGTCCAGGTCCGGATAAATGCACTGCTGTTCGATGACGAACACGCGCTGGCGCAAGGCCAGCACCTGGTACAAATCGTGGGGGCCGAGTTCGTCGAACGTGTTCCATTGCCAGCTGATCATGGTTCATCCTTGATTGAGAGTGGCCGTGATTTTACCGGCTTCGGAGCCCGGATGTTGACTCGCTGGCGCACAAGAGCAGTGTGGTGTTACGTGCCACTAGCGAATTGCAAGCTTTTTCCTACGCTCTGCAGCAAGCCGCAGTTGGATGGATATTATAAATATGCTAATATAATTATGGCAAGTGACTGTCACTTGTAATTTGGGCACCGGCCTGAATTCCCTTGAAAATGTTCTGCAAAAATACGAGGAAGCTATGAAAAAGAAGCTGTTATGCGCCGTCCTATTTGTCGCCGGGATTTCTTCGGCCCATGCCGAAGCGACGACGTGGAGTTTTGTTTATCAAGGTTTTGTCGATGCGGCTACCGGCTTGTTCGATCCGCAGGTGAAGTTCACTGGGAGTTTCACCGGGGAAGACCGTAATCTGGACGGTGTTATTGCATCTGATGAACTTAGCTATTTTGAATCTCAGGGCATCACGTTCTTGTCTGACAAGGCAGAACCGGACTTTGGCGGATGCGGCACTCCCTATTTGAGGTGCCAAGTGGAGAATTTCAATTATGCACTGACGGGTAATCTTGATTATACCGTCGCCACGAACGGTGCTGACGAATTTGGTATCTACTGGTGGTATAGCCGCGCCGATATCGGCAGTTTTTTCCACACCGGCGGAGGCAATGTACCCTCGAACTTAGCGTGGTTAAATCAATATAATTGGTCCGACCAGACGAGCTTTAGCATTTCGCCAGCGCCAGTCCCCGAACCAGCGGTCGCGCTGATGTTGCCTGCGGGCTTGGCGCTCATGTACTTGACACGACTGCGCCGGCGTAAAAATTCCATTTGACCAAGTTGGTCTTGCATCCAGGCAGCCGGCGTTGGCACGCCAAAAAAATCCCCGGCAGCTTTGCGCGGCCGGGGAGGGGGGCGGATGACGGGTGTTGCCGTCCGATTACACGATCGTCAGCGTGACGTCGATGTTGCCGCGCGTGGCGTTCGAGTATGGGCACACGATGTGGGCGGCGGCGACCAGCGCTTCGGCGGCGGCGCGGTCCATGCCCGGCAGCGAGATTTTCAGTTCCACTTCGATGCCGAAGCCCGTCTCGATGGCGCCGATGCCGACGTTGCCTTCGATCGACAGGTCCGCCGGCACGGCGATCTTGTCGCGGCCGCCGACGAATTTCATGGCGCCGATGAAGCAGGCCGAGTAGCCGGCGGCGAACAGTTGTTCCGGATTGGTGCCGACGGCGCCATTGCCGCCCAGTTCTTTTGGCGTCGTCAGCTTGACGTCCAGCACATTGTCGGATGACACGGCACGGCCTTCGCGGCCTCCGGTGGCGGTGGCTTGCGCGCGGTACAGGACTTGTTTGATCGACATGATGGTTTCCTTTAGGTAGATAAATAGGTGACTACTAAATAGTGTGCTACTTGTTTCGCGGGCCGTGGCCCCAGGATGCCCGTCTGAAGAAGCAATTCCGGCGTCCATGTGTGCAATATATATCGCGCACTATTTAATTGCAAGCGATTTTATTCATGAAGTCACGACACCTGACCAAACCGTTGCGAGCGGAAGGGAGAGGTGGTCGAGACGCGGAACCGTACTTTGAGTACGCTGAGCATCGCAGGCCACCTATACCGACGCGCAGCAGGTTTGGTCAGGTGTCTTGAACCTTTATTTTGATGCCTTTGTCGCCACTACCGGGCTTCCATCGCATAATGGCCACCGCTGCCGGGGCCGATGATTATGCTGGCCTCACTTCAATACCCAAGGAAAAATCATGACCAGCCTTTTCTTTATCCTGCGCCTCACCCTGGCCGCGATGCTCACGTACATCATCGCCACGGCGATCCTGGTCGAGAACTTTCTGCGCTATCTCTTTGGGAATACGGAAGGCTTCTTTGTCATCATCGGCGCCTTGCTGGCCTGCACCGTCGTCACGAATGCGTTTTCGCACGTGCGCCGTGTGCGCCTGATCGCCGGCGCCGTCAATGCCGCCACCCTGTCGAGCCGCCAGCGGCGCCAGATCGAGATCCCGTTCGAGGCGGGCGAGGCGTTCGACATGGTCGACGCGGCCATCCGCGAACTGCCGGGCAGCGAAGTGGTCGAAAGCGCGCGCGACAGCCTGCAGGTGCAGGCCCGCGTGCGCCGCGCGGCGCCGTATACGCACACGGGCTTGCCCCGCATGCGCGTGCTGGGTTTCCTCGAGCCGCGGCCGAATCAGATCCTCGCCACCGTCACGCCGAATGGCGAGGCGGGCAGCGTGACCCTGATCTGCGAGCCGGCGCGCAATGCGTGGACCGACTGGTTCCTCGTCGACCATGGCAGCAACCTGGAAAACGCGGAGGCGGTGACGCGGGCCATCACGCGCCGGGTGGCGCAGCGCCGCCGCGGCGAGCAGGCCGAGGCGCGCCAGACGGTGACGGAAAAGGAACTGACGGTGGCCAAACTGAGCCTGCTGCATGCGCAGGTGGAGCCGCACTTCCTGTACAACACGCTGGCCAGCGCGCAGCTGCTCACGCGCAGCGACCCCGTGCGCGCCGACGCGATGCTGGGCAACCTGATCCTGTACCTGCGCCACTCGCTGCCGCGCACGGAGCAAGCCATGTCGACCCTGGGCACGGAGCTGGAACGGGCGCGCGCCTACCTCGACATCCTGAAAATCCGCATGGGCGAGCGTCTGAACCTGCAGATCGAGGTACCGCAATACCTGCGCCAGGTGGAGCTGCCGCCGATGATGCTGCAAACCCTGGTGGAAAACGCCATCAAGCATGGCCTGGAGCCGAAAAGCGGCGGCGGCACCATCTGGATCATGGCGCGCAGCGGCAATGGCACGGTGATCGTCACGGTGGCCGACGACGGCAAGGGCTTCAGCGACGACGGCGCCGGCACGGGCATCGGCTTGCGCAATGTGCGCGAGCGCCTGCGCCTGACCTACGGCAATGCCGCCGCGTTTGCCATCGTCGCCAACTTCCCCGACGGCGTGACGGCCACCATCACGGTGCCGGACAGCACGGCGCAAGGAGTGTCGTATGCATCCGCCTGAAATGACCTGCGTCATCGCCGAAGACGAAACCCTGCTGCGCGATGCGCTCGTGGCCCTGCTGGCCGAAGAGTGGCCGGCACTGCGCATCGTCGCCGCCTGCGACGACGGCGGCACGGCGCTCGAGGCCATCGCCACGCGCAAGCCCGACGTCGCCTTCCTCGATATCCGCATGCCGGGCCTGACGGGGCTGGAAGTGGCGGCCGGCGCGCTCGAAGCGAGTCCCGCCACGCAGGTGGTGTTCGTCACGGCTTACGACCAGTACGCGATCGACGCCTTCGACAAGGGCGCCGTCGATTATTTGTTGAAACCGGTCGCCCGCGAGCGCCTGCAGGCGACCCTGCAGCGCGTGCGGGCACGGGCCGGCAAGGCCCGGGCGGGCGACGGCGCGCTGGCCGGCCTGCTGCAGCAATTGAGCAGCGCCTTGCCGGCGCCGGCCAAGTCGCCGCCGCTGGTGTGGCTGACGGCCAGCAGCGGCAAGGATACGCGTCTGATCATGGTGGAAGACATCGCCTATTTTCAGTCCGACACCAAGTACACGGCCG
This sequence comes from Janthinobacterium sp. FW305-128, assembly GCF_020858135.1. NCBI lineage: Bacteria > Pseudomonadati > Pseudomonadota > Betaproteobacteria > Burkholderiales > Oxalobacteraceae > Janthinobacterium > Janthinobacterium sp. FW305-128. The sequence goes on along the minus strand of NZ_JACYMK010000004.1, from coordinate 192,537 downwards.
TCATGACGGCCGACGGCGAGGCGCTGCTGCGCAAGCCGATCCGCGAACTGCTCGACGTGCTCGACCCGGCCATTTTCAAACAGATCCACCGCTCCACCATCGTCAACATGAAGATGGTGGCGTCGGTGACGCGCGACGAGGTGGGACGCGGCGCCCTGCGCCTGAAAACGCGGCCGGAAACCCTGGCCGTGAGCCAGCCGTTCATGAGTTTGTTCCGGAATATGTAAAGCCGGGGTCAGACCCCCGTTTGTGTTGGCACTGAGCTTGACGTTAGCGGTGTTGAGGGTCTGACCCCACTAGCTCCGCTAGTTACTCCGCCGTCTCAAAACCTTCCAGCACGTTCACCACATTGATGCCGATTTCCTTGACCGCATAGCCGCCTTCGAGGATGAAGGCGGTGGGCAGGTTCAAATGCGCCAGGCGTTCGCCCACGCGCAGGTAGTCGCCGCTTTGCAGGGAGAAATGCGACAGCGGGTCGCCCACGAAGGTGTCCACACCGAGCGACACCACCAGCGCGTCGGGCGCATACATATTGATGCGCAGGCAAGCCGTTTCCAGCGCGGCGAACCAGCTGGCCGTGGACGTGCCGGCCGGCAGCGGCAGATTGACGTTGTAGCCGAGCCCCGCGCCGCTGCCCGTTTCGTCGGCGTGACCCAGGTAAAACGGATATTCGTTGCGCGGGTCGGCGTGGATCGAGGCGAACAGCACGTCGTCGCGCGCATAAAAAATGCTCTGCGTGCCGTTGCCGTGGTGGTAATCGATGTCGAGGATGGCGACCTTGCGTGCGCCATCGTCGAGCAGGTGCTGCGCGGCCAGGGCCGCGTTGTTCAGAAAACAGTAGCCGCCAAAGAAATCGCTGCCCGCATGGTGGCCCGGCGGGCGCGTCAGGGCGAACGTGGCCCGTTCGCCCAGGCGCAATGCGTGCGCCGCATTGACGGCGCAGTCGGCGCCCGTCTTGGCCGCCGTCCAGGTGCCGGCCGTCAGCGGCGTGCCGTTGTCCATCGAATACAGGCCCAGCTTGGCCGTGAAGTCGTCCGGTTCGATATCGCTGCGCAAGGTGCGCACGGGCCACACGGACGGCAAGGCATCCTTGCCCCCGTTGTCGGGGTCGAGCGCCAGCCAGTCGTGCCAGGCGTGGCGTAAAAAATGCAGGTAGCGGGGCGTGTGGATGCGCTCCAAGGAGGTCAGCGGCACGCCGTGCGGCGTGACGATGCGGCCCAGGTTGCGCCGCCCCAGCTCGGCCACCACCATGTCGGCCCGCTCCGGTGTCTCGAAGCAGGGCACCATGGTGCCGCGAAACATCTCGAAGCGGCCCCGGTGCTGGCCGTGCAATTCATTGTAGAAGGTCAGCATGGGGTGCCAGGCAAAAAGTCAGGCAGGATCAGGTGTGCGAACACAGGGTGCTGGCGCGGTAGGCGGCGACGAAGTCGTCGAAGCTGCCGGCCGGCGCTGCTTCCATGGCGCGCTGCTCGGCCAGCGAGCTGGCGGCCATCTCGTCGAAATACGCGCTTTGCTCGGGGGTGGGCGGCTGCGCGCGGAAAAACGCCGCATGGCGTTCGCTTTGCTGCAGGCCGAAGGCGGCGAATGAGCCGCCGTTGGCGCGCAGCGCGGCCAAGACCTTGGCCGATGGCGTCGTGTCCGGGTCGGCCAGCTTACGGGCTTGCGCGGCCAGGCTGTGCGCGTGCTGCGTGCCGCCCTGGCGCGCATCGAGCAGGGCCGCCACGGGCGCAATACGCGCCAGCAATTCCTCGCCCCAGGCTTGCAGGGTAATGTCTTCGCCATCGCGGCGCAGGCTCAGGCCCGGCTTGCGGCCTTCCTTGACGGTGCGGGCGAAATTGTTCGTGTAGCACGCGCTTTGCTCGGCAGAAATCGGCGCGCTGTCGTCGAGCGCGCAGAACAGCAAAAACGCGTCGAGGAAGCGGCCCGTTTCCAGGCTGATGCCCACCGGTTCGAACGGATCGACATCCATGCAGCGCACTTCGATGTATTGCACGCCGCGCAGGCACAGGGCCTGGATGGGGCGCTCGCCCGTGCGGATCACGCGCTTCGGACGGATGGTCGAATAGTATTCATTTTCGATCTGCAGCACGTTGGTGGACAATTGGATCCACTCGCCATCCTTCTTCGTGCCCAGCGTTTCGTACGGCGGATACGGGTCGTTGACGGCGTGCGTGAGCGCGTTGACGTAATCATCGAGGCTGTTTTCGTGCGGGCGCAGGCCGGACTGGGCGTCGTTCTGGTAGCCGAGGTCGCTCATGCGCAGGCTGGTCGCGTACGGCAGGAACAGGGTGTCGTCGGACAAGGTGTCGAGCTTGTGTGCGCGGCCGCGCAGGAAGCCGGCGGACAGGGCCGGCGAGGCGCCGAACAGGTACATCAACAGCCAGCTGTAGCGGCGGAAATTGCGGATCGTCGCCAGGTAGCTTTCCGACTGTACGTCTTTTGGCGTGGCGGCTGCGTGCGTGGGGCTGGCGCTGGTGTCCGGATGGCTGGCCAGCACTTGCCACAGCTGCTCGTCGAGCGAATAGTTGTAATGGATGCCGGCGATGCATTGCATGGCCTTGCCGTAGCGCAATGCCAGGCCGCGCCGGTAGACATGCTTGAGCATGCCCATGTTCGAGCTGCCGTAGTTGGCGATCTCGATGTCCTCCTCGGGCGGCAGCTGGCACGGCATCGACTGGCTCCACAGCAACTCGTCGCCGAGGCGGCTGTAGGCGTGGCGGTGCACGGTATCGAGCTTGTCGAGCGTGACGGCGATGTCGGCTTCGGCCGGGGTGATGAATTCGAGCAGCGCTTCGGCGTAGTCGGTGGTGATTTCAGGGTGCGTCAGCGCCGAGCCCAGGGCGGCGGGGTGGGGCGTGGAAGCCAGATGGCCGGCTTGGTCGACGCGCAGGGTTTCGCGCTCGATGCCGCGCAAGCCGCCCAGCAGCGCGCGGTTGGCATCTTCGGTCAGCAATGCCAGGCGGCGAGTCAACAGGTTGGGCAATTTGAGCTTCCTTTCTTGTGCAGCATATAAATAATTTGTGCTGAGATTAACCGAATTTTGGCAAATGCGTCGGCGCCGGCCCAAAAAACGCCGCGTCGCCAGCGTCCGCCCCGGGCAACGGGGACGGCGCTTCGGTCAGGAATTCGCTTGATATTTTAACAAACTGCGGGGGGATCTGGCGCGCCGCCCGGTCAAGCTTTGCGCAGGTGGCAACGGTCAGCCCAGGCGGGCGCCGCTGACCCGTTCGATGCCGGCCAGGTCGCGCCAGCTTTGCACCTTGTTATAGCCGGCAGCGGCCAGCAGCTCGCGCACGGATGCCGCCTGGTCGTAGCCGTGTTCCATCAGCAGCCAGGCGCCCGACGCCAGGTGGCGCGCGGCACCGGCAACGATGGTGCGCAGGGCCGACAGGCCATCGGCATGGTCGGTCAGCGCGCCCGCCGGCTCGAAGCGCAAATCGCCTTCGGCCAGGTGGCGGTCGCCGCTGGCGATATAGGGGGGATTGGAGACGATCAGGTCGAACTTTTCCGTGCCCAGCGCTTCGAACCAGTCGCTGGCCATGAAGGTGATGTTGACGCCGTTGGCGCTGGCGTTGCGGCGCGCCACGGCCAGCGCCGTGCTGCTCACGTCCAGGGCCGTGACGACGGCGTCAGGCCGCGTATGCGCCAGCGCGACGGCGATGGCGCCGCTGCCCGTGCCCATGTCGAGCACCCGTCCGCCGGGCGGCAGGCGCTCGAGCGCCAGTTCCACCAGCACTTCCGTGTCGGGGCGGGGAATCAGCACGGCCTCGTTCACTTCGAACGGCAAGCCGAAGAATTCACGCTGGCCGACGATGTAGGCGATCGGTTCGCCTTGCAGACGGCGCGCCAGCAAGCCCGATAAACGTTCGGCCTCATCGGGAGTGAGCACACGCTCCGATTGCGTGATCAAGCTGACGCGCGACAGGCCCAGCGCGTGACCGAGCAGGATGCGGTTGTCGAGCGGATCGAGCAGCGGACGGATTTGCAGGGCGCCGACAGTGCTGCCGGCGGGGATCAGTGTTTCTGGCATAGATAATTGATTATTGTTTGCGGCGCAGCAATGTCCACAACATGGTGATGGCGAAGATGGCGAACCAGATGAATGCCCATTGCGGAATCGACAGGCCGAAAAACGGCTCGCCGGCGTTTTCGCAAGCGCCATACGATTCGAACATGAAGGGCATGAGTTCGGCCGTGAAGACCTTGTTCAGCGCCGTTTCCACCGGATCGATGCCGCACGAGAAGCCGGGATTGGCCAGCACGTACAAATGCTTGGCGCCCACGCCCATGCCGCCCAAGGCCGCCAGCAAGCCGACGCCGGCGCCGATCTTCGGACGGTTGGCTGCGGCGCCCGCCAGGCAGGCGATGCCGATGGCGAGGAACAGGTAGCGCTGGATCACGCACAGCGGGCACGGCGCCATGTTCATGGCATGCTGCAAATACATGGCCACGCCCAGCATCAGGAAACACAGGGCGGCGGTCAACAGGAGGACGGTGCGTGAATTTTTCATGGGCGACACGGTGAGGTGGATGGAATCGAGCTGGTCATTTTCGCACAAGGGCCGATTTTTATTGCTTAGCCGCTACTTAAAGCTGTCGGCTTACGCGCTGCGCGCCAAGCCGACCTACAAATTGCGGCGTAGGTTGGCGTAGGTCGGCGTAGGTCGGCTTAGCGCAGCGTAAGCCGACACAACGGAGCCAGCGTTTAGTCGCCCAGCGCCGCCAGCAACTCTGCCTGATGCTCCGCCGCCAGCGCATTCGTCAGCTCCGTCAAATCCCCGTCCATGATGAAGTCGAGCTTGTACAAGGTCAGATTGATGCGGTGATCCGTCAGGCGGCCTTGCGGGAAATTATAGGTGCGGATGCGCTCGCTGCGGTCGCCCGAGCCGATCAGGCTCTTGCGCGTGGCCGCTTCCTTCGACTGCTGCTCGCGCAATTGCACGTCCTTGATGCGCGCCGCCAGCACTTTCATCGCCTGCGCCTTGTTCTTGTGCTGGCTGCGGTCATCCTGGCACTCGACGACGATGCCGGTCGGTAAGTGGGTGATGCGCACGGCCGAATCCGTCTTGTTGATGTGCTGTCCGCCCGCGCCCGAGGCGCGGTAGGTGTCGATGCGCAGGTCGGCCGGGTTGATGTTGACGTCCTCCACTTCATCGGCTTCCGGCATCACGGCCACCGTGCAGGCCGAGGTGTGGATGCGGCCCTGCGTTTCCGTGGCCGGCACGCGCTGCACGCGGTGGCCGCCCGACTCGAATTTCAGCTTCGAATACGCGCCATTGCCGACCACGCGCACGATCACCTCGCGGTAGCCGCCCAGGTCGGAATCGGACGAGGACACCAGTTCCACCTGCCAGCGGTTGCGCTCGGCAAAGCGCGTGTACATGCGCAGCAGGTCGCCGGCGAACAGGGCCGATTCATCGCCGCCCGTGCCGGCGCGAATTTCCAGGAAGATATTGCGCTCATCGTTGACGTCCTTCGGCAGCAGCATGGTTTGCAGTTCGCGCTCGAGCCGCGCCATGGTGGCCTTGGCCGCCTCGATCTCTTCCTGGGCGAATTCCTTCATGTCCGGGTCCGCCAGCATCTCTTGCGCCGTGGCGATGTCGTTGCCCGCTTCCTGGTAGGAGCGGTACAGGGCCACCAGCGGGCCCAGTTCGGCGTGCTCGCGCGTCATCTTGCGGTAGCTGTCCATGTTCGACGTGGCGTCCGGATGCATCAGCAGTTCGTCGAGTTCGACCAGGCGGTTCGCCAGTTGATCGAGTTTGGCCAGCATGGATGGTTTCATAGCGATTCGCGGTAAAAGAGTGTAGGGATGATGCAAGCCCGGCAGGCGGGCAGGGGTAGCCGCGCGCGGGCGGCCAGCGGGGCTGCGCTAACGGCGGGGGCGGAACAGTTTCGGCAGCAGGGTGACCAGCTGCTTGCGCTCGTCGCCTTGCGCATGGTGCAGCGCTTGCTGCGGGCCGTGCAGGAACTTGGCCGTCAAGCCTTTCGACAGCGCTTCGAGCACGGCGTCGATGTCGGCGCCCTTGGCCAGCATCTTGCGCGCCCGTTCCACTTCCAGCAGGCGCAAGGTTTCGCTGTTTTCATGCAGATGCTGGATGACGGGCACCATGGCGCGGTCGTCGACCCAGCTCATGAACGATTGCACGCGCGTCTCGATGATGGCTTCGGCTTGCGCCACGGCCGCCTGCCGGCTTTCCAGGCCCGTCTGCACGACCTTGCCCAGGTCGTCGACCGTGTACAGGAAGACGTCGTTCAAACGGCCCACTTCCGCTTCGATGTCGCGCGGCACGGCCAGGTCGACCATGAACATGGGCTTGTGGCGGCGCGCCTTGATGGCGCGCTCGACCAGGCCCAGGCCCAGCAGCGGCAAGGACGATGCCGTGCACGAGATGACGATGTCGAACTGGTGCAGCTGCTCGGGCAAATCCGCCAGGCGGATCGCCTTGCCGTTGAAACGGTGCGCGAGTTCCTCGCCCCGTTCCATGGTGCGGTTGGCAATGGTGATGCTTTTCGGGTTTTGCGCGGCAAAGTGCGTGGCGCACAATTCGATCATTTCGCCGGCGCCGATGAACAGCACGTTCTGCTCGGCGATCTTGTCGAAGATACGCTGCGACAGGCGCACGGCGGCGGCCGCCATGGATACGCTGTGGGCGCCGATTTCCGTGCTGCTGCGCACTTCCTTGGCCACCGAAAAGCTGCGCTGGAACAACTGGTGCAGATACGTGCCCAGGCCGCCCGCCTCGTCGGCCGTGCGGATGGCGTCCTTGATCTGCCCCAGAATCTGCGTTTCGCCCAGCACCATCGAATCGAGCCCGGAGGCGACGCGGAAGGTGTGGCGCACGGCATCGTGCTGCGGCAGCATATACAAGTGGGGGCGCAGCTCGCTGTAGTTGAGCTGGTGGTAGTCGGCCAGGAAATGCGCACCGGCGTCGAGCGGATTGGGCACATGGCTGGCCGCATACAGCTCGGTGCGGTTGCAGGTCGACAGGATGGCCGCTTCGTCGTTGTCGCGCAAGTCGATGCGCTGGAACCAGGTGCGCGCCGCCATCACCGCCTGGCCCAAGTGCTCAGGCGCAAACGCCAGCTGTTCGCGGAGCGACACTGGGGCGGTGGTATGGTTGAGACCGACGGCGAGCAGTTGCATTTCAGGGCTGTTGGATGACTTATGGCGACATTATAACGCTTTGTGCCCGCGCTTTGAGCAGGTCAGCCGTTTGCCGCCGTTCAGCCGCCCAGTTTTTCCAGTCGATAACCATAACTGTAGACGGGCACGAGCCGGTAGCCGTGTTCCGGTTTCAGCTGCAGCTTGTTGCGCACGCGCGAGACGTGGGTATCCATGGTGCGCGAGGGCAGGGCCGTGTCGCGCTGCCACACGGCTTCGTGGATGTAGGCGCGCGACAGGGGACGGCCCAGGTTGCGGAAAAACAGCAGCGCCAGGGCGAATTCCTTGTGCGTCACATCCAGCACTTCGCCATCGCGCAACAGGCGGCCGGGACGGGTTTCGAACGTGTAATGACCAAATTGCAAGTACTCGGCGCCATTCTGGGCCGGGTACGCCACGCGCAGCAGCGCCTGGGTGCGCAAGGTCAGTTCGCTGCGCCGCAGGGGCTTGATCATGTAGTCGTCGGCGCCTGCCGTCATGCCCGCCACCACGTCGTCTTCGCCGGAACTGTTGGTCATAAACAACACGGGCGCCTTCGGCGCCAGTTTTTCCCGGGCACGGCGCAAGACTTCCGCACCGTCCAGATCGCTCACATGCCAGTCGAGGATGAGCATGTCGCAACTGTCCTTGCGCAGCTGCCCCAGCATTTCCTTGCCACTCTGAAACTCGTGGCAAGCGTGGCCGGCGGCGGTGAGCACCTGGCATATCAGTTCTGCCTGGCTATGGTCGCTATCGAGTACGGCAATTCGCATAATTGGCTGGAGTGTGTAGCAACAAACAGACGGCCTGCTCTGCTTATCGTAATGTTAAGGAATGCTCAAGTGAAATATAACAGAGATTGCAACTGTGTCCAGTGAAATCGGAGGGCAGATCCTTTACGTTACACTTGTTCATCTACCCCTACTAGCGGAGAAGCGGCCATGCCAGACAAGAGCACTACCGATTGGACACTGATACCGGCCAGTCGTGCCGAAATCGAGCAAGTGCGCGAGCGTTGCCGGCGCCTGGTGCAGCGGCGCGCCATGATGTCGGCGGGCGCTTCGGCCATTCCCATTCCCGGCATCGACCTGATGTCCGACGTGGGTCTGTTTTCCATGTTGATCAACGATATCAACCACGAATTCGGCCTGACGCCCGAGCAGATCGAGCGCCTGAACCCGCAGTTCAAGATGATGGCCTACCGCGCGGCGGTGGGCATGGGAGGCATGCTGGTAGGAAAGCTGGTGTCGCGCGAACTGATCCTCCACCTGCTCAAGCGCAGTGGCGTCAAGATTGCCACCAAGCAGGTGGCGCGCTTCGTGCCGTTCGCCGGCCAGGCGGTGGCGGCAGCCATCGGCTACGCCGTGTTCCGCCAGATCGGCAACCAGCACGTGAACGCCTGCGCCGCGGTGGCGCAGGAATTGCTCATGGTCAGGCCGGAGTAAACCTTACGCGTCCGGCAGCACCACGTTGACGTCGAGCACTTCCAGGTTGCCCTGGCGGTCCAGCGAGATCTTGATGTCGTCGGCATTCACCTTCGTGTACTTGGAAATGACAGCGATCAATTCCTTGTGCAGGGCGGGCAGGAAGTCCGGACCATCGCGTCCGCTGCGTTCGCGGGCGATGATGATCTGCAGGCGTTCCTTGGCCGCGGTGGCCGTCTTCGGCTTGGGGGGGAAGAGGAAAGAAAGCAAGGCCATATCACTTCGCCCCAAAAATGCGCTGGAGTAATCCAGGCTTTTCATAGTTGGTAAAGCGCAACTCGACCTCTTCGCCGAGGAAACGCGAGACCACGTCTTCATAGGCTTGCGCCACGTCCGTGCCCGTGAAATGGATGGCCGGATTGCCCTGGTTCGAGGCGGCCAGCACTTGCTCCGATTCCGGGATGATGCCCACCAGCGGGATGCGCAGGATTTCCTGCACGTCCTGGTAGGACAGCATTTCATCCGATTCCACGCGTTTCGGCGAGTAGCGGGTGATCAGCAAATGTTCCTTGACCGGCTCGCCGCCCGTCTGCGCACGGCGCGACTTGGCTTGCAGGATGCCGAGGATGCGGTCCGAATCGCGCACCGACGACACTTCCGGGTTGGTGACGATGATGGCTTCGTCGGCGAACGTCAGCGCCATCAGCGCGCCATGCTCGATGCCGGCCGGCGAATCGCAGATGATGAACTCGAAACCCATGTTGATCAGGTCGTTCAACACGCGCTCCACGCCTTCTTCCGACAAGGCATCCTTGTCGCGCGTCTGCGAGGCGGGCAGGATGAACAGGTTGTCGCAGTGCTTGTCCTTGATCAGGGCCTGGTTCAGGGTTGCTTCTTTATTGATCACATTGATCAAGTCATACACGACGCGGCGCTCGCAACCCATGATCAGGTCGAGGTTACGCAGGCCCACGTCGAAATCGAGCACGGCTGTCTTGTGGCCGCGCATGGCCAGGCCAGTGGAAAAACTGGCGCTAGAGGTCGTCTTGCCGACACCGCCCTTGCCGGACGTCACAACAATAATTCTTGCCACAAATAATCCTTTTCAGATATCTCTTGAATTGTGCAGCTTAAGAGCGGTTCACGGGAGTGACCGGATTGACAGAGTGTATATCGATTCTGTCTCCAGCCAAACGAATTTGCGCGGGTCCGCGCGCCATTTCTGCGGGGAAACCATCCTCGAACGTGCGGTACACGCCCGCGATCGAGACCAGTTCCGGTTCCATGGCCAGCGCGAAGATGCGCGCCTGGGGATTGCCCGAGGCGCCGGCCAGCGCGCGGCCGTACAGCGAGGAATACACGTGGATGCTGCCGTCGGCGATGATTTCGGCGCCATTGTTGACGACGGCGGTGATGATCAGGTCGCAGCCGCGCGCATAGATGCGCTGGCCGGCCCGCACGGGCGTGTCGATCACCATCACCTGGGCGTCGGCGCCCGACTGGGCCGCCGCCGTGGGTGTATCCTTGGGACCATCCTTGGGCGGCGCATCGTCGCGCGTCTTGCCGCTGTCGAGGCTCAAGCCTTGCGCCAGGATGGCGTCATGCATGTCGGCCGGCGCATTGCGCACGGCCACGGCATTCAAACGGTATTTTTTCAGCAGGGCCACGAGGGCGGCCCAGTCGATGGGCACGCTGCCGGGCGGTAAGGCCGCCACGTCCAGCACGGCCAGGTCGTCCTCGAAAAAGTCCGCCACGCCTCCCGTCATGTCGCGCAAGGCGGCATCGAGTGCCTGCGTATCGGCGCTATGCAGGATGGCGGAGACAGCAACGACGGTGGAAATCTTGATTTCGATAGGCTTCTGCGACGGGCTTTTGGACATAAACATTTATCAAAGTGAAACTGCGGCAGGCCAGATGTTCCGTACGGCAACAATGGGAGCAGTAAATTTCTTGCATTCTACTGCAAAAAAATCAGCGTCAGGGGCCTGGCGCATGCTATTCCGCAGAGCAATACCTACTTCATGTCAAAAAAAACGGGCGGCGCCCCGGAAAACCGGTGCGCCGCCCCGAAAGCCGCCGCCCATGCGCCCTCAGGCGCCATGACCGATTACGCTGCGCGCATCTGCCGTGCCGCCTCGACCATATGACGCAACGCTGTTTCCGTTTCCAGCCAGCCACGCGTCTTCAAGCCGCTGGCTTTTTGCCGTAATGTCACCATGTCGACGGTGGTGGGGATGCGCGGCGAGTGGATGCCGTACACGCCGGGGCCGATTTCGTTCGAGTATTGGAACTGGCCTGAGCCCGTCAGCGGTTCCATGTCCGAGCGGCTCGTCTCTATCGTGATGACGTCGGCATCCATGGCGGCGATCTGCGGCAGGATGTCGTTGAACTCGGCATAGCATATGTGGGTATGGATCTGCGTCGTGTCGCTGACGACGGACGCGGCGATGCGGAAGGCGCGCGTGGCCCAGTCCAGATAGGCGTCCCGCTGGCCGCGGCGCAGCGGCAAGCCTTCGCGGATGGCCGGCTCGTCGATCTGGATGATGCCGATGCCGGCCGTTTCCAGGTCCTGCACTTCGTCGCGGATGGCCAGGGCCAGCTGCAGCGCCGTGGCGGCGCGCGGCTGGTCGTCGCGCACGAACGACCATTGCAAGAGCGTCACCGGGCCCGTCAGCATGCCCTTCATCGGTTTGCTCGTCAGGCTTTGCGCATGGACCGTCCATGCGACCGTCATGGGGGCCGGACGCTGCACGTCGCCGTAGATGATGGGCGGCTTGACGCAGCGCGAGCCGCACGATTGCACCCAGCCGTGACGGGTCAACACGAAGCCGTCCAGCTGCTCGCCGAAGTAGTCGACCATGTCATTGCGTTCCGCTTCGCCATGCACGAGCACGTCCAGGCCCAGCGCTTCCTGGCGGCCCACGGCGTGGGCGATTTCGGCGCGGATGGCCGGCGTCTGCGGGAAGGCGCCAATGGTCGTCGTCGGGAAGTCGGGCAGGCGCAGGCGTGCATGCTGCGCGGCCTGGCGCAACGGGAAGCCGGAATCGCGGCGGTCGATGGTGGGCGACAGCGTCTGCAGGCGCTGCGCGACCGGCGCACGGTGCACGCGGGGGCTGGCGCGGCGGCTGGCGATGGCCCGGCGGGACCTCGCCAGCGCGGTATCGTCGGGATGGCCTTCCAGTGCGTCTTTCAGCAACGCAATTTCCGTGAGTTTTTCCGTGGCAAACGCCAGCCAGCTCTTGATGTCGCCATCGAGGTCCGTCTCCGCTTCCAGGCTGAACGGCACGTGCAGCAGCGAGCACGACGGTGCCAGCCACAGGTGCCCCTTGCGCTTGGCGGCCAGCGGCTGCAGCACGGCCAGGGCCGCATCGAGGTCGGTGCGCCAGATATTGCGGCCATCGACTATACCGATCGACAAGACTTTATGCGCGGGCAGCCAGTCCGTGACACTGACCAATTCATGCGGCGCGCGGATGCCGTCCACGTGCAGGCCGGCCACGGGCAGGCGGCATGTCAGGCTGAGGTTTTCTTCCAGCGGCGAGAAATACGTGGCCAGCAGGATGTTCACCCCGACCTGGTTCAGCTGCCAGTAGGCACTCTCGAAGGCGCTGCGCCAGGCATGGGGCAAGTCCAGGCCCAGGATCGGTTCCTCGAGCTGCACCCACGCCACGCCCTGCTGTTTCAACCGGTCGAGCAGGGCGCCGTAGACGGGCAGCAATTGTTCCAGCAGCGCCAGGCGCTCGAAGCCCGGTGTCTTTTCCTTGCCCAGCCACAGGAAGGTGAGGGGGCCGATCAGGGCCGCCTTGACCTGGTGGCCGAGCGCCTGCGCCTCGGCCACTTCCGCCAGCAGGCGCTCGCACGCCAGCGAAAATTGGGTGTGCGGCGACAATTCGGGCACCAGGTAATGGTAATTGGTGTCAAACCACTTGCTCACTTCCAGCGCATGGCCGTGGCGGCAGCCGGCATGCTCCGCTTGGCTTGCACCGCCGCGCGCCATCGTGACATAGCGCGACAGCGGCGATTGTTCCGCGCCGAAATCAAAACGCGCCGGCTCGCAGCCCAGCAGCTGGATATGGCTGGCCACGTGGTCGTAGAAGGCGAAGTCGCCCACGGTGACGTAGGCCAGGCCCGCGTCCCTTTGCACGGCCCAGTGGCGCGCGCGCAATTGCTGGCCCGTCGCTTCCAGCGCCGCCTCGGACAGCTCGCCGCGCCAGTGGCTTTCCAGCGCCAGTGTCAGTTCGCGCGCGGCGCCGATACGGGGAAAGCCAAGGATGTGCGTACGAATGGTCATGATGTCATCGAGATTTAATGTGAATGCGCTAGAGTGTGCGGCAACTTGGTCTATAATCAAAACGAAACATTTTGCCGAATAACATGAAAATCATTCACGTATATCCTCCAATTTCCCGATGCTAGAAATTCGCCACCTGCGCACCTTGAGTGCCCTGCGTTCCTCCGGCAGCCTGGTGCGCGCCGCGCAGCTGCTCAACCTGACCCAGTCGGCCCTGTCGCACCAGATCCGTTTGCTGGAAGAGCGCTACAAGGCGCCCTTGTTCGAGCGCAAGTCGATGCCGATCGCCTTCACGGCCACGGGCAGCCGGCTGCTGGAGCTGGCCGACAAGCTGCTGCCCGAGATCGAGCTGGCCGAGCGCGACGTGGCGCGTTTGTCGCAGGGCGACAAGGGGCAGCTGCGCGTGGCGCTCGAATGCCATACCTGTTTCGACTGGCTCATGCCCGTGATGGATGCGTTCCGCCAGCGCTGGCCGGAAGTGGAAATCGATCTTGTCTCCGGCTTTCACAGCGAACCGGCGGACTTGCTGCGTTCGGGCGAGGCGGACCTCGTGATCGGCTCGCCGTACGGCCCCGATTTCACCGTGTTTCCCCTGTTCCGCTTTGAAATGCTGGTGGTGATGGCGCAGAAGCACCGGCTGCAGGCCCAGCGCCGCCTTGCGGCGAGCGACTTTACGGGCGAGACTTTGATTACCTATCCCGTGCCGGAAGAGCGCATCGACCTGATCCGTGAAGTGCTGCGGCCGGCCGGCATCCAGTTTGAACGCCGCACGGCCGAATTGACGGTGGCCGTGCTGCAACTGGTGGCGAGCCGGCGCGGCATCGCCGCCTTGCCGAACTGGGCCATCAAGAATTACGTCGATTACGATTATGTGGTGGCGCGCCCGGTGGGCGAGCATGGCTTGTGGAGCGATTTGTACGTGTCCGTGCCGGAGCCGTTGCAGGACAAGGCCTATGTGCGCGATTTCGTCAGCGTGATACGCGAGCAGTGCGCGGCTACGCTCGATGGTATCAAGTTGTTGTCTTGATCAACGTTGAGGTGGAAACAAACCAACAGCAAAGCTTGATAAATATCAAGGTTCAGCAATGAACCACCGCTTACAGTTGAGCACTGTGCGGCGCAACATGGCGCTGCCTACTCTTTGGGGAGGAACGACATGTTTTCATTTTCCGAACAATGGGCATTGGCTGGCAAGGCCGTGGTGGAAGCGCAATTGATCAGCGCGCAAGCGTATGCCCAGGCCGCCGTCGACAGCGGCGCCAACGTGCTGGAGTTGCAGCTCGATGCGGCCCGCGCGGCGCTGGCTGCCGCTACGGTGGCGGGCAATCAGCTGCTGTCCGTGAAGGATACGCAAGCGCTGCTGCAACTGTCGCGCACCCAATCGCAACTGGCCATCGAACGCATCGGTGCATATGGCCGCCAGGCAAAGGATGTTGCTCAAGAAACCCAGGAGAAATTCGATACCGTGACAAAGGGTGAGTTTGCTGCATCGCGTCAAAAATTTGGCGAGCTGTTGCAGGTGGTAAAGCAAACACCCGTGCCCCTGATTATTCCCTTCAATAATTTTCTAAAAACCACTTTCGGCGGTGCCGATGAAGGGTATGATAAAAATAAAAACACGCGTCCTGCTCGCCAGGCCTAAGCGTTTTGCGGCCCGGCAGCGGCTATCCGCCGCGCCAGGTTGCCAGCCGCCACCGCAAGCAGGCTGTCATCGCCGCCGCCAGTGGTGCGGCGCTGGAACTGCGGCGCATGCCGCGCTAGAATAAAACGCAGCTTGCTGCGTCTTCCCGGATTCACTGGATTCCAATTGGATTCTATTAGCACCTTGACCTTGGCCCTCGTGGCCAGCATATCGGAGAAATAAATGGATGATGTCGTAATCGTGGCCGCCGGCCGTACCGCAGTCGGCAAATTCGGTGGCAGTCTGGCCAAGATTCCTGCGTCCGAACTGGGCGCGCATGTAATCAAGGGCTTGCTGGCACAAACCGGCATCGACCCGAACCTGATCGGCGAAGCCATCCTGGGCCAGGTGCTGACGGCCGCCGTCGGCCAGAACGCCGCGCGCCAGGCCGTCATCAAGGCTGGCCTGCCCAGCTCCATCCCGGCATTCACCATCAACAAGGTCTGCGGCAGCGGCCTGAAGGCCACGCACCTGGCGGCGCAAGCGATCAAGTGCGGCGACGCCAACATCATCATCGCCGGCGGCCAGGAAAACATGAGCGCCTCGCCGCACGCGATGAACGGTTCGCGCGACGGTTTCCGCATGGGCGACTTCAAGATGATCGACACCATGATCGTCGATGGTCTGTGGGACGTGTACAACCAGTACCACATGGGCATCACGGCGGAAAACGTCGCCAAGAAATACGAAGTGACGCGCGCCGAGCAGGATGAATTCGCGCTGCAGTCGCAGCTGAAGGCGGAAGCGGCGCAAAAGGCGGGCAAGTTCAAGGATGAAATCTTGCCGCTGGAAATCGCCAACAAAAAAGGCACGGTCGTCTTCGACAGCGACGAATACATCAAGCCCGGTTCGACCCTGGAATCGCTGGCCGGCCTGCGCCCTGCGTTCGCCAAGGACGGCACCGTCACGGCCGGCAATGCATCGGGCCTGAACGACGGCGCCGCCGCCGTGATCATGATGTCCGCTTCGCAAGCGAAGGAACTGGGCTTGAAGCCGCTGGCGCGCATCAAGGCTTACGCCTCGTCGGGCCTGGACCCGGCCGTCATGGGCATGGGCCCCGTCTCTGCCTCGCGTCTGTGCCTGAAAAAAGCCGGCTGGACGCATGAAGAGCTGGACCTGATGGAAATCAACGAAGCGTTTGCCGCGCAAGCGATTGCCGTGAACAAGGAAATGGGCTGGGATACCAGCAAGATCAACGTGAACGGAGGCGCGATCGCCATCGGCCACCCGATCGGCGCCTCGGGCGCGCGCATCCTGGTCACCCTGATCCACGAAATGATACGCCGCGACGCCAAGAAAGGCCTGGCAGCGCTGTGCATCGGTGGCGGCATGGGTGTCGCTTTAGCGATCGAGCGCGATTAAGTAGCTGGCACCGAATCCCGCCGTCGCGCGCAGTGCGTGACGGCGGGGTTCGCGGCGGTACGCCGCTGTAATTCTCGGCGGAACTGGGTTGCTTTCACTAAATAATTAACTTTTTGGCAATAGAACGACACTGAGGGGATGAAAATGGCAAGAGTTGCATTGGTAACTGGTGGCATGGGTGGTCTGGGCGAAGCGGTGTGTTTCAAGCTGGCGGCGCTCGGCTATCGCGTGGTGACCACATATTCCCCAGGCAATCCGAAGGTCGAGGAATGGCTGGCGACGACCAAGGACATGGGCTACGACTTCAAGGCATATCCGTGCGACGTGGCCGACTACGATTCGGCCGCTGCCTGCGTGGCGGCAGTGGAAGCGGAAATCGGTCCTGTCGACGTGCTGGTGAATAACGCCGGCATCACGCGCGACATGACGTTCAAGAAGATGGACAAGACGAACTGGGATGCCGTGATGAGCACCAACCTCGATTCCGTCTTCAACATGACCAAGCCCGTCTGCGACGGCATGGTGGAACGCGGCTGGGGCCGCATCATCAATATCTCGTCCGTGAACGGCCAGAAGGGCGCTTTCGGCCAGACCAACTATGCGGCCGCGAAAGCGGGCATGCATGGCTTCACCAAGTCGCTGGCGCTGGAAGTGGCGCGCAAGAACGTCACCGTCAACACCATTTCGCCAGGCTACATCGGCACCAAGATGGTCATGGCGATTCCGCAGGAAGTGCTCGACAGCAAAATCATCCCGCAAATTCCGATGGCGCGCCTGGGCAAGCCGGAAGAAGTGGCCGGCCTGGTCGCCTACCTGGCTTCCGATGAAGCGGCGTTCGTCACGGGCGCGAATATTTCGATCAACGGCGGCCAGCACATGTCGTAATCGTTGTTGAAGTAAAACAGAAAAGACAGCTGCGGCTGTCTTTTTTTATGCTTGCCAGCAAAACAAGGAGATCGCCGGATTTGCCTTAGAATCAGCATTTCTCCACTGCATCATCTCCATGACCCTTGTTCCCGCCTTGCGCCGCGCCAGCGTGGCCGCCATCCTTTTCCTGGGCGCCAGCGCGGCCCAGGCCAGCGTCGCGTTCCACATCACGGTGGTTACCGAGCGCGTCAACCAGCCCGGCGTGAAAACCAGCCTGCCCGCGCGCGAGACGCAGGACAGCGATGTCGTGCTGGGACCGCATTACCTGAGCGTACGCGATGGCAAGCGCTTGTCCGTGCTCGACTTTGCCACGCGCCGCCGCCACGTCATCGATACGGCGGCGTCCACCTACGACACGTATTCGCTGTTTGACGTGGCGGGCTTTCGCGCCGCCGAGCTGCGCCACCGGCAGGGGCTTGGCGGCATGCTGAAGGCGGGCGGCCTGGAGCAGCACGCAACGCCTCGCGTGTATGAGGAGCAGTCTTTGTCGGTGCTGGACAACAAGCGGCGCGGCGCTCTGCAGCCGCAAGTGCTCGACGGCGCCGTGCTGTGGTCGCTCGACGGGCTGCCCCTGCTGCGCCTGGGCATCGCGGGCAGCCCCGTCAGCGGCGACGACGCGACGGCCTTTGCCCAGTACCTGCGCTACACCTGGGGCGGCCACCCGCTGGTGCTGAAGATGCTGGCCGACGGCAAGCGCATTCCCGCCGACTTCACCTTGCACTACCAGGAGGTGGGCGGCGCGGTGACGCGGCAGTTCCGCATCAGCGCCATGACGGCGGGCGCACCGGCCACCTATACCTTGTCCGCCTACCGGCCCCGTCCGCTGGCGGCCGATGCGCCCCCGCTCGAGCGCGTGCTGGCGCAGGCGGCGCTGTTACCGCCGCCGGGACCCCAGGCGCCTCAGGCACACCCTGCGCTGCGGGCCGAAGCGGAAAAACTGTTTGCCACCGACCAGCCCTTCGAGGCTTTCTTGACCATGCTGGAAGACCATTTTTCCACAGGCGCGCTGGTGGAAAAGCTCACGCCCCGGCAGCAGCAGGCCATGCAGGAATGCCAGCCCATCCATGATTTGACGCGGGGATTGCTGGCCAAGGACCAGCAGGGTATCGTGGCCGCGCTGGCCACCGTGCAAGAGTTAAGGACGCAAACGGGGATGGCGCAGCCCGTGCTGGCCTTGTTCGAGGGGAATTTGCGCGCCAAGCTGGGGCAATGGCCGCAAGCGACGGCCTTGTATCTGCAAGTGCTGCAGGCAAAACCGCAGATGGCGGCCGTGTACCAGGACCTGGGCGACGCCTTGCTGGCGCAGTTCGATGCGCCGAACGCCTGGCGCAGCTGGGATGCGGGGCGGGCCATGGCGCCGGCGCTGCGGCAATTTCGCAAGGTCAACGACCTCGAGCGCAGCCTGCTGAACGATTACCCCGCCTTCTTTGCCGGCGGGGCGCCGGTTCAGCTGCCGGTTCCGCTGAAAGTTCAGCCCAGCACCAGCCGTCCCGCCAGCAAGACGAAGACGGTGGGCAGCACGAACTTGCCGTAAGGCGAGGGTTTGCCGCGCAGGCGGCGCGCCAGGCGCGCGGCCAGCACGGCGTAGATGGCGTCGAACAGCAATCCCACCAATACCAGGATGGCGCCCAGGCGCAGGTATTGCAGGCCCACGCTGTCGCTGCCCATGACGAATTGCGGCAGGAACATGCTGCAAAACAGCAGTGCCTTCGGATTGAGCAGATTCGTCAGGAAGCCGCGCACCAGGCTGGCACGGGCGCTGTGCGCCGTGGCGGGGGCGGCTTTTTCCTCCGTTGTTTTGGCCGACAGGGCTGACTGCAGCAGGCGCAGCGCCAGGTACAGCAGGTAGGCGGCGCCCGCCCATTTGACCCACTGCAAGGCTTGCGGATGCGTGACCATCAGCGCCGCCAGGCCCGCGCCCGACAGCGCCACGTGCACGGCGCGCGCGCCGGCGATACCCAGTGCCGTCACCAGCGCCGTGGCCACGCCGCGCGCGGCGCCCGTCGCCAGCACCAGCGCCATGTCGGGGCCCGGCAATAAAAAGGCGCCGGCCAGTGCCAGCAGGTACATCAGGAAGGTAGAATCGGACATGGCTCAGTAGAAAAGAAAAGCGGGAGCATGCGCACGCTGCAGCCTGCTCGCCGGGCCCCATTATGTTCTTGACGCGATGAAATGTGCTTGCTTTTCCTGCCCTGCATGCCCTAGTATTCGGGTAGATTCCACTCGTATCAAAGCAAAAATTAGATGAAAATTCCAGAAGTTAGCCTCGATGCCACCGATTTGCAGATACTCAGGCTGCTGCAGGATGAAGGACGGCTGTCCAACGCGCGCCTGGCCGAGCGCTTGAAGCTGAGCGAAACCCCCGTCTGGCGCCGTTTGCGCCGCCTGGAAGAGGAAGGGTTTATTACCGGCTACCAGGCTTTGCTCAACCGCAAGAAGCTGGGCATCGGCCTGGTGGCGTTCGTACGCGTCGTGTTTGCCAACCATGGCGGCGAGCAGCCGTCGCAGTTCGAGCAAGCGATCGCCACGATTCCCGAAATTCTGTCATGCCACAATGTGGCGGGCGAAGCCGATTATTTCCTGCAAGTGGTGGCGCGCGACCTGGAAGCGTATGGCGAATTCGTCTCGACCGTGCTGCGCCGCCTGCCTGGCGTGGCGGAAATCCAGTCCAGCCTGTCGATGCGCGAAATCAAGTCGTCGAACCGCCTGCCCTTGCTGCTGGCCTGAGCCGGCGGCGGCGCACTATAATTGGAACAGTTGCCAGGCCTCATGCCTGGCGCCCTGACCGCCATTCCAAGGACCGCTCGCCATGCCCGATTCTTTGTCACCCCTGTTTCCCGCCCTGACGCCGAACCGGCACGGCATGCTGGCCGTCGATGACATCCACACCATTTATTGGGAAGAGTGCGGCAACCCCGACGGCATTCCCGTGCTGTTCCTGCATGGCGGCCCGGGCGCGGGCCTGTCGCCGCAGCACCGCCGCTTTTTTGACCCGCAGCGCTACCGCGTGATCCTGTTCGACCAGCGCGGCGCCGGCAAGTCCACGCCGCTGGGCGAATGGCGCAACAACACGACGCAGCTGCTGATCGAGGACATCGAACGCCTGCGCGCCCAGTTCGGCATCGACCAGTGGCTGGTGTTTGGCGGCTCCTGGGGTTCGACCCTGGCGCTGGCATATGGCCAGGCGCATCCGACGGCCTGTCTCGGTTTCGTGCTGCGCGGTATTTTCCTGTGCACGCAGGCGGAAATCGACTGGTTCATCGAAGGCGTGCGCTGGTTTTATCCGGAACTGTACGAGGAATTCGCCGCCCCGATTCCGCTCGAGGAGCGGGGCGACTTGCTGGCGGCTTACGTGCAACGCATCCTCAGCAGCGACCCGGCCGTGTACTGGCCGGCCGCGCGCGCCTGGAGCCGCTTCGAAGGCCGCCGCGTGTACCTGATGCCGCAGCCGGAAGACGCGCCGAACGATGCGCTGGATCTGGGCGTGGGCCGGCTCGAATCGCATTACATGGCCAATCTCGGTTTCTTCGAAGAAGACCAGCTGATCCGCAACATGGGACGCATCGCGCATTTGCCGGCCGTCATCGTGCAGGGACGCTACGACGCCATCTGCCCGCCGCTGTCGGCCTACCGCCTGCAGCAAGCCTGGCCTGGTTCCCAGTTGGAAATGATTCCCGACGCGGGCCATGGCGCGCTCGAGCACGGCATCGCTTCGGCGCTGGTGCGCGCCACCGAGCGCTTTGTGCCGGGGCGCGGCTTCGCATGACCTTGCAACACGCCGGTTGGCAAAGCGGCCAGCCGGCGTGCGCCACCTGCTACACTATGGCCTGTGCTGGCGCCAGGGTCGGGCGCCGGTGTGAACCCACGACTTTTTATCCATGAACATACAGATCGGCGACATCGGCCATATCATCCAGCTGGCGATTGCGCCGGTTTTCCTGTTGACCGGTATCGGCACCATGCTGGTGGTACTGACCAACCGCCTGGGCCGCATCATCGACCGCACGCGCGTGCTGGAAGACCGGCTCGACATCGGCTACAACGATTTCTATATGGATGAGCTAGATACCCTGTATCGGCGTACCCATCTGATCAATTATTCGATTTCGCTGAGCACGGCGTGCGGTTTCTTCGTCTGCGTCATCATCGCCATGCTGTTTTTGGGCGATATTCTGAACCTGACCCTGGACAAATACATCGCGGCCTTCTTTGTGCTGGCCGTGATTTGCCTGATCGGCTGTTTTATTTATTTACTGCGCGAAATTTACCTGGCTGCCAGGGCCCAGCGCATCCGGCGCCATATCCGCCCGCCCCGCTAGGCGGCGCGCCGGTTTACCCTACTATTGAAAAACGAGTCCAGCATGCACGATTACAAACGTCCCCCCACCCTGCACCGCTACGGCCAGCGCAGCGAACTCGAGCTGGCGCTGAGCCTGGGCCAGTTCCGCCTGGCGCCAGCGGGCAATTGTTTGACCCTGAGTTTTTCGCAAGTGTGGGACAAGCAACTGTTCGACCTGTTTGCCCCGGCCGACGCTTGTTTGATCATCCACAATACGGAAGAATTCGGCGAACGCCTGCACCGCGCCGTGCAGCGCACCTTGCCCAGCTGGGCCGGCATCGATGGCCTGGTCGAATACGGCCAGCGCGCGGCCCTGGGCGCCGCCTTCACCAAGACGCGCGCCGAAGCGCCCGAACAGGAATGGCTGTTCGCCTGGCGCTCGATGCAGCCGCAAGCGAGCCTGAACCCCGTCACCGTAAAACTGGGCAGCCTGGAAAACTTCGCGGAAATCCGCGACCGCGACACCTATCTGGCTTGATTTAACCTGCCTTTTCCGCGTACTGGCTGTCGATGCGGGTGAGTACGGCCGCCATCATGCGTTCGATATCGCCGCGTATCATGGTCGTGCCCAGCATGCCGGGCACATAGAAGCCCGGCATCAGCCGGCTGGAAAAGACGATGCGCGTGCCGCCCGTCTCGGGCACGGGAGACAGATTCCAGCGCGATTCGTAATGCCGCATGTCGCCCGAGATCAGGGCGATGTCGATGGCCGTCAACGGCGTTTCCGTGGCCCGCACCACCAGGTGGATGGGGTGGTTCATGAACAGGAAGCGCGCCATGCCCTGCTGCTCGATGATGACTTCATTGCCGTTGCGCGACAGCACGCGGCAGGAACTGAGGTCGGGCACGAATTCGCTCATGCGCTCGTAAGTGGTCAGGGTCTTCCACACGGAGGCCGGAGGCGCCTGCACGCTGCCGCTGGCATCGACTTCATACATGCGCTGCCCGTCGACCTCGATGCGCTTGACCTCGACCTTCAGCTTGTCCAGGCGTATCGCCTGTGCCGGCGCGGTAGCGGGGACGGCGCACAGCATCAACAGGCAGAGGAAGAGTCGCTTCATGCCACCTAGCCTACGGGAAAGTACCGCCCGGCACAAGCTGTACGCACCGCCGTCGGGCGCGCGGGGCGATTTAGAACTCCCGGTCTAGAGAAAGTCGCTGCGGCGAGCGGCAATGCTTGCTACCGTACGGCCTGCAACCACCTTACCGGACCGATCACCATGACTGCCTACCCCCATCTGCTGGCCCCGCTCGACCTGGGTTTTACCACCTTGCGCAACCGCGTCATCATGGGGTCCATGCACACGGGCCTGGAAGACCGCTTTTATCATTATGGCAAGCTTGCCGCGTTTTACCGCGAACGGGCACGCGGCGGCGTGGGCCTGATCGTCACGGGCGGCATCTCGCCGAACCGGCAAGGCTGGCTGCTGCCGTTCGGCGGCACCTTGAACTTCCTCGGCGACGTGCCCAACCACCGCAAGGTCACGCGCGCCGTGCACGAGGAGGGCGGCAAGATCGTCATGCAGATCCTGCACGCGGGCCGCTATGGTTATCAACCGTTCGTCGTCTCGGCATCGGCCAAAAAATCGCCGATCTCGCCGTTCCGCCCCCGTCCCCTGACGGAACGGGGTATCGAGCGCACCATCTGCGACTACGTGCGCTGCGCGCGCCTGGCGCAAAAGGCGGGCTACGACGGCATCGAAGTGATGGGCAGCGAAGGCTATCTGCTGAACCAGTTCCTGTGCGCGCGCACGAATCTGCGCCAGGACCGCTGGGGCGGCACGATCGAGAACCGCATGCGCCTGCCCGTGGAGATCGTGCGCCGCATCCGCGCCGCCGTCGGCCCCAACTTCATCATCATGTACCGCCATTCCCTGCTCGACCTGGTCGAGGGCGGCAATACCTGGGACGATGTGGTGACGGTGGCCAAGGCGCTGGAACAGGCGGGCGTAACGATTCTGAATACCGGCTTCGGCTGGCATGAGGCAAGAGTCCCCACCATCGTCACCTCGGTGCCGCGCGCCGCGTTTGCCAGCGTGGCGGGCCGGCTGCGCCGCGAAGTCACCATTCCCGTGGTGGCGTCGAACCGCATCAACATGCCGCACGAGGCCAATGCCATCCTCGAGCGGGGCGACTGCGACCTGGTGTCGATGGCGCGCCCTTTCCTGGCCGACCCCGACTTTGTCGCCAAGGCGGCCGCGGGCCGCGCGGACGAGATCAACACCTGCATCGGCTGCAACCAGGCCTGCCTCGACCACACCTTTGCCAATAAGCGCGCCAGCTGCCTGGTCAACCCGCGCGCCTGCCATGAAACGGAACTTGTGTACGCGAAAAAAGCCGTGCCGCGCCGCGTGGCCGTCGTCGGCGCCGGGCCGGCCGGCTTGTCGGCCGCCACCGTGGCTGCCGAATGCGGGCACGAGGTGACCCTGTTCGACAGCAGCGACAGCGTGGGCGGCCAGTTCAAGGTGGCCATGCAGATACCGGGCAAGGAAGAGTTTACGGAAACCATCCGCTATTTTGCCCGCCGCATCGCCTTGTCGACTATCAAGCTGCGCCTGGGCCAGCGCGTCACGCGCGAGCAATTGCTGGCCGGCGGTTATGACGACGTCATCATCGCCACCGGCATCAAGGTGCGCCTGCCGGCCATTCCCGGCATCGACCATCCGACAGTGCTGTCCTACCTGGATGTGCTGCAAGCCAAGAAGCCCGTGGGCGCGCGCGTGGCCATCATCGGCGCGGGCGGCATCGGTTTCGACGTGGGCGAGTATCTGCTGCACGACCCGGCGCACCCGCTGCCGCAGCCCGTATCGACCTGGGCGGGCGAGTGGGGCGTGGACTTGAACGCGGCGACGGGCGGCGGCCTGGTGCCGCCCGTGGCGCCCCATCCCGTGCGGCAAATCTTTCTGTTGCAGCGCAAGACGTCGAAAGTGGGCGCGGGGCTGGGCAAGACCTCGGGCTGGGTGCACCGCGCGGCGCTGGCGCGCAACGGCGTGGCCATGCTGGCCGGCGTCACCTACGACAAGATCGACGGGCAAGGCTTGCACATCACCGTCGGCGGCGAGCAGCGTCTGCTGGCGGTGGATAACGTCATCATCTGCGCGGGTCAGGACAGCCTGACGGAACTCATGCCGCCAGTCGACAAGGATGGCAAGCCGCTGCTCGCGGGCGGTCCCCGTTTCCACAAGATCGGCGGCGCCGCGCTGGCGGCGGAGCTCGACGCCAAGCGGGCGATACGGGAAGGGGCGGAGCTGGCGGCACGTTTGTAACCCTGAAAAAAAACCGGGGTCGGACCCTCAGGGTCCGACCCCGGCATTTGCATGGGTCACAGATTCGGCATCAAAGAGCCTTAATGGCCATGCCCCTTGCTGGCCGTCTCAAAACTCTGCAGCACGTGCTCGGCCATGCCATTGGCCAGTTCGTGCTCGCCGATGAATACCTTGCCCGCGTTTTCTGCGCGCAGCAATTCCGCCTCTTCCTCGCTGTGCGTGCGCACCACCGTCAGGATGTGCGGGTTCAGCGCGCGCGCCGTCTCGATCATGGCGCGCACGTGGAAGGTGTCCGGCGTGGCGATGACGAGCATGGTGGCGTGCGTGATGTGCGCCTGGATCAGTACGGCCGGTTCGCCCGCATTGCCGGCCACGGCCGGGATGCCCTGTTTGCGCAGCTGATCGACGATCTCACGGTTTTCCTCTGCCACGACAAAGTGGATGCCCCGCTCCATCAGGGCGGCGGCGATGCGCCGGCCCACGCGGCCATAGCCGACCAGCACGATCTGGCCCGACAGTTTTTCCTGCGGCACCGTCATCGGCAGCTCGGCCAGCGGGTCCGTGGTGCGTTCGAACTTGCGCGCGAACTCGCTGTTGCCGATCACGCGCAGCAGCGGCTTGGCCATGCTGAAGACGAGCGGGTTAAGGGCGATCGACAGGATGGCGCCGGCCAGGATCAGGCTTTGCCCTTCCTGCGGCATCAGGCCCAGGGACAGGCCCAGGGCGGCCAGGATGAACGAGAATTCGCCGATCTGCGCCAGGCTGGCCGAGACGATGATGGCCGTTTTCGGCGGATAGCGCAGCGCCATCACGAGCAAGAAGGCGGCGATCGACTTGCCGAAGATAATGATGGCGCACACGGCCAGCACTTGCAGGGGCTTGTCGATGAGGATGGTCGGCTCGAACAGCATGCCGACGGACACGAAGAACAGCACGGCGAACGCGTCGCGCAAGGGCAGGGACTCTTCCGCGGCGCGGTGACTGAGTTCCGATTCGCGCAGCACCATGCCGGCGAAGAAGGCGCCCAGCGCGAACGACACGCCGAACAGCTTGGTCGAGGCGTAGGCGATGCCGACGGCGGCGGCGATCACGCACAGGGTGAACAGTTCGCGCGAACCGGTGCGCGCCACTTGCCACAGTATCCACGGGAACAGCTTGCGGCCGACGACCAGCATGAAGATGATGAAGCCGGCCACTTGACCCAGGGTCACGGCCAGGGTTTGCCACAGGCTGACGGCTTCGGTATCGGGCGCGACCTTGCCGCCGAGCACACTGGCGAACGCCGGCAGCAGCACGAGGACCAAGACGGTGACCAGATCTTCCACCACCAGCCAGCCGACGGCGATGCGGCCATTGAGCGAGTCGAGGATGCCCCGTTCTTCCAGCGCGCGCAGCAGCACCACGGTACTGGCCACGGACAGGGCCAGGCCAAAGATCAGGCCGCCACCGAGGGTCCAGCCCCACCAGTGGGCCAGGCCCATGCCCATCGCCGTGGCGACGCCGATCTGCAGGATGGCGCCAGGCAGCGCGATCTTGCGCACGTCCCACAAATCTTCGATGGAAAAGTGCAGGCCGACACCGAACATCATCAGCATCACCCCGATTTCCGCCAATTGTCCCGCTATTTCCGCGTCCGCCACAAAACCGGGCGTGGCCGGTCCGATGATGATGCCGGCGGCCAGATAGCCGACCAGTGCCGGCAGTTTCAGGCGCGCGGCGATGAAGCCGAAGATGAGGCCGAACCCGAGGGCGGCGGCGATGGTGGTGATCAGGCTGATGTCATGGGGCATGCGTGTGGGGTTCCTTATGGAGACGTGCGGGTAGAAAAAGATGTTGCTCAGCGACCAAGTATAAACGCATCAAAGCCCTTGCCGGAATGTTCCTGCGGCTTTATCGCAAAAAACCTGTGCTATATCTTCGTCCAGGTGGCCGCGAACGCATGCCTATCCGTCACGAACATCGCCTAATTCAGCAATCAGGCGATGTTACACCCATGCGCTCAGAGCTTGCGCACGACCACGCAGCCGATGGAATAGCCGGCGCCGAACGAGCAGATGACGCCGGTGCTGCCTGCCGCCATGTCATCCTGATATTTATGGAAGGCGATGATGGAACCGGCCGACGAGGTGTTGGCGTAGGTGTCGAGGATCACGGGCGCTTCATTTGCTTCCGCGTCGCGGCCCAGGATCAGGCGGGCGATCAGCAGGTTCATGTTCAGGTTGGCCTGGTGCAGCCAGTAGCGGGAAACTTGCGCCACTTCCACGCCGGCCTTGGCCAGGGTCGCCTTGATCATCTCGGCCGCCATCGGGCACACTTCCTTGAAGACCTTGCGCCCTTGCTGGCGGAACAATTTATCGGCCTTGCCCACGCCGGACTCGTCAAAACGGTTGAGGAAGCCGAAATTGTTGCGGATGGCGTTAGAGAAGCGCGTTTTCAGTTCCGTGCCGATGATCTCGAACTGGTGCTGCGAGACGGCCGTGTCCTTCGCTTCGACGATGATGGCGGTGCAGGCGTCGCCGAAAATGAAATGGCTGTCGCGGTCGCGCCAGTTCAGGTGGCCGCTGGTGATTTCCGGATTCAACACCAGCACGGCGCGCGCCTGGCCGCTTTGCACGGCGGCCACGGCTTGCTGGATGCCGAAGGTGGCGGACGAGCACGCCACGTTCATGTCAAAACCATAGCCGTCGATGCCGAGCGCATCCTGCACTTCCACGGCCATGGCCGGGTAGGCGCGCTGCATGTTGCTGCAGGCCACCAGCACCATGTCGATGTCGGCCGGCGTGCGGCCGGCGCGCGCCAGGGCGTCTTTGGCGGCGACGACGGCCATTTCCGCCTGCAAGGACAGTTCGTCATCGCCCCGTTCCGCAATGCGCGAGACCATGCGGGCCGGGTCGAGGATGCCTTCCTTTTCCATCACGAAGCGCGACTTGATGCCGGACGCCTTTTCGATGAAGGCCACGCTCGACAGTTCCAGCGCCGTCACCTCGCCCGCGGCGATCGCGTCGGCGTTATCGGCATTGAACTTTTCCGCGTAGGCATTGAAGCAGGTGACCAGCTCTTCGTTGGAGATCGAAAAGGGCGGCGTATACAGTCCGGTACCGCTGATGACGACTTGTTTCATGGTTAAACTTTCAAATTTGGCAATCGACGTGGCGCCGATAAGTGAAGCAAATTTTACACAAACGGGCTCGACTGTAGAGAGTTTCGTGTTGCGGGGCAGGGGGATGGGTGGCGGAAGATTGATTTTTGTCGCGTGGACGGGTGCTGGGGGTATTGCGTGTGATGGGGTCAGACCCGGCGGGTCTGACCCCAAACTGCCTACTTTTTCTGTTCTTTCTTGACGTCGGCCTGCACCACCACCGGTTCGGCCTTGGCCAGCTGCACCGGCAAGCCCTTAAGGTGGTTCAGCGCCTGGTGCAATTGAAAATCGTCCTGGCTGCCAAATTCCAGCGGCTTGCGGGTCTTTTCCAGGGCGATGATGCGCAATTGCTCTTCCATCTCGTCGTTGACGGGCGCGGCCTTGGCACTTTCTTGGTCGCGGTCGTTGCTCAGGTGCTTGGTCAGGTCCGCTTCGCGGATGCGCAAGCCGTTCAAGCCGTCACCGTCCGCATTCTCATCGACCAGCAGGTCGGGCACGATGCCCTTGGCCTGGATCGAGCGGCCGTTCGGCGTGTAGTAGCGGGCCGTCGTCAGCTTGACGGCCGTGTCGGCCGTCAGCTGGCGGATGGTTTGCACGGAACCCTTGCCGAAGGTTTGCGTGCCGATGATGGTGGCGCGCTTGTAGTCCTGCAGGGCGCCGGCGACGATTTCCGAGGCCGAGGCCGAACCCGTGTTGACGAGCACCACCAGCGGTACTTTCTTGATGGCGGCCGGCAATTTCGCCAGCGCGTCGCCTTCCGAGCGGAAGGTATAGTATTCGGCGCGGCCGTAGAACACCTGTTTCGAGTCCGGCAACTGGCCGTTGGTCGAGACGATGGCCGCGTCCTTCGGCAGGAAGGCGGCCGAGACGCCGATGGCACCCTGCAGCACGCCGCCCGGGTCGTTGCGCAGGTCCAGCACCATGCCCTTGATGTTCGGGTCTTGCTTGTATAGCGCCGTGATCTGCGCGGCCATGTCGTCGACGGTCGGTTCCTGGAATTGCGACACGCGCAGCCAGGCGTAGCCGGGTTCGACCATCTTGGCCTTCACGCTCTTTTGATGGATTTCCTCGCGCGTGATGGTGAACGCCAGCGGCTGCGGTTCATCCTTGCGGGCAATGGTCAGCGACACCTTGGTGCCCGGTTCGCCGCGCATGCGCTTGACGTTGTCGTCCAGGCTGACGCCTTTCACGGGCTGGCCATCGAGGCGGGTGATCAAATCGCCGGCCTTGATGCCGGCGCGGTAGGCGGGCGAATCCTCGATGGGCGAGACGATCCTGATGTAGCCGTCTTCGCTCAGGCCGATTTCGATGCCCAGGCCGACGAACTTGCCTTCGGAGCCTTCGCGCAGCTCGGCATAGGCTTTCTTGTCCAGGTAGGCGGAATGGGGGTCGAGCGAGGCGACCATGCCGGCAATGGCGTCTTCCAGCAGTTTCTTGTCTTCCACCGGCTCGACGTAATCGGACTTGATCAGGCCAAACACGTCGGCCAGCTGGCGCAGCTCTTCCAGCGGCAGGGGCGGCTCGACGGTTTTTTGCGCCATGGCGGAAAATTGCAGCGACACGGCGACGCCGGCCACCACGCCCAGGCCGATCAAGCCGGTATTTTTGAGTTTGCCCATCATTGCACCTTTGCAGCTAGCGTGTCTTGCACAAGCGCCAGTCCCCTTGGAGCGGCGCTTTGTTGAAAGTATAGACCTGAATCTCTGCCGGCGTGGGCCGGCCGCGGAAAAAGCATGCCTTGGCCCAGTCTACGCGCGAAAACGGGGCTGCCAGCTTGCCATATGTTGCGGTTTTGTATGCGATGTATAGGGGGTCTTGAGGGGAGTAAGCATTTGTAAGAGTCGAAAAAAAGCGTGTGCGGCGGCCCTATAGTGGACTCGCATTCTCGACCCGAAGTGGTTTTGCCTGCGTCCGCGGACGCAGGTTTTTTTTTGTCGGCGGGTTCAAGCTCATTTAGACTGGCGCTTCTTCCTTGGCAGCGGATAAAAAATGTTAACTGATTTGCAGGCACGTGCCGCGCTCACAGCGCTGATTGAAAAGTATCTGCGGGGGCGGTATCCCGATGCCGGCCTGCTGATCGACATCGTTCAGGATCCGTCACGGCAAGTGCCGATTCGGGGTGTGCTCGAAGATATCGGACAGTTCAACGACACGCAGTTCACGCAACAGGAGCTGGCGCTGATCGACGACTTGCTGTATCTGTATGGATAAGCTCCAGCCCACGCCATGCGCGCCTGCCTGGACAATGAAAGCCCCTTGAGCCTGGCCGAACTGAGCGGCGATTCTCAGGGTAGTCAGGGGGCAATATTGGCCAAAGGGCATGGCCGCGTGCTACATTCCTGCAGCGCCTGGCGCGGCAGGCTATCCGCCCGCAGCTATCTGCCCGGTCTTTTTGACATGCCCCATAAGGACAATTCGTGAATCGCTATCTCTTAAGCAGTCTGACCCTGACCCTGTTGGCTGCGTTTGCCCATGCCGCCGAACCCGTATCCGCCGTGGCCGCGCCGACCGTAGCCCCGAGCGCCGCGCCTGCCGCGGCCGGCGTCGTTTCCGGCATCGATGTGCAGTACATCGACCCCGCCGTGCGCGTGCAGGATGACTTCTTCACCCATTTGAACGGCAAGTGGCTGGCCACGACCGAGATTCCTGCCGACAAATCGAGCTGGGGTTCGTTCGCCAAGCTGCGCGACGACACGACGCCGCAGTTGCGCGGCATCATCGAGTCCACGCAACAGGACAAGAACAAGAAGGCCGGTTCCGAAGCGCAGAAGATTGCCGACCTGTACGCCAGCTACATGGATGAAGCCAAGCTCGAAGCGTTGGGCACGAAGCCGCTGGCCGGCGAACTGAACCGCATCCGCTCGCTGCGCGACAAGAAGGGCGTGCCCGCCCTGATCGCCCACCTGAGCCAGACGGGCGTGTCGACGCCATACGCCGTCTACGTGGGCCAGGATGCGCGCGCCTCGACGAAATATGCGGCTTACGTGAGCCAGAGCGGCCTGGGCATGCCCGACCGCGACTACTACCTGGAAGCCAAGCAGGCGGGCGTGAAGGAAAAATACCAGGCGCACGTGGAAAAAATGCTGGCCATGGCGGGCGACAAGAACGCCGCCGCCCGTGCCAAGGCCGTCGTTGCCCTGGAAACGGCTTTGGCCGAAGTGCAATGGACCAAGGTCGAGAACCGCGACCCTGTGAAACGCTACAACAAGACCGACATCAATAAACTGAACGACCTGACCCCTGGCTACGACCTGAAGTCGGGCTTGGCCGCCCTGGGCATCGCCAACAAGGTCGATTACGTCATCGTCAACCAGCCGAGCTACCTGGCCGGCTACGACAAGGTGCTGGCCGCCACCGACCTGGACACCCTGAAAGCGTATTTCGAATGGCAGTTGCTGCGCAGCTATGCCAGCTACCTGTCGAAAAACTTCGTCGACGAGAGCTTTGCCTTCTACGGCACGGTACTGAGCGGCGTGACGGAAAACCAGCCGCGCTGGAAGCGTGGCGTGGGCGCCGTCGAAGGCGTGCTGGGTGAAGCCGTCGGTAAGCTGTATGTGGCGCAATATTTCCCGGCCGAGCGCAAGGCGCACATGCAGGAACTGGTGAAAAACGTGCTGGCCGCCTACAAGGACAGCATCGACACCCTGGACTGGATGAGCCCGGAGACCAAGAAGGAAGCGCAAGCCAAGCTGGCCAAGTTCACGCCGAAGATCGCGTATCCGAACAAATGGCGCGATTACACGAAGCTGCAAATCGTCCAGGGCGACCTGGTGGGCAACATGATGCGCGCCGCCAACTTCGGTTCCGCGCGCCAGGTGGCCAAGCTCGGCAAACCGATCGACCGCGAAGAGTGGGGCATGACGCCGCAAACGGTGAACGCCTATTACAGCTCGACGATGAATGAAATCGTCTTCCCGGCCTCCATCCTGCAGCCGCCGTTTTTTGACGCCAACGCGGACGATGCCGTCAACTATGGCGCCATCGGCGCCGTCATCGGCCATGAAATCAGCCACGGCTTCGACGACAAGGGCAGCCAGTCCGATGGCGACGGCAACCTGCGCGACTGGTGGACCCCGGCCGACCGCAAGAACTTCGCCGCCAAGGCCGATGCGCTGACCAATCAGTACGATGGCTACAGCCCGTTGCCGGGCTATCACGTCAACGGCGCGCTGACCCTGGGCGAAAACATCGCCGACAACTCGGGCGTGGCGATCGCCTATAAAGCGTACAAGATTTCGCTGGGCGGCAAGCCGGCGCCTGTGCTGGACGGCCTGACGGGCGACCAGCGCTTCTACATGGGCTTTGGCCAGGTGTGGCGCAGCAAGATGCGCGAAGCGCAGCAGATCGTGCAGATCAAGACCGACCCCCATTCGCCGGGCCAGTACCGCGCGAACGGCACCATGGTCAACCAGCCTGGCTTCTATGAAGCGTTTGGCGTGAAACCGGGCGACAAGATGTATGTCGCGCCGGAAAACCGCGTGATCATCTGGTAACCGTCATCCGACACACCGATGGCGCTCATCATGTTGTCGGCTTACGCCCTCCGGGCTAAGCCGACCTACGTCATGTAAACGTTATCTTGTCACAACAAAAGAGACCACCGCGCGTGGTCTCTTTTGTATTTCTGTCAAAGTTCTTTCTGTCATTTCGGCCGGTATGCTACAGTCAAAAACCGGGCCAGAAGCCTAGGGCCTTCTGACCCTTATATTTCACACAATACAATATAGAGGACAACCGTGAATCGTTATTTGTTAAGTGCATTGACCCTGAGTTTGCTGGCTGGCGTGTCCGGCATGGCTGGCGCCGCTGATTCTGCCAAGAAAGCCGCCGCCGCGCCCGCCACGGCCGCCGCATCGGCCGCGCTGACGTCCGGCATCGCCATCGAATACGTCGACCCTGCCGTGCGCGCGCAGGACGATTTGTTCCAGCACCTGAACGGCAAATGGCTGGCGGAAACCGTGATTCCTGCTGACAAGTCGAGCTGGGGCAGCTTTGCCAAGCTGGCCGACGATACGCAAACGCAGCTGCGCGGCATCGTCGAAGGCGCTGCCGCTGACAAGGCCCGCGCGGCCGGTTCGAATGCCCAGAAAATCGGCGATTTCTATAACAGCTTCATGGACGAAGCCAAGCTGGAAAGCCTGGGCCTGACGCCCTTGAACGCGGAACTGGCGAAGATCGCCGCGCTGCAGGACAAGGCGGAGTTGCCTGCCGTGATCGCCCACTTCAGCAAGCTGGGTGTGACCTCGCCGTACGACTTCGGCATCCACCAGGACGCCAAGGATTCCACCAAATACGTGGCCGACATCGTGCAAAGCGGCCTGGGCTTGCCTGACCGCGATTACTATCTGGAAGAGGGCAAGGCCGACACGCGCGCCAAATACCTGGCCCATGTGGAAAAAATGCTGAGCTTGGCCGGCGATGCGAACGCGGCCGCGAACGCGAAAGCCATCCTCGCGCTGGAAACGGAGCTGGCCAAGGCCCAATGGAGCAATGTGCAGAACCGCGACCCCGTCAAGACCTACAACAAGGTGGAACTGGCGAAACTGGCCAGCGTGGCGCCAGGCTATGACTGGGCCCGCTACCTGAAGGACACGGGCATCGCCGGCAAGGTCAATTATGTGATCGTCAGCCAGCCCAGCTACCTGAAGGGTTTTGCCGAGATCGCCAACAAGACGCCGCTGGAAACGTGGAAAGCCTATTTCCAGTGGCACTTGTTGCATGCTAACGCCGGTTACTTGCCGAAAGCGTACGTCGACGAAAACTTCGCGTTCTATGGCACCACCCTGACGGGCGTGACGGAAATGCGTCCGCGCTGGAAACGCGGCGTGGGCGCCGTCGAAGGCGCGCTGGGCGAAGCCGTGGGCCAGCTGTACGTCGAGCAATATTTCCCGGCCGAGCGCAAGGTGCGCATGGAAGCGCTGGTGAAAAACCTGATGACGGCCTACAAGCAAAGCATCGACAAGCTCGACTGGATGAGCCCTGTCACCAAGAAACAGGCGCAAATCAAGCTGGCCAAGTTCACCACCAAGATCGGCTACCCGAACAAATGGCGCGATTACTCGGGCCTGACGGTGGCGCCCGATGATTTGATCGGCAACATCCAGCGTTCGCACCTGCTCAATTACAACCGCGAATTGAACAAGCTGGGCCAGCCCATCGACCGCGACGAGTGGGGCATGACGCCGCAGACCGTGAACGCCTATTACAATCCGGAACTGAACGAGATCGTCTTCCCGGCCGCCATCCTGCAAGCGCCGTTCTTCGACGCCAAGGCGGACGACGCCGTCAACTACGGCGCCATCGGCGGCGTGATCGGCCATGAAATCAGCCACGGCTTCGACGACCAGGGCGCTCAGTACGACGGCGACGGCAATCTGCGCGACTGGTGGACCAAGGCCGACCATAAAAACTTCGCCAAGAAAACCAAGCAGCTGGTGGCGCAGTACAACGGCTTCAGCCCCGTCAAAGGCCACTTCGTCAACGGCGAGCTGACCCTGGGCGAGAACATCGCCGACAATTCCGGCGTGGCAATTGCCTACAAAGCGTACAAATTGTCGCTGAACGGCAAGCAAGCCCCCGTCATCGACGGTTTCACGGGCGAACAGCGCTTCTACGCGGGCTTTGCCCAGGTATGGCGCATGAAGATGCGTGAAGCGCAGCAACTGGTCTTGTTGAAAACGGACCCGCACTCGCCAGGCCAGTTCCGCGCCAACGGCACCATGCGCAACCAGCCAGGTTTCTATCAAGCCTTCGACGTGAAACCGGGCGACAAGATGTATCTGCCGCCGAAAGACCGCGTCATCATGTGGTAAGACGCTAAGTAATCCTCGGGAAATTAGTGTGAATTTATGACGAATAGAACCGGATGCTATGCAAGGCGCTCACTGCGACGCAGTGCGAGCACTGCTAGCGGCGAGCAAGCCTCGTCGGCCACCTTGCAGAGCGCCGGTTATAGAAGTCAGAAATCACAATAATTTATTGGGGGGGTACTTAGTTCAAGGCATAAGTTGCCAGCCGCCCCGCGCAAGCCGGGCGGCTTTTTTACGGCCGGATGTAACGCAAACGCCGGGCGAAAAAAAACCGCCCCTGCGGGCGGTTCCTCGATACGGGTGCTGCGCTGCTTACTTGGCAGGCTCGGCGGCTGGTGCACTGGCGCCGTCAGCGGCTGCGGCCGGTGCCGGCACTTCCGGTTCCTTGAACTTGCCGCCCGACGCGTTGGCGATATAGACCACGGCGCGCGCCACTTCCACATCGTCGAGGTCGGGATTGCCGCCCTTGGCCGGCATCGCGCGCAAGCCTTCGATCGCGTGTTTCAGGACCGTATCGTAGCCCTGGGCCAGGCGGGCCGACCAGCTGCCCGCATCGCCAAATTTCGGTGCACCGGCCACGCCGGCGCCATGGCAAGCCACGCAGGTGGCCGTGTAGACGGCTTCACCGCTTTGCAGCACTTTCGGGCCGCTGGCATCCTTGAAGGTAAAGCCTTCATTGGCCACCGGGCTCAAGCGGGCATCGATGGCTTCCGGCGACTGGCTGTCCGTGCCGGCGCCCGTCAGTTTTTGCGCCGTGACGAACTGCACCAGCAGGATGATGCCGATGACGGTGACGAGGAAGAAGCCCGCTACGGCGGCAAGCAATTGTTTAGGCGTTTTGATCGCTGATTGTTGTTCGTTATGTGCGTCGCTCATGATGTCCTTAGTCCAGATTTGAAACTGATGGCCGTGTAAGGTAGCATTTTTACATGCTTGTATGTAAACCTTTATGAAACCCACAATTATAGGCACAAAAATTGAGCAGTGACATGCAATTGCCAGCGATACGACAGTTTCCGTAGACGTAGGTAAAGAAAAACGGTATCCTTCGCATCACTTCAGAAATTCCCCCTACGCGGCTGTAGCTCAGTGGATAGAGTATTGGCCTCCGAAGCCAAGGGTCGTGGGTTCGATCCCCGCCAGCCGCACCAAGATTTTCCTCATCGTTTCCAGATCATTTCTCCACCATGTCGCGGTTGATGGCACTGGCTTTCTGTCGGCCTGTATCTGTTCGCCTTGCCGTTAAAACGACGTGTCGTACTTGTCCTTGCACAAATTGTTATACTAATTTGGTTGCGTTTATTGCGTTTGCTTCGTAAGCTTCAATGGAAAGTAGGGAGGATGCCATGTCGAATGTGCTTGATCGTCTGGACAATAAAGAAGACCTGGAACTGGCGAAGGCGGCGCAGCGCTGCCTGGTGAGTGCGCTTGATCATTCTCGTGCCGTGCAGATTGCGGTTCTGGAAGAGGGCGCGCAGGACTTGGGTGATGTTCCCTTGCTGCGTTTGCCGCCGAATGTGTTGCGCCTGTTTGCCGACGTCTTAGGTACCTTGGCCCAAGGTAAAGCCGTGACGGTCATGCCGAAGGAGCATGACGTGACGACACAGGAAGCGGCCATGTACCTGAATATGTCACGTCCCTACCTGGTGCGCCTGCTTGAGGCAGGGAAGATTCCCCATCATAAGGTGGGTACGCACAGGCGGCTGCGCTTTGAGGATGTGGTGCAGTACAAGGATGAGCGCAAACGGCGTTCGCAACAGGCCTTGCAGGCCTTGGCAGATCAGGCGCAGGAGCTTGAACTGGGGTACTGATGGCTGGATACTACCGTTACACTGCCGTCCTCGATGCCTGTGTGTTGTATCCGGCCCCCTTGCGCGATCTATTGAATCCCTCATATCCGCTACCGAATTGATTGCCACTTACGAAGCGCAAGGTTTGCCGCAGCTGGGCACGTTGCTGCGTTCCGCGGTCGCCTTGCTTTAGCGTCTGCTTCAGCAACCCGGCAATAGCCGCTCCACCGCTCCACCTCCCCTTTAAATACATGCCTCCGCGTCCTAGAGCGTGTACTGCCGTTTTTTTAGGCATGATCACGCCTGAAATGTCCCTGACGCCCCTGCCGTTGTCGCTTCACACCCTCCAAAGCCCCTCCACCGCCGATATCGAAATTGATATCAAAACAGTGGAAAAATTGATTGGAGAGATTATCGCCCAGCCCCTAAGATAAACGCCGAGCATGCGCACGACATGCAAGCAGCATAAAAAATATCAATACAATATCTGGAGATTCATGATGCGCAACGCCACCGGCCCGCTCGCGGCCACTTTCCCTCGTCCATTCATGTTGAAGGCAGCCGTTGCGGCATTGGCCGGTATCGGCTTGCTGAGCACGGCTTCGGTCTGGGCGCAGGAGGCGGTGGCGGCCGATGCCAGTGCCGAGCCTGCCGCGGAAGTGGCTGTCGTGACCGTCAGCGGCGTGCGCCGCTCGGCGCAGAACTCGCAGCAGATCAAGATGCGCTCGGACCAGGTCATCGATTCCATCGTCGCCGACGACATCGGCAAATTCCCTGACAACAACGTGGCCGAGACCCTGGCGCGCATTTCCGGCATCCAGATCCGCCGCGATTCGGGCGAGGCGAGCGCCGTCATGATCCGTGGCTTGCGCGATGTCACGACCCTGCTCAACGGCCGCGAACTGTTCACCACCACGGGCCGCTACGTCAACCTGGCCGACATTCCTGCCACCATGCTGCAGCGCGTCGACGTGTACAAGTCGCAAGGCGCCGACCAGGTCGAGGGCGGCGTGGCCGGCATCATCGACGTGCGTACGAATCGCCCGTTCGACTTCAAGGATTTCACGGCCAGCGTCAACACGCGCGCCGTCTACAGCGACAAATCGAAAGCCACGGACCCGAACATCAGCGGCATGGTGGCGAACCGCTGGAAGACGGGCATCGGCGAAGTGGGTGCGCTGCTGGGTCTGTCGCAGC
The DNA here is from genome assembly GCF_020858135.1 of Janthinobacterium sp. FW305-128. NCBI lineage: Bacteria > Pseudomonadati > Pseudomonadota > Betaproteobacteria > Burkholderiales > Oxalobacteraceae > Janthinobacterium > Janthinobacterium sp. FW305-128. The sequence continues at coordinate 155,171 of NZ_JACYMK010000004.1, read as the reverse complement.
AGCAGCATCGTTACCATGAGGAACGCGCGTTCAGTACCGCGCCCGTGGATAAAAGTTTCCTGTCGCCGGGCTTGACGGGGCCGGACCAGGTGGGCTTGTTGCCGATCAAGGGCGACCGCCGCCGCACGACCGCCAATGCCGTGCTGCAATGGCGTCCGAACGCCGACGTCGAACTGTATGCCGAAGGCATGGCCACGCGCTTCCTGCTCGACGCCGAGTCCGATTACTTTGTCGGCTTGCCGTGGTGGGGCACGCCCGTGTCGGCGACCAAGATTCCTGGCACCAACCAGCTGCAAACCCTGACGTCGACCAACGTCAACACCATCATGTCGACGCAGGCGAACAAGAACCAGACGAAGACGCAGCAGTTTGCCGTGGGCGGCTTGTGGGATATCAACCCGGAATGGCGTTTCACGTCGGAAGTGGCCAGCACCAAAAGCACTTATGCGTGGCGCAATCCGATTCTCGACGCCATCACCGTCGTGCCGAACGCCACCATCAATACCAACCAGAACGGCACCCTGCACGTCGACTACACGGGCATCGATCTGCAAGACCCGTCGAACTACTATCTGAAGGGCTTTTTCGACCGTTACGGCAAGGACCAGGGCAGCTCGAACGATGTGCGCGCCGACCTGGCGTACACGCCGAGCGCCGGCGGCATCTTCAAGGAAATCAGCGTCGGCGTGCGCGGCGTCAAGCGCGAAGCCGAATCGATCAAGAGTTTCGAGGGCAATGCGGAAGCACCGGACGTGTCCGGTGCCGCGTTTCCGTTCAGCCGCCAGAGCGTGACCTCGATTCCGGGCCTCAATTGCCTGTCGGAACCGATGTCCGGCGGCGGCCCCGATTATGGCTTGAAGCAATGGTACACGCCGTGCGCCAGCTTCCTGCTCAATAACACGGGTACGATCCGCCAGGCCGTCACGGGCAGCAGCGCGGCGCGCGCCATGGACCCGGGCTCATTCTTCAAGGATACGGAAAAGACGTATTCGATCTATACCAAGGCGAAGGTCGCCTTCAAGCTGGGTGCCTACCCCGTCGATGGCACCGTGGGCGTGCGCGTCGTGCGCACGGAGCAAAGCCTGCAAGGCAACAGTTCGCAGGATGGCGTCTACACGCCCGTCATCAGCGACACGGCCAGCACCGACGTGCTGCCGAGCGTGGCCCTGAAAATCAAGCTGCGCTCCGACCTGGTCGGCCGCTTCGCTGCGGGCCGCATCATCAGCCGCCCCGGCTTTGCACAGTTGAACCCGGGCGTGGCCCTTGTCAACTCGACGGAAACGGTGAAGGCGACGGGCGCGGGCGGTAATCCGAATTTGAAACCGGTGACGGGCGACAATGTCGATGCCGCGCTGGAATGGTATTTCGCGCCAGCCGGTTCCGTCACGGCCACCGTGTTCCACCACAAGTTCGACGGCTATATCCAGCAACGCATTGCCAGCGAAACCATCGGCGGCAAGGCCTACGACGTGGATCGCCCGTACAACACGGCCGCCGGCAAGCTGCAGGGCCTGGAAATCGGCTACCAGCAGTTTTATGACGGCTTGCCCGGTATCCTGAGCGGCCTGGGCCTGCAGGCGAACGGCACCTACATGAGCGGCACCACCGACGACGAGACGGGCAGCCATGCCATCACGGGCGTCTCGCGCTATGCCTACAACCTGGTGCTGCTGTACGAAAAGGATGCCTGGTCGGGCCGCCTGGCCTACAACTGGCGCTCGAAATTCATCGACAGCTACAACCAGGGCGGCCCCGGCCTGGACTTGAAAGTGGCGGCCACGGCCCAGCTCGACGGTTCGCTGTCATACAAGATCAACGAGCAGTTCACCGTGACCCTCGATGGGAATAACTTGCTCGACACCAAGTTCAAGGATTACTGGAACGAGCCGGGCGTGTATGCGCGCGATACGCGGCGCTATGACCGGACCGTTGGCGTATCACTGCGCTGGAAAATGTAAGTTGATCACATCGTAAAAAATCAAGGGCGTTGCCATGGTTTCGGCCGGCAACGCCCCTGTCAGTTGGGCAGTCACGCACGATTCATCATCAAAAGAATGGACGGAAAGCATGGAGACGCAAAAATTATCCACCGTTGAAAAGGTCGGCTTCGGCGCCGGCGACATGGCGCTCAATGTCGTCATCTCGTCGATGATGCTGATCATCACCTTTTTCTATACCGATATCTATGGCTTGAAAACCACGGATCTTGCCCTGCTGTTCGTGGCCGTGAAAGTCATCGGCGCCATCGCCGACCTGGTCATGGGCCAGATCACCGACCGCTACAGCTTTGCCTCGGGCCGCTACCGCCCGTATCTGCTGTGGCTGGCCGTGCCGTACGGCGTCAGCGTCTTCTTCGTCTTCAGCACGCCCGAGTGGCAGTATGACGCCAAGCTGATCTGGGCATACTCGACGTATATCCTGATGACCATCATGACGGCCGGCGTGGGCATCCCGTATATTTCCCTGATCAGCGGCCTGACCAGCGACCCGCAGGACCGCCTGTCGGCCAACGGCTACCGCCTGTTCTTCGCCAAGATCGGCGCCTTCATGGTGACCATCGTCGTGCCTATCCTGTCGCAGCGCTGGGGCGGCGGCAATCCGGCCGTCGGCTATCAGGCGGCCATGGCCGTGATGGCCGTCATGGGCGTGGCCCTGTTCCTGTTCTGCTATTTCTCCACCACCGAGCGCGTGGTGCACGTGGTGGAAAAGCAATCGCTGCTGGCGCAGTTGAAAGTGCTGCTGCAGAACGACCAGTGGCTGGTGCTGTGCGGCGTGTGCGTCACGGGCACCATCGGTTATGTGGTGCGCGGCTCCGTTGCCATTTATTACGCGAAATACTATCTGGGGGGCAGCACGGAAACCGTGGCCGCCTTTTTGACCACGGGCGTGGTGGCCGCCATCCTGGCCATGATCGCCTCGACCTGGATCACCAAGTTCTACTGCAAGGTAAAGCTGTTCCGCTACACGCAGATCGGCGTCGCACTGATCAGCCTGGCCATCTATTTCTTCGTCAAATCGAGCGATACCGTGCTGGCCTTCGCCCTGTATTTCCTGCTCTCCTTTGTCGTGGATTTGCATGCGCCCGTGTTCTGGTCGGCCATCGCGGAAACCATTGATTACGGTCAAGTCAAGACGGGCAAGCGCGTCTCCGGCTTCGCCTTTGGCGGCATTTCCGTCTGCCAGAAGGCGGGCATGGCGGTGGCGGGCGGCCTGGTGGGCGTGCTGCTCGCGTATTTCGACTACCAGCCCAACCATGAGCAAACGCAATTCGCCCTGAACGGCATCGCCCTGATGCTGTCGATCATCCCCGGCTTCTTCCACCTGTTGATGGGCTTGCTGATGTTCAAGTACCGCATCAGCGATACGTACTACAGCGGCGTGAAGTCGGAAATGCACAAGCGCGGTTTTGTCTCCGCGTAAGAATAATTGAATGGAGCAAGCAACATGGCAGACATCTTGAAACCGCTGATCGAACAGCGCGCCGACCCGCATATCTACCGCCACAGCGACGGCTATTATTACTTTACGGCTTCCGTGCCCCAGTACGACCGCATCGAACTGCGCCGCGCCGCCAGCATCGCGGGCCTGGCCGACGCGCAAACGGTCGATGTGTGGCACAAGCCGGACACGGGGCCGTACAGCGAGCTGGTGTGGGCGCCCGAGCTGCACTTCAACCAGGGCGCCTGGTATGTGTATTTTGCCGCCGCGCCGAGCCGCGAAATCAAACATAAACTGTTCCAGCACCGCATGTATGCGATCCGTAACACGAACGCCAACCCGCTGGAAGGCGAGTGGGAATTCATGGGACAGATCGACACGGGCATCGACACCTTCTGCCTGGACGCCACCACGTTCGAACACGACGGCGTGCTGTACTACCTGTGGGCGCAGAAGGATGTCGCGATCGAGGGCAACTCGAACCTCTACATCGCACCGATGGCCACGCCGTGGCAGTTGGCCGGCCCGCCCGTCATGCTGAGCAAGCCGGAATTCGACTGGGAAATCCGTGGCTTCTGGGTTAACGAGGGACCGTCCGTGCTGAAACGCCATGGCAAGATCTTCATCAGTTACTCGGCCAGCGCCACCGATGAAAACTACGCGATGGGTCTGCTGTGGGCTGACGAGTCCGCCGACTTGCTCGACCCGTTTTCCTGGACCAAGTCGCCTGATCCCGTGTTTGCCACCTGCTACGAGCACGGCATCTATGGCCCCGGCCACAACAGTTTCACGACGGCCGCCGATGGCGATGGCGTGTTGCTGGTGTACCATGCCCGCACGTACACGGAAATCGTCGGCGACCCGCTGTGGAACCCGGATCGCCACACCTTTGTCAAGCCGCTGCGCTGGGATGCGCAAGGCATGCCCGTGTTTGGCCGCTCATCGACCCTGTAACGTTCCGGACCCGACGCCATGACCCCAGTTGATTCTGTTTCAGTGACGCAAGCGCCGTTCGGCATCCTGCCCGATGGCCAACAAGTGACGGCCTTTACCCTGACGAACCGCCAGGGCATGCAGGTGAAAGTGCTCGACTTTGGCGCCATCATCAGCGAAATCCACGTGCCTGACCGCGACGGCACGTTTGCCGACGTGGTGCTCGGATTCGATCGCCTCGAACCGTATTTGCACAACAGCGCTTTCCTGGGCGCCGTCATCGGCCGTTACGGCAACCGCATCGCGGCGGGCCGTTTCAGTCTCGACGGCAAGGAATACCAGCTGGCCGTGAATAACCCGCCCAATCACTTGCATGGCGGCAACCAGGGCTTTCACCAGGCCATGTGGCAAGCCGCGCCGTTCACCAGGGACGACGCCGTCGGTATCACGTTCACGCGCAGCAGCCCGGACGGCGAAGACGGCTACCCGGGAAAGCTCGACGTCACCTTGACCTATGAACTGGACAACGACAATGCGCTGAGCCTGCGCTACCACGCTGTCACGGACCAGGCCACGCCCATCAACTTGACTAACCACAGCTATTTCAATCTGGCGGGGCAGGGCACTATCCTCGGCCATGTGCTGTCGGTCAACGCGGACCGCTACCTGCCCGTCGATGCGGGGTCTATCCCCACGGGCGAGCTGGCGGACGTGGCCGACACGCCGTTCGACTTGCGCCAGCCCACTGTCATCGGCGACAGCATCGCCTTGCCGCATGAGCAGCTGCGCATCGGCCGCGGCTTTGACCATAACTTTGTGCTCAATCAACAGCTAGGCCAGGCGCTGACGCTGGCGGCCATGGTGCGCGAGCCGCAATCGGGGCGGGTGATGCAGGTGTACACGCAGGAGCCGGGCATCCAGTTTTATTCCGGTAACTTCCTCGACGGCAGCCAGCACGGCAAGCAGGGCCCCATCCTTTACCGCGGCGCGCTGTGCCTGGAAACCCAGCATTTCCCGGATTCACCGAACCAGGCGCATTTCCCGAACACCATTTTGCGCCCGGGCGAGGTGTATCAGACGGAAACGGTCTATCGGTTTTCCGCAGAATAATCGTCGCAGACCCCAAAAACCTTCCACGCCCTGCCGCCATGCGCCCGCAGGGCGTTTTCATTGGGGCATGCTGATATCGTTTTCGATATCGGAACGCATTAAAAATTGATTGGAAAGGCATGGCAGGATTCTTTAGTATTCCAACATCGCTGCCCGGGCCGACGACCTTAGATCCGGCATGGCACAACCAGGAGAATGGCATGTCTGAGACAAAAAAGAAGGTAGCCCTGCGCTCGGCCGAGTGGTTCGGCTCGCAGGACAAGAACGGCTTCATGTACCGCAGCTGGATGAAAAACCAGGGCATACCTGACCACGAATTTCACGGCAAGCCCATCATCGGCATCTGCAATACCTGGTCCGAACTGACGCCCTGCAACGCGCATTTCCGCCAGCTGGCCGAACACGTCAAGCGCGGCATCCTGGAAGCGGGCGGTTTCCCAGTGGAATTCCCCGTCTTCTCGAACGGCGAATCGAATCTGCGCCCGACAGCCATGCTGACGCGCAACCTGGCCTCGATGGACGTGGAAGAATCGATCCGCGGCAACCCGATGGACGCCGTCGTGCTGCTGGTCGGCTGCGACAAGACGACGCCGGCATTGCTGATGGGCGCGGCCAGCGTCGACATTCCCACCATCGTCGTCAGCGGCGGCCCCATGCTGAACGGCAAACTCAATGGCAAGGACATCGGTTCCGGCACGGCCGTGTGGCAGTTGCACGAGCAGATGAAGGCGGGATCGATCACCTTGCACCAGTTCATGTCGGCCGAATCGGGCATGTCGCGCTCGGCCGGTACCTGCAACACCATGGGCACGGCCTCGACGATGGCCAGCATGGCCGAAGCGCTGGGCACGTCCTTGCCGCACAACGCGGCCATCCCAGCCGTCGATTCGCGCCGCTACGTGCTGGCGCACATGTCGGGCATCCGCATCGTTGAAATGGTGCACGAAGACCTGCGCCTGTCGAAAGTGCTGACGCGCGAGGCATTTGAAAACGCCATCAAGGTCAATGCGGCCATCGGCGGCTCGACCAATGCCGTGATCCACCTGAAGGCGATTGCCGGCCGGATCGGCGTGCCTTTGGAACTGGAAGACTGGACCAAGACGGGCCGCGGCACGCCGACCATCGTCGACTTGCTGCCGTCGGGCCGTTTCCTGATGGAAGAGTTTTACTACGCGGGCGGCTTGCCGGCCGTGATACGCCGCCTGGGCGAGGGCGATTTGCTGCCGCACAAGAATGCGCTGACCGTCAACGGCAAGTCGATCTGGGACAACTGCGTCGAAGCGCCGATCTACAACGATGAAGTGGTGCGCACCCTGGACAACCCGTTGCTGGCCGATGGCGGCATCTGCGTGCTGCGCGGCAACCTGGCACCGCGCGGCGCCGTGCTGAAACCATCGGCCGCCTCGCCGCATTTGATGCAGCACCGGGGCAAGGCTGTCGTGTTCGAGGATTTCGAGCACTATAAATCGCGCATCCTCGATCCGGACCTCGACGTCGATGCGAACTCCGTGCTGGTGATGAAAAATTGCGGCCCGAAAGGTTATCCGGGCATGGCGGAAGTGGGCAATATGGGCTTGCCGCCGAAACTGCTGGCGCAAGGCATCACCGACATGGTGCGCATTTCGGATGCGCGCATGAGCGGCACCGCCTACGGCACCGTCGTGCTGCACGTGGCGCCGGAAGCCATGGCGGGCGGCCCGCTGGGCATCGTCAGGGATGGCGACATGATCGCCCTCGACTGCCACGCCGGCAGCCTGAACATCGACATCAGCGACGCGGAAATCGCCGAGCGCCTGGCGAAGCGCGAACTGGGCAGCGCGCCCGGACCGAAGAGCGGCTACCAGCAGCTGTACATCGAACACGTGTTGCAGGCCGACGAAGGCTGCGATTTCGACTTCCTGGTCGGCAATCGCGGTTCCGCCGTGCCGCGCCACTCACATTAAGCGGAGACCATTATGCTGTTGCTGCAATTTACGAATGAAAACGGCGGCCGCCTCGTCGGCCTGCTGCAAGACGACGTCATCCGCGTCATCGAAGGCTACAACACGACCTATGCGCTGGCGCAAGACGCCATCCGCAAGCGTATCAATCTGGCTGAGCTGGTCAATGCCAGCGTCGGCAACGCCACGCATGCGTATGCGGACGTGGCCGCCAGCGGCCGCCTGCTGGCGCCGCTCGACCATGCGGACGAGGCGCACTGCTACGTGACGGGCACGGGCCTGACCCATTTGGGCAGCGCCGGCGCGCGCGACGCCATGCACAAGAAGATCGGCGGCGACGCCGAATCCTTGAGCGACTCGATGAAAATGTTCCGCCTGGGCGTGGAAGGCGGCAAGCCGGCCGACGGCACGGCCGGCGCCCAGCCCGAGTGGTTCTACAAGGGCGACGGCTCCATCGTGCGCGCTGGCGGCCAGCCCCTGCGCATGCCGGACTTTGCCCTCGATGGCGGCGAAGAGCCGGAAATCGCCGGCCTGTACGTGATCGGCGATGACGGCCAGCCCTACCGGGTCGGCTACGCCATCGGCAATGAATTCTCGGACCACGTGACGGAACGCCAGAACTATCTGTACCTGGCCCACTCGAAGCTGCGCGTCTGCAGCGTGGGCCCGGCCCTGCTGGTGGGCGAATTGCCCGCGCATATCGCCGGCACCTCGCGCGTGCTCGACGCGGCCGGCAATGTGCGCTGGGAAAAAGCGTTCGTCAGCGGCGAAGACAATATGTCGCACACGATCGCCAACCTCGAGCACCATCACTTCAAGTATCCGCTGTTCAAGCGCCCTGGCGACGTGCACGTGCACTTCTTCGGCACGGCCACCCTGAGCTTTGCCGATGGCGTGAGCGTGGCGCCGGGCGAAACCTTTGAAATCGAAGCGCCGGCCTTTGGCCCTGCCTTGCGCAACCGCCTCGACGTCTTCCCAACCGAATTTGCGAAAGTGAGCACATTATGAGTTTCAATATCACCGGTGATGCATTGATCGGCGGCGTCGCCGTCAAAGGCAATGGCGGCTCCTTCGAAGCGTGGGACCCGGCCGCGCGCGCACACATCGCGCCCGCCTTCCACATGGTTGACGTAGCGCAAATCGACGAAGCCTGCCGTCTGGCGCAAGCCGCGTTCGACCCGTTCCGCGCCACCAGCGATGCGCAGCGCGCCGACTTCCTCGACACCATCGCCGCGCAAATCGGCGAACTGGGCGATGACTTGATCGTGCGCGCCATGACGGAAAGCGGCTTGCCTCGCGCGCGCCTGGAAGGCGAACGCGGCCGCACCGTCGGTCAATTAAAACTGTTTGCGGGCTTGCTGCGCGAGGGTTCCTGGACCGATGCACGCATCGATTCGGCCTTGCCCGACCGCGTGCCGCCCCGTCCTGACTTGCGCTTGCGCATGATCGGCCTGGGCCCCGTCGCCGTGTTTGCGGCCAGTAACTTCCCGCTGGCCTTTTCCGTGGCCGGCGGCGATACGGCCTCGGCCTTGGCTGCCGGCTGCCCCGTCGTCCTGAAAGCCCATTCGGCCCATCCGGGCACGTCCGAGCTGGTGGCGCGCGCGATTGTGAAAGCGATTGCCATCTGCAAGCTGCCGGCCGGCGTGTTCGCCTTGCTGACGGGCACGGGCAACGGTATCGGCCAGGCGCTGGTGGCCCATCCGGCCATCCAGGCCGTGGGCTTTACGGGTTCGCGTTCGGGCGGCATCGCCCTGATGAAGGTGGCGGCGGAACGTCCGCAGCCGATTCCCGTGTATGCGGAAATGAGCAGCATCAACCCCGTGTTTGTGCTGCCGCAAGCCCTGGCTGCCCGTGGCGCGGCGATCGCCAACGGTTTTGCCGCGTCGCTGACGATGGGCGTGGGCCAGTTCTGCACCAATCCCGGCCTCGTGCTGGGTCTGGAAGGTCCTGACTTCACGGCGTTTGCCGCCGCCGCCGCTGAAGCGCTGGCGCCGGCCCCTGCCGCCACCATGCTGACGGCTGGCATCGCCAGCAGCTATGCCAAGGGCGTCGCCGCGCTGGCACAGCACGCGGACGTGACGCCGCTGGTGCAAAACACGGGCGAGGAAGGCAAGGGCGCCGCCGCCCTGTTCGTCACCTCGGGCGAGGCCTTCCTGGCCAGGCACGATTTGCGCGATGAAGTGTTCGGCCCGGCGTCCTTGCTGGTGGCGTGCCGCGACATCGAGCAATTGCTGGCGATCACGGAAAGCCTGGAAGGCCAGCTGACGGCCACCTTGCAGATGGATGCGGGCGACCTGGAAGACGCGCGCCGTTTGCTGCCCGTGCTGGAACGCCGCGTGGGCCGCATCCTGGCCAACGGTTTCCCGACGGGTGTGGAAGTGTCGACGGCCATGGTGCACGGCGGCCCGTTCCCGGCCACCTCGGACGGCCGCAGCACCTCCGTGGGCACGGCGGCCATCAACCGCTTCCTGCGTCCCGTGTCGTACCAGAACCTGCCGCAGGACTTGCTGCCGGAGTCGCTGCGCGATGATAATCCGCTCAGTATCTGGCGCCGCAAGGACGGCGTGTTGGGCAAGGAATAACAACACGGCGAGCCGCATATCGAATGCGGTACGCTGTGGTGCACGTGTACATAAAAATAAACAGGTGGAGACAAGATGAAGCAATTGGCGAAATATGGCAGCTTGCAGGGCAAGCGCGTGTTCATCACGGGCGGCGGCAGCGGCATCGGCGAATCCCTGGTGGCGGAGTTTGCCGCCCAGGGCGCGCTGGTGGCGTTTGTCGACATCGCCGTGGAAGCGAGCGAGGCCCTGTGCCGCCGCCTGGCTGAAGCGGGCCTGACGGCGCCCCTGTTCCGCTATTGCGACATCACGGATATTCCATCCTTGCAAGCCGTCATGGCGGAACTGGCGCAGAAGCTGGGCGACTTCGATATCCTCGTCAACAATGCCGCCAACGACCAGCGCCACCAGGCGCAGGACGTCACCCTGGAATACTGGAACGAGCGCATTGCGATCAATCAACGTCCCATGTTCTTCACCTGCCAGGCGGTGTTCGAGGGCATGAAGCGCAGGGGCGGCGGTTCCATCATCAACGTCAGCTCGATTTCCTGGCACATGAAGTCGGGCGGCTATCCTGTGTACGCCACCACCAAGGCGGCCGTCGTGGGCCTCACGCGGGGCCTGGCGCGCGACTATGGCGCTCACAATATCCGCGTCAACACGGTCACGCCCGGCTGGGTCATGACGCAGCGCCAGATCGACCTGTGGGTCGACGACGCGGCGGAAGCGGAGATCAAGAAAAGCCAGTGCTTGCCCAATAAACTGATGCCGCAGGACATCGCCGCCATGGTGCTGTTCCTTGCGTCGGACGACGGCGCGATGTGCTCCTCCCAGGAATTCATCGTCGATGCCGGCTGGGTCTGACAAAACGTCCAGGGCGTTGTTGCCTTGCCTAGCCGTACTGTCGTACTGTCTTCGGCAAGGCGCCTAGCCCTGGACGTTTTGTCGGCCGCGGGCCTTCCTGCCTTACCCCATTCGTGTATGCCTCCCACTCCGTAGCCGGAGAGGCATCGCCACATCCAGATTGCGCCGGGGTTGACCCCCGGCCCTTGCTTTTCACTAAAAAACAGGAGACAGCATGAAATTCATCCATACCAGCATCGTGGCCCTCAGCCTGGCCATGGCCGTCGGCAGCGCTTTTGCCGCGCCCGTCAGCGTCACCATCGACGTGGCCAGGCCCGGTTCCGTGATCAACAAGAACATCTACGGCCAGTTCGCCGAACACCTGGGGACCGGCATCTACGAAGGCATGTGGGTGGGGCCGGAGTCCAGCATTCCGAACACCAAGGGCTGGCGCAATGACGTGCTGGGCGCGCTGAAACAGTTGCACGTGCCGCTGGTGCGCTGGCCGGGCGGCTGTTTTGCCGATGAATACCACTGGAAGGATGGCATCGGCGCGCGCGACAAGCGCCCGACCAAGGTCAACACCAACTGGGGCGGCGTGGAAGAGTCGAACGCCGTCGGCACGCATGAATTCTTTGACCTGGCCGAGTTGCTGGGCGCGCAGACCTATATCAACGGCAACCTCGGTTCCGGCACGCCGCAGGAAATGTCCGAATGGCTGGAATACATGACCTCGGACAGCAAATCGACCCTGGCCGAACTGCGCCGCAAGAATGGCCGCGCCCAGCCGTACAAGGTCGATTACTTTGGCATCGGCAATGAAGCGTGGGGGTGCGGCGGCAATATGCGCCCGCAGTACTATGCCGACCTGTACAAGCACTATCACACCTTCATGAAGACGCCGGAAAGCGCGCGCCCGAAATTCATCGCCAGCGGCGGCAATGACGACGACATCAGCTGGTCCAGCACCCTGAGCCGCGAGATCAAGCCGAACATGATGGATGCCATCAGTTTCCATTACTACACGGTGCCGACCGGTGTGTGGGAAAAGAAGGGCGCCGCCACGGGCTTTGGCGAAAATGAGTGGATTTCCACCCTGAGCCGTACCCTGCGCATCGATAGCTTGATCAAGAACAATCTCGCCGCCATCGACAAGAACGACCCGTCGAAAAAGACGGGCCTGTACGTCGATGAATGGGGCACCTGGTACGACGTGGAGCCGGGCACCAACACGGGTTTCCTGTTCCAGCAAAACAGCTTGCGCGATGCGCTGGTGGCCGCCCTGAACTTCAATATCTTCCATGCCCACGCGGACAGGGTGCGCATGACGAATATCGCGCAAATGGTCAACGTGCTGCAGGCGATGATCATCACGGACAAGGATAAATATTTCCTCACGCCTACGTATCACGCGTTTGAAATGTATGTGCCGTTTCAAGATGCCACGTCCTTGCCGGTTGCCATTAGCGGCAATGGCAAGTACAGCCTGGGCAAGGTCAGCATTCCCGAAGTGAGCGCCTCGGCCGCGCGCGCCAGGGATGGCAAGGTGTACTTGTCCCTGGTCAACACCAACCCGCACAAGGCCGTCGACGTGAGCGTGGCGCTGGCCGGCAAGCCGGCGGCCAAGGTCACGGGCCGCGTGCTGACCGCAGGCAAGATGGATGCCGTCAACAGCTTTGCGCAACCGCAAGCCGTGCAGCCGGTGGCGTTCAATGCCCAGGCGCAGGGCGGCAAGCTGACCGTGTCGGTGCCCGCCAAGGCGGTGGTGGTGGTGGCGGTCGAATAAACCTGCCAATTTTGAGGTATCCAGCCGGCCCGCATGACGGGCCGGCTGGCCATGTGGAGAACACGATGCAATTTTCGACAATGATGGTCTTGGCGGCCATGCTTGCGTTCAGCCCCGTCCAGGCGGCCCAGGTCAGCGTGCACGACCCTGTGATGGCCAAGGAAGGCGACACGTATTATCTGTACAGCACGGGCCCCGGCATCACTTTCTACAGTTCGAAGAATATGCGCGACTGGCAGCCGGAAGGGCGCGTCTTCGCGGGCCAGCCGACCTGGGCCAAGACGGCCGCACCGTCGTTTGACGACCATATCTGGGCGCCCGACGTCCAGTTCCATGACGGCAAATATTACCTGTACTACTCGGTGTCCGGCTTCGGCAAGAACACGTCCGGCATCGGCGTGACCGTCAACACCACCCTGAATCCCCGCTCGCCCGATTACCGCTGGGTCGACCAGGGCATGCTGCTGCAATCGGTGCCCGAGCGCGACGAGTGGAATGCCATCGACTCGAACATCGTCACCGATGCCAAAGGCACGCCGTGGATGGCCTTCGGCTCGTTCTGGAACGGCATCAAGCTGGTGAAACTCAACGCCGACTGGAAAACCATTGCGGAACCGCAAGAGTGGCACTCGCTGGCGCGCCGCATGCCGCTGCCGCCGCGCCCGGGCGAATTCAAGCCCGCGCCCGAGGAAATCGAGGCGCCGTTCATCTTTCAGCGCGGCAATGAATACTTCCTGTTCGTCTCCTGGGGCTTGTGCTGCCAGAAGGAAAAAAGCACGTATCACCTGGCCGTGGGCCGTGCCAAGAGCGTGACGGGGCCGTATCTGGACAAGGAGGGCCGCGACATGGCGCAGGGCGGCGGCACGGTGGTCTTGAAAGGCGACAAGGATTGGCAGGGACTGGGCCACAACAGCGCCTACACGTTTGACGGCAAGGATTACCTGGTGCTGCACGCCTACGAAACGGCGGACAACTATTTGCAGAAGCTCAAGATATTGCCCATGACGTGGGACAAGGAGGGCTGGCCGCAGGTGGACCCGCGCGACTTGAACCGCTACCAGAGCCGCGAATTGCCGGCCGCCAAACGGTAAGCGGAGCAGGGGATGGGCGGCAGGTGATACGTAAATCGGTATCGCAAGCGAAAAAGAATTGATTGGATGGCTATGTTGCTTTCTCCTACCATGGGTTCATAAAAAACCGCCCATCCGGCATCCGGCTGTGATGGTATTCCAAAAAAAAACTGGAGACAAGAATGAAATTGACACGCCGTACACTCCTCGCCAGCGCCATGCTGCTGGCCGCTTCCGCCACCACCTTCGCTACCTCGTCCGCGTTTGCCGCCAAGCCCCTCGTCATGGGCTTTTCGCAGGTAGGCGCCGAGAGCGAGTGGCGCACCGCCAATACCGTCTCCATCAAGGAGGCGGCCAAGAAAGATGGTGTCACCCTGAAATTTGCCGATGCGCAGCAAAAACAGGAAAACCAGGTCAAGGCCCTGCGCTCGTTCATCGCGCAAAAGGTTGACGTGATCGCCTTCTCGCCCGTCGTGGAATCGGGCTGGGATACGGTCTTGCGCGAAGCCAAGGCTGCCAAGATTCCCGTCATCCTGACGGACCGCGCCGTCAACGTGGCCGATAAATCGCTGTACGTGACCTTCATCGGTTCCGACTTCGTGGAAGAGGGCCGCCGCGCCGGTCAATGGCTGCTGGACTATGCCAAGAAAACCCCGGACGCGCAACTGAACATCGTCGAATTGCAAGGTACGGTCGGTTCCGCGCCGGCCATCGACCGCAAGGAAGGCTTCCAGGAAGTCATCGGCAAGAATCCCAAGCTGAAGATCATCCGTTCGCAAACGGGCGACTTTACGCGCGCCAAGGGCAAGGAAGTGATGGAAGCGTTCCTCAAGGCGGAAGGCAAGAAGATCAACGTGCTCTACGCGCACAATGACGACATGGCCATCGGGGCCATCCAGGCCATTGAAGAAGCGGGCATGAAACCGGGCAAGGACATCATCATCATCTCCATCGATGGCGTCAAAGGCGCGTTCGAAGCCATGATCGCCGGCAAGCTGAATGTCACCGTCGAGTGCAGCCCGCTGCTGGGCCCGCAACTGATGTCCATCGCCCGCGATGTGGTGGCCGGCAAACCCGTGCCAGCGCGCATCACGACGGTGGAAGGCGTGTTCCCTGCCGAGGTGGCCGCCAAGGAATTTCCGAACCGTAAGTACTAAGCTTGCCGCATGATGAATACGCAAGCGCATCACACGGCCGCGCCAGCTCCCTTGCTGGAGTTGCGCGGCATCAGCAAATCCTTTCCCGGCGTCAAAGCCCTCAGCGATGTTGCCCTGCGCTTGTATCCGGGCGAAGTGCACACCCTGATGGGGCAAAACGGCGCCGGGAAATCGACCCTGATCAAGGTGCTGACGGGCGTCTACACGCCCGACAGCGGCCAGATTCTGTTTGACGGCAAGCCCATCGTCCCCGCGTCCACCTCGGATGCGCAGGCGCTCGGCATCAGCACCGTGTACCAGGAAGTCAATCTGTGTCCGAACCTGTCGGTGGCGGAAAACATCTTTATCGGCCGCTACCCGCGCCGCTTCGGTGCCCGCTTTGGCCCGATCGATTGGCGTTCCATGCAGCAACAGGCGCGTGCCTTGCTGCAGCAATTGCAGATCGATATCGATGTCACGGCGCAACTGTCCAGCTTTCCCTTGGCCATCCAGCAAATGGTGGCCATTTCGCGCGCGCTGAATATTTCGGCCCGCGTGCTGATCCTCGACGAACCCACGTCCAGCCTGGACGAGGCGGAAGTCCATCTGCTGTTTTCCGTGCTGCGCCGTCTGCGCGAGCAGGGCATGGCGATCCTGTTCGTGACGCACTTCCTCGACCAGACCTACGCCATTTCCGACCGCATCACGGTCATGCGCAATGGCGAGCGCGAAGGAGAGTATGCGTGCAGCGAACTGTCGCGCCTGGCGCTGGTGAACAAGATGATCGGCGTGGCGGCCGATACCGTGGCGCAAGAGCTTGATCTGGCGCAAGAAGCGGGCGCCGCCAGCTTCGGCCCGACTGTGCTGGAAGCAACAGGACTGGGCCGCAAGGGCGCCTTGCTGCCCATGGATTTCCACATCCGCCAGGGTGAATTGCTGGGCCTGGCCGGCTTGCTCGGTTCGGGCCGCACGGAACTGGCGCGCCTGCTGTTCGGCGCCGACAAGGCCGACTCGGGCACGATCACCATGCAGGGCCAGCCGCGCCACTTCAATGTGCCGCGCGACGCGATTGCCCGCGATATCGGTTTCTGCTCGGAAGACCGCAAGCACGAGGGGGCGATTTTGTCGCTGTCCGTGCGCGAAAACATCATCCTGGCCTTGCAAGCCCGCACGGGCTTGCTGCGCGCCATCCCGTTCAAACGCCAGCAGGCGCTGGCCGACGAATATGTGAAGGCGCTGGGCATCAAGACGGCCAGCATCGAGACGCCCATCGGCAGCCTGTCGGGCGGCAATCAGCAAAAAGCCTTGCTGGCGCGCTGGCTCGTGACGTCGCCCGCCATGCTGATTCTCGACGAACCGACGCGCGGCATCGACGTGCGCGCCAAGCAGGAAATCATGAGCTATGTCAGCAAGCTGTGCCGCAAGGGCATGGCGATTCTGTTCATCTCGTCCGAACTGCCCGAAGTGCTGCGCTGCAGCGACCGTATTGTGGTCATGCGCGACCGTAAGGCCTGCGGCGACTATGCGCGCGGCGAGCTCGATGACAGTTCCGTGCTGCAAGTGATTGCCGGAGAGACAGCATGAGCATGACCACACCGTCGCCCGCCGCCCCTGCGGCGCGGGCGGCTGCCACCACGGATTCTTCCATTGTGCATACCGTTTTACACCACCCCCTGAGCCGGCCCCTGGCCGCGCTGTGCTTGCTGCTGCTGGTCGATTTCTTTGCCATCCCCGGCTTTTTCCATCTGGAAGTGCGCGATGACCACCTGTACGGCAGCGTGATCGACATCGTCAACCGCGCCGCACCGCTGATGCTGGCGGCTCTGGGCATGACCCTCGTCATCGCCACGCGCGGTATCGACATTTCCGTGGGCGCCGTCGTGGCCCTGTCCGGCACCGTGGCCGCCATGCTGATCGGCGGCACCATGGTGATGGAGAATGGCGTGCCGACTTACGTCAGCAACATCCCCATGGGCTGGGCCCTGACGGCGGCGCTGGGCGCGGCCCTGCTGTGCGGCGCCTGGAACGGCGTGCTGGTGGCTGGCCTGGGCTTGCAGCCCATCGTCGCCACCCTGATCCTGATGGTGGCGGGCCGCGGCCTGGCGCAATTGCTGACCGATGGCCAGATCGTCACCGTCTACTATCAACCGTTCTTTTTCATCGGCAGCGGCTACCTGTTCGGCTTGCCCTTTTCCCTGTTCCTCGTCGCGGCCGTGTTTATCATCACCGCCGTGCTGATGCGGAAAACCGCTTTGGGCCTGTTCATCCAGGCCGTCGGCATCAACCCGGTCGCCGCGCGTCTGGCCGGCATCCGGACGGCGACATTGATTTTCTTTGTCTACGTGTTTTGCGCCGCCTGCGCGGGCTTGTCGGGCTTGATGATCAGCTCGAACATCAAGAGCGCGGACGCGAACAATGCGGGCCTCATGCTGGAACTGGACGCCATCCTGGCCGTCACCCTGGGCGGCACGTCCCTGGCCGGCGGCAAGTTCAGCTTGGTCGGCAGCATGATAGGCGCGCTCATCATCCAGACCCTGACGTACACGATCTATTCGCTTGGCGTGCCGCCCGAAGTGAACATGGTCGTCAAGTCGGTCGTCGTGTTCCTCGTCTGCCTGTCGCAATCGTCGGAATTCAAGCAATTGCTGCATCGGAGAAAAGCATGAAGGGCTTGCTGCACACCCCGTATTTCACCTCGCTCGTCACGGTCCTGCTGCTGGTGGTGATGCTGGGCCTGGGCGGCGCCGCCTATCCGGGCTTGCTGTCGACGCAAGTGATCTTTAACCTGTTGATCGATAACGCCTTTTTGCTGGTGATCGCCGTCGGCATGACCTTCGTCATCGTTTCCGGCGGCATCGACCTGTCCGTCGGTTCCGTGCTGGCCCTGTCGACCATGATCGCTGCCTGGCTGCTGAACGTGGCGCACTGGCCGCCGCTCCTGGTAATCGTCACCGTGCTGGCGCTGGGCACCGTGTTTGGCGCCGGCATGGGCGCGCTGATCCATTATTTCAAGTTGCAGCCCTTCATCGTCACCCTGGCCGGCATGTTTTTGGCGCGCGGTTTGTGCTATTTGATCAGCATCAATTCCATCACTATCGACGATCCGCTGTTCGTCGCCATGTCGCAGACGCAACTCGGCTTTCTCGGCGGCTTCGTCTCGCCCGGCGTCGTCATCGCCGTGCTGACCCTGCTGCTGGCCATCTGGCTGGCGCACGCCACGCCGTTCGGCCGCGCCGTGTATGCGATCGGCGGAAATGAGCAGTCGGCCTTGATGATGGGCTTGCCCGTGGGCCGCACCAAGGTCTTCATTTATGCCTTCAGCGGCTTTTGCGCTTCGCTCGGCGGCGTGCTGTTTTCGTTCTACATGCTGTCCGGCTATGGCTTGCATGCGCAAGGCACGGAACTGGACGCGATTGCCGCCGTCGTCATCGGCGGCACCCTGCTTAGCGGCGGCTACGGCTACGTGGCGGGCGCCCTGTCCGGCGTGCTCGTGCTGGGCACTATCCAGACCCTGATCGCCTTCGACGGCACGCTCAGCTCGTGGTGGACCAAGATCGTCATCGGAGGACTGCTGTTCGTCTTTTGCGTCGTGCAAAGACTGATGGCCATGGGCCAGAAAAATACCAACGGGAGTTAATCTGATGTTCAAGCAACACACACGTGCCGCCATTGGCATGGCGGCGGTGCTCGCCTGTGCGGCATGCGGCGCGCAGGCGGCCAACCCCATCGTGAAAAATATCTACACGGGCGATCCGGCCGCGCTGGTCGACAATGGCCGGGTATATTTGTACGTGGGCCACGATGAAGCGAGCGCCACGGATACGGATTACCGGATGAACGAATGGCGCGTGTATTCCTCGTGCGACATGGCCAATTGGACCGACCACGGCTCGCCCGTGCGCTTTTCCACTTTTGCCTGGGCCGGCAAGGATGCGTGGGCGGGCGACATCGTCAAGCGCGGCAGCAAATACTATTTCTATTCGACCGTCGACCACAAGACCATTCCCGGCAAGGCCATCGGCGTGGCCGTCTCCGACAGCCCCACCGGCCCCTTCGTCGACGCGCGCGGCAGTGCCCTGATCACGAATGACATGACGAAGCAGACGGCGATCCCGTGGGACGACATCGACCCGGCCGTCTTCATCGATACGGATGGCCAGGCCTACATTTATTGGGGCAACACGGTCTTGAAATACGCCAAGCTCAAGGCCAACATGACGGAGCTCGATGGCCCGATATTGACCTTCGGCATGGATGCGTTTACGGAAGCGGCCTATATGCACAAGCATGCGGGCACGTATTACTTGTCGTACTCGCGCAACTTCCCGGAAGAAACGGCATATTCGACGGGACCCACGCCCACGGGCCCCTGGCATTTTCGCGGCACCATCATGGACAAGAATGCCGTCGTGAAAACCATCCACCAGGCCATCATCGAGTTCAACGGCAAGTCCTACATCTTCTATCACAACGACAAGTTGCCCGGCGGCGGGGAATACCGGCGTTCCGTGGCTGTGGAAGAGCTGAAATACAAGCCGGACGGCACGATCGAATTCATCCAGCAAACGGCTGGCCCGGCACCCAATCCCAGCGCCGCCTGCAAGGCATCGTGACCGCTCGTTGACGACGCACAAAAAGGAGACACACCGATATCAATAAGGTCGATATCAGTGAAAAACTGATATCGATCATGATATGATTTATTCATGGATACCCTCAACCCCAACTGGTTCTTGCGAGCCCGCCTGAAGACGCGGCAATTGCTGCTGTTGATCGCCCTTGACGAGCAGCGCAACATCCATCGCGCGGCGGAAGAATTGCACATGACGCAGCCGGCCGCGTCCAAGCAAATCAAGGACCTGGAAGAGATGCTGGACGTGCGCCTGTTCGACCGCTTGCCGCGCGGCATGGAGCCGACCATCTACGGCGAAACGATGATACGCCACGCGCGCATGGCGCTGACGAGTCTATCCTTGGCGCATGACGACATCGTCGCCCTGAAATCAGGCCTGACGGGCCAGGTGGAAGTGGGCGTCATCATGACGCCGGCCATGGCCTTGCTGCCGCGCGCGATTGCCCGCATCAAGCAGCAGGCGCCACTGATGCGCATCGGCGTGCATTTGGAACACAGCAACACCCTGATGGACATGCTGCAGCACGGCACCCTGGATTTCATGATCGGGCGCATCCTGGAAAAGGAAAGCAGCGCCGGCCTCATCTATGAAGAATTGACGGAAGAGCCGGCCAGCGCCGTGGCGCGCAATGGCCACCCGCTGCTGTCGCGCAAGAATCTGCAATTGAAGGACCTGGCGGCCCAGCCGTGGATATTGCCGCCGCAAGGCAGCATCCTGCGCCACCGTTTCGACATGATGTTCCGCCGCGCCAGCCTGGAGCCGCCCGTCGACGTGGTCGACACGACGGCCTTGCTCTTGATCACGTCATTGCTGCAGCAGACGGACTCGCTGCACGTGATGCCGACGGAAGTCGCCCATTACTATGAGTCGCTGAACGTGCTGAGCATTCTGCCCATCGAACTGCCGTGCAAGATGGATGCCTTCGGCATCATCCGCCAGCAGGATCATTTGCTGTCTCCGGGGGCGGATATGCTGTTGAAAGCGGTACGGGCGACGGCCGCCGACATGTATTGACCCGAGGCGGTGGTTGTGTCGGATTACGCGTTCCGCTAATCCGACCTACGCATGGTCCGGTGACTGGTAGGTCGGATTAGCCCGCAGGGCGTAATCCGACAATTGCCCGTTACGCCTAATCCGGCACCTCAAAGAAAAACAGCTGCACCAATCGTCCATTTTCCGGCGTGTCGCCAAACACATTGCTGATCGAGTGAAAGTAGTGGCCCTTGTAGACGATCAACCGGTTGTGGCGCATCGGCACTTCCAGCAGGGCTTGCCAACTGTCGCGCTGTTCCTGTAAGTCGTTGAATTTCTGTACTTTACTGTTCGGCAGCCAGCGTTTCTGGAAATCCTTGAAGCTGGCGTAGCCGCCCGCCTTGACGTCCGCCTCGGGCAGTCGCCGGTACCAGCCGCTGGGCTGGTGGCGCCAGAACGTGGTGCCGCCCTGGCACTGTTCGGGCGGGTTCAGATACAGCACGCCCGCATAGAAATTGAAATTGTTGCCCGTCTCGTTGTCCACGTGGATATCCGTGCGCGCCATGGCGTCCGCATAGCTGAGGCGATACGAACCGTTGTCGGGCGAAATAAAACGGATGGGGCGGCCCAGCGCCGTGGCGATGCGCTCCATGATGGCTTGACTGGGCTGGCCCGCCGTCTGGCTGCCCGGATAATTCTGTCCCGCATAGCGCTGCTGCTCGAACGGTAGCTTGAGCGCCTGGGCGCGCCAGGCGGCCGGATCGGGCAGGAAATCGTCGAGGATGTGCAGGTCGGTTTCACGGATAAAATCGTGCAGGGTGTCCGCGACATTGAGCGGCGTCAATGTTTCTGCCTGTTCCGCTTGCGGACTGGCAAAGCCGATGCAGCACGTTTGCGCCAGCGCCGGATGCAGCGCCAGGGCTTGCGCATAGCGGGCCAAGGCCAGTTCCTGCTGTCCCGTGCGGTAATACAGTTCGGCCAGGCCCTGCAGGGTTTGCCAGCGCTGGGGGCGCAGGGCGTGGGCACGTTCCAGTTCGGCGATGGTCTCCATCAGCCGCTGTTTTCCCATCAACAATTCCGCATGGCTGATGGCGAAATCGTGCTCGTGCGGCGCCAGCCGCGCCGCCGTGGCGTAGCTGGCCAGCGCCGCCTCGCTGTCCGTGCCGCGCAGCACGTTGCCGAGGTTGTAGTGGAACAGAGGGTTCTCCGGCTGCTGCCTGAGCGACAGTTTCAACAGGCCCAGGCCGATGGTGCCCTGGCCCAGTTCCAGCATCGCCAGGCCCTGGAAATGCTGCGCTTCGGCCAGGGCCGGATCTTGCTTGTAAGCAGCCTGGTAAGCGTTGATCGCTTCGATCAGCTTGCCTTGCTGCTGCAGTTGCCGGCCCTTGGCCAGCTGTTGTTCCGCCAGTGTCTGTTCGCCCATGTCTCACTCTCGATGTTGTTGGCGAATAGTGTAACTGCAAGTGGCGAGGTCGTGAACCCAAGCGAAGGCTGGGGTCGGACCCTGAAGGTCCGACCCCGGTACCTGCCCTTGGGTTTACAGCGCTTGCTGCACAGGAATTTCCTGTCCGTTCAGCTTGATCGCCACCTTGACGATCTGCGCCTTGACCTGGTTGCTGGCCATGTCCGCTTCCTGGGCGTAGGCATACACGATGATGGCGAAGTCCTTGTAGCCGCTGCGGGCCGCCTCGATCTTGCGCGCCGCCTCCTGGTCCACCTTCAGCAGCGCGTAGCCGTCGCCGTTGCTGAACGCCAGCTTGTAGTCGCCGTTGTCGTACATGTAGTAATACGTGCCCGCTTCGGCGAACTTGGCGGGGAAGGCGGCCTTGTCCATGGCGTACGGCGACAGCGCGCCCTGGCCGTTGATCTGGTAGCGCAGGTAGCGTTTCGTCTTGGCTTCATTGACCTTGGCGTCGATCTGCGGTTTCAGCGCGTCGAGCACTTCCTGCTTGCGGAAGGCGTCGTTGCTGCCCGCATATTCGCGCGAGATGCGCTGCGCCACGGCCGCGTAGTCGGGCGGCACGCCGGACAGGGCGATGTAGCTGTACATCAACTGGTTGCCGCTGGTGATGTCGATATAGCTGGCGTTTGGCGTGGCAGCATCCGCTTGCGGCAGGCTGGCGGCGGCCGCCTTGACTTGAGCCTTGGCGGCCATGTCGGCGACATTCGCGGCGACGGGGGCGGAGGCGGCCGGTGTGGCGGTGTCGGTCTTGCCGCAGGCGGACAGGATCACGGCGATGGCGAGCAGGGCGGGCAGGGTACGGTTCATGATATTTCCTTTAGTGAATGTGTGAGGTGACTTAGCCGATGGTTTTACGTTTGTATTCGCCGATGCCGTAAGCGGCCAGGACAATGCTGGCCGCCAGCACCAGGTAAAAGCCGATGCCGAACGACAGTCCCTGCCACACTTGGCCCAGCATTTCGGTGGCCATCTGCTCGGCCATGCGGGCCGCGCGGCTGCCCATGATGCCGCCCATGGCGTTGCCCGCGTCGCTGACGGCGCCCTTGATCTTGATGAACAGCAAGCTGCTGTGGACGATGATGAACAGCAGCGGCGCGCACTTGCCCAGCGCCGCTTTCGGGTGACTGCTGGCCATGGTGGCGCAGCAGGCGGTAATGGCCAGCAGGAAGAAGAATTGGGCCGAGGTAAAACCGCTGCCGCCATCGCGGGCAAAGCTTTCCAGGCTGTCCGCAGACAGGCCCAGCAGTTGCCAATAGGTGCGCGAGACGGAGGCGAACAAACGGATGCCGATGGTGTTGAAGATGAAGGCGCCGGCGATCAGCACGCCAAGAGCCCCCAGCACCTTGACGCCGAGCGCCGAGACGGCCCGGCCCCACAGTTGCTGGCCCTTGTCGCGCGCCAGCTTGGCGGCGCCGGCCATGTCTTCCTGCGCCAGCTGCTGGGCGGGAATGGCCGTGACGGTGGCGAGGCCGCCGGCGTCGTCGAAGCGCACGTCGACGACGGCGTTGATGGCGGGCGCCACGTCCGAGCGCCAGTGGGTGGCCACGTCGAAGGCATGCTGGATGCCGGCCACGCTGACGGAACCCTGTCCGCTTGCTTGGTAGGCGAGGATACGGCCCCGTTGGCCGGTGGTAATGGTTGCTGCCGGGCTGGATGTGTGCATAAGATTTCCCTGGTCACTGTCATGCTGTATTGCATGTACCCACGGATAACGGGGGCAGTTCAGGGAAATCCAAAATTATTTTGAGTTATTTTTTCGGCGGCTGTAATACGTCCTTGGCGACGCCCTGGTAATCCTTCATCAAGCCCATGAAAGCGTCCTGCAAATGGCGGGCCGCATCCTGCGGCGGTGCGCCCGTGCGCCGCGCCAGGTCGAATTTATACGCATGGGCGGGGCTGTAGCCGGCTTGCGAGGCGGCGTCCAGCAGCACGCCCGCCCGTTTCAATGACGCCGGGTCACCCTTGACCATCAGCAATTCGGCCAGGTAGGTTTGGGCGATAGGAAAATCTTTCGCGGCCGCCTTTTCCAGCCATTGCATGCCCGCCTTCGGCTGTTTTATTCCCGCATCGCCGCCGCCGATGCCGTAGCCGAGCGCCGTCAGCGCCACCAGATCGCCGCCCCGTGCGCGCTTTTCCAGCTGCTGGCGGGGAAACGGCCGTGCCGCGATCTGCATGCGGATTTCATAGTTGATGTCTTGCAGCACATTGCCTGGCCACACCCTGGCGCCCGGTGCGGCCGGCTTTTCCACCGCTGGGGCAGGCGCCGGGACCGGTGCGCGCATGCCGCCCTGTCCTTGCGCGCCGGCCAGCACGCTGGCTGGAGGCTGGCTGACGCCTTTGCCGCTGCCCATGTTCAGCACGAGGCGCGCCGACGTTTCGCCAAATGACACGCGCGGTTTTTGCACGTCGTGCGTCATGGTGGCGACCCTGGCCGCCACTTGCGAGAACACGTCGCTCATCGGCAGACCCGGGGCGTCGAGCGCGTCGAGCAGGGCGCTGGTATACGGGCTGTTGCGCGAATCGGGCGACCAGAAATCGCGCGCCAGGGCGCCCGGTCCCGCCGAATAGGCGATCACCACGCCGCGCGGCGCTTGCGTGTCGGCAAAGCCGTGGCTGGCCGCATTGCCGCCGCCAGGGACCATCACGGCGCCGCCGCGCGTATATTCCTGCCGGCAAGCATCGAGGATCAGCACGGCGCCGCGCGCGCCCGTGCGCTGCAGGTCGCCCGCCAGGCTGGAAACGGACACGCCCTGCGCGGCGATGGCCGCCGCACTGAGCGCATTCATGTTGGCGCCCAGCGGCAACACATAATTGGTTTCGCCCGCCTGTGCGCCGTGGCCCGCGTAAAACACGAGGGCGATATCGGCACCGCGCGCCTGCGTGGAAAACTCGGCCGAGGCCTTTTGCAGCTGTTGCGCATTGATGTCCGTGCGCAACAGCACTTCAAAGCCCAGGCGGCGCAGGCGCTCGGCCATGGCGCGCGCATCGTTTACAGGGTTCAGCAACGGCTGCGGATAGGCCGCGTTGCCGATCACCAGGGCGATGCGCTTGCCGGGAGCCGCAGCGGCAAGCGCCACGTTGCTGAGCAGTAAAAAGAACAGGCTGAAAAACAGGGGAATCAGGCGTTGCATCGGGGTCTCGGGGATTGTCGTGAAAGTAACAAAAGTTAGCGATTTTGACTGTGATATGAGAAAATTGCCTAAATGCATTTTACCTTACTGACAAGTTTCTCTTGTCTGGCCAGCGCACGGTGGGTATCGCCGCCGGCCAGTGGCGCGTGCCGCCCAACACACGATCGGACCGGCTTTGCAATCGGAACAATTTGAACGGATTCATGACTTCTGGACGCGCCGCCAGCGGCTGACACAAGGCGAACTAGGCGAGTTTTACCAGCGCGTCATTGCCGCGCTGACGCCGTGCCGCCCGCGCGAGGCGGCCTCGCTCGGCGACTCGCTGGCCGACTTGCGCCACCAGTTCTTCATCGAAAAAGTCCTGCACGGCGACAGCGACGCCGCGCCCCACCACGTCGGCGCCTTGTTCCTGTACTTCAAGCGCTTCATCATCGACCAGCTGCGCAAACAGCGCGATGACGACGACGCCGATGCGCAGGAGGGCTGCGACTTGCAGGCGCCCGACGCCTATGCCGCGCCGCTGCGCGACTACCAGTTGACTCCGGCATCGGTGCGCGAAGCGGCCGACGTTTTTATCGCCACCTTGCCCCGCGATTTGATCTTGCTGCTGCGTCATTGCGGCTGCGGCGGCATGCCCGTCAAGGAACTGGCCGAGCAGATCGCTTCCGCGCATTACCACGGCGGAAAATTAGGTCTCGTGCACCGGCAGAAGGGCGAGCCCGCCAGCGCGGGACGGCAGATCGTCGAGCCGGCCCACCGCGCCACCTTGCTGGGCAGCTGGGTCTTGACCCTGCTCAAGCTGCGCGTGGGCGATGCGCTGACCGCGCGCGATATGCAGGCGGCGCAAATAGTTTTGGATATTCTGTGCGTGGCCGCGTTATCCCTGCACATGGACCCCGTGTCCACCCACCCGAACCCTGATGAAAGGCCACCGGCATGACTGCATTGACGCCCTCGCTGGCCATCGTTGCCGCGCGCCTGCCATCGCCGCCGACTTCCGCCGAGCTGCTGGACGCGGACGTGGCGGGTACTCCCCCCGACTGGCGCGGCATTGCCGTGCCGGAACACTTGATGGAACGCTTTGCGCGCCGCAGCGACGCGGCGCCCCTGGCCGGGCGGCCCATCGCGGGCGGACAAATCCACCTGCTGGCGCGTTGCCCCGGCTTTGGCGCCGTGCTGCTCGATGCCTGGGACAGCACGCGCCAGCGCTGGCGCGGCTGGCTCGTCACGCCGGACGCGGCGTATGCGGATGCCTGCGGCCTCGTGGTCGAGGAGCGCGACGCGCCCGCCGACCCCCGCGCGGGCCTGGTGCTGTGCGACATGCCCGTGACTGTGGCCGTGACGGACCTGGGCGCCTGCCTGGGCGTGTTCAGCCAGGAGCGCCTGCAGGCGGCGCGCTGGCTGGAGCTGCATGGCCGTTCCAATGGGGCCACGGCGGCGCCCGGCGTGATCGCCCGCGTGGCCTTGCCTGGCGACGGCTATGCGCTGACGGGCACGCCCCTGTCGAGCGAGCTGGGCAAGGATGGCCGCGTGGCGTACCGGCAACTGCTGCGCCAGGGGCTGCAGCAGTTGCAGATCGCTTCGGCCGATGCCGCCGCGCCACAGGCGGCGCCAATCAAGGCGGCCAATGCGAACCGCTGGCTGAAGATCGTCACCGCCGTGGCCGCCAGCGTGATGGTGGTGCAATCGGCGTGGCTGTTCCTGCCGAAAGATCAGGCAGTCGTCGGCAATGCGGAATTCCGCAGCGGCAGTGGCAGCGGCGTCGAGACGGGCGTGCGCACGCGCGTGCTGTTCCGCGCCGAGGCGACGGAGGCGGAGATCCGCACCTGGCTGCAGCGCGAGCAGCTGGAAATCGTCGCCGGACCGGACACCCTGGGCGCCTTCACCGTGCTGTCGCGCAACCGCCAGAAAGTCTTGCCGCCGCCAGGCCCGGGCAATCCGCTGGCCGTCATCAATCCCTGAATCCTGAAATAAGAGAAAGTTATCAAGCATGACAACGTATAAGAATTTTGCATCCGCGCACTGGCGCAAGCTGGCCCTGAGCGTGGCCGCCGGCATCCTGCTGACGGGTTGCGCCATGACGCCGAACGGCCGTGGCGGCGTGATGATGGGCCTCGATACGGCCGAGCTGTTCGGCACGCCGCTGTCCACCTTCCGCCTGCGCGACGGCACGGAAGGCACCTTGCGCAAGGATCCGCAAGGCAAGTATTCGATCAAGCTGTCGCAGGCGTTTCGCGTCGTGCCGCTGGCCAACGCGATGACGGCCCGCGTGGCGCGCGTGGAAAACGTGGGCGAGCGCACGGTGGTGATCGTCGAAACCCAGGAGCGCGGCTGCGCCTACCGCTATGAAGTGCTGGCTTTCCAGGGCACGGACGTGCTGCAGTGGACGGTGGGCAATTGCAAGGACCGCCCCCGCGTGGAACTGGCGGCGGACGCGAAATCGCTGAATATCGACTTTCCCAACTACAACCGCCTGTCGCGCATGATCTACACGGACAACCGCCTGCTCAACGCCAGCGTGGCCGTGCCGCCCGGCGTCGATACGCGCGCCCAGCCGTTTGCCGACGACGGCTTGCGCGCTACCGGCCCCGTCATCGCCACCGTGCCTGGCAGCGGCAGCGACAGCGGGCGCGTGATCCCGGCCCCGCCGGCCCCGGCATCGGCCCCGGCCGCCGCGCCGAAAGCGGGCAGCCGCGCCAGCGCCAAGCCGCGCCGCCAGGAAACTCCGGCCAGGGCGGCGGCACCCGCCATCAGCGTGCCCGCCCCGCGCGGTGCCGCGCCGGCGGCCGCGCCGATGATCTTCCAGGCTGAAGAGATCAAGCCCGTCGTCATCGATCTGAGGAAATAAGATGGCCGCGAGTCTGCGCAGTCTGCAAATCCGGCAGACCTTGATCCTGATCGTCCTGACGATCATTTATTTGTGCTGCGAGCTGGGCTTCAATGCCCGTTTGCTCGACGTGGTGGGCGGCGACGTCAAGCCGCACGACGTGGAGGGCGTGGAATTCTATGGCCGCAGCCTGTCGGGCATCGCCGCCGCGCTGGTGGTGCTGCAACTGATGTGGCGCCGCCGGCTGAAGAACAATGGCAGCGGCCCCAGCTGGAAAAAGATCATCTTCTGCTGCATCGCCACGGCCGCGGTCGTATTCGGCATCCTGAAGACGACGGTCACGGTGCTGGTGGAAACGCGCGATGCGCAATTTCGCCGCCTGGCCTTCAACACCACCCTGATGCAGCGCTCGCTGGTGGGCGGCAGCCTGCAATTGCAGGGCCTGGTCGACGATGCCACCCTGTTTGCCAAGCCGGAAGGCAAGGCTTTCCTCGCCCTGTTTCCGTTTCTGGCCGTGTCGGTGGGCCACCTCGACGAGCGCATGGAGCCGGCCAAGGAACAGTTGATCAATTTTAACGTCCGCAAGATCGCCGGCGGCGCGGCCGGCTACTACGACAAGTACCAGCAGGCGATCGGCGAAGTGCATGACAAGTGGAAATTGTATTCGGGTATCATTCCCGACGACGACGCGGGCTTGCGCCAGCAGCAGGAATCGGCGTGGAACGATTACCGGCAAAGCCTGTCGCGCCACGGCTGGCAGCCGCATTCCGTGCCGGCGCGGCGCAAGGCGGCCGTCGTCAACAATGTGCGCAAGAAGGTGCCCGTGTCGGCCAACTGGCATCCCGCCGATCAATTGAGCTTCCGCGCGGCCGTCAAGCGCCGCTATGCGTCGGAAGCGGCCGGCAAGGGCTTGACTATCAAGGGCGACCGCATTCCGCCGGGCTTGTCCTTCCCCGCCTTCGTGGCGCGCCCCGGCATACAGGCCGTGCTGCGCGACGGGCCGGACGGCGGCGACGGCAGCGAGGCGAGCAAGGGCTTGCGGCTGCCGAAGGGCGCCGTGGTGCAGGACGCGTATGCGAGTCCCGCCGAGTTCAGCCGTCTGTTCGACCAGTTCGCCGCGCGCCAGACGGCGGAAAAGCTGGTCGAGTACCGCGCCAGCCGCAGCGACTTCGAAGTGCATGGCAAGTATTATGCGGAGGGCAAGGAAGCGGCGCGCGCGGCCATCGTGCCGCCCGTGGCCCTGTTCTTTTCGCTCCTGGGCGCCATCGGCCACTTTTCGAAACTGCTGTACCTGATCGCCACCGTGGGCTTGCTGGTGCTGGCGGCGCGCCGGGGCGAGCAGGCGGGCGCCGATGGCCAGCTGAGCCGCCGTTCCGCCTGGATCGCCACGGGCGTGCTGGCCGGCGCCTTCCTGGGAACCTGGGGCATCTTCAGCCTGTCGGACAACAATGTCACGAAGAGCGAGCTGTTCCGCCAGATGCTGGACTGGAACCGCCAGGCCGACGGCGACAGCACGCGCTGGCAAATCGCCGGCAAGGGCTTGCTGGCCAATATCACGCACGTCGTGGCGGTGGGGCAGGGCTACAGCTACCCCGTCAACGAAGCGATCCGCATCAATATTTTGCAGGGACTCGAATATGGTTATCACCCGGAAAAGAAATAAGGCGGCCGCCCTGGCCTTGCTGCTGTGCATGGCCAGCACGGCCGTCCAGGCCGACTGCCAGGGCATGAAGGTGCATGCCCACCGTGGCGCCGGCAATGCGCCGGAAAACTCGCTGAGCGCGCTGCGCAACACGTATTTCGGCACCTGGGACGGCGTCGAGACGGATTTGCAGCTGCTCGGTGACGGCAGCTGGGTGGTGCACCACGATCTGCTGACGGGCCGGGTCGTCGACACGGGATCGCCCCGCACCGTGAAACAATTGACGGCCGACGACTGGCGCGCGGCCAGCATGAAGAACCGTGGCGTGGCCACGCCGGAAACGCCGCCGTTCGTCAGCGATGTGGCCGACCTGGCCACCGCGTTCCCGGCCAAGACCCTGAATGCGGAAATCAAGGATGTCGTGCCGTCGTGCGCGCCCATCAATACGCTGGTGGCGCAGTTGCGCGCCAACATCAAGCATGGCAACTGGTTTTTGACGTCGGGCGTGCCGAACAACCTCGCTTGCGCGCGCCGCGCCGATCCGCACGGTTACCTCGGTCTGCTCGTGTTTGATGCGCGCAATGCGCAGGCGGCCGGCGCCAACCGGGTCAGCCGCTATATCGCGAAAAATGCCCGTCCGCCCAAGCTGGACAAGCCCTGGCTGCAGCGCGTGCAGCAGCAGATCGGCATGCCCACGGGCGTGCACGTGGACGCGCGCAGCCTCGATGCCAATCCGAATTTGCTGGCCGATGCGGCCAGCCTGAACATGCCCGTCTTCGTGTATGCCGTCGATGGCGACTCGGCCCTGGCCGCGTCCCTGCTGCGCGCCCAGCAGCGCAGCCACCGCTGGCCAAGCGGCGTCATCCTTGACGGCAATCCGGAAACGTTTTGCGCGATGATGAAGTAATCACTTTGATTGACCGGGAGACCCTGCCATGACCCTGACACAGACCGCACAGACCGACCCTGCCGCCGCCCTTGCCCGCAGCGCCATCGGCGCCATGTTCTTTTCCGTGTTTGGCGGCCTGTGGGTTGCCGCCTGGTGCGTGCAGACGTATGGCGCGCATCTGCTCAGCTTGCTGCCCATTGCCGCCATCACCGTCCTGCTGTTCATGCTGGCGTGGCGCCAGTTCAGCCGTCACCGGGCAGCGCATGCGGCGGCGGAACAGACGCCGGAAGCGAAGCGCGCGGGCCGGCTGTTCAATATCGTGAACGCGGGGCAATGGATTGCCATCTTCAT
The DNA here is from genome assembly GCF_020858135.1 of Janthinobacterium sp. FW305-128. Classification (NCBI taxonomy): domain Bacteria; kingdom Pseudomonadati; phylum Pseudomonadota; class Betaproteobacteria; order Burkholderiales; family Oxalobacteraceae; genus Janthinobacterium; species Janthinobacterium sp. FW305-128. Next base: position 124,446 of record NZ_JACYMK010000004.1, on the reverse strand, counting down.
CGTCGGCAACGTCTTGAAAAACGTGGGCTTGCAGGCGTGGTTCATCCCCGCCGTGATCCTGATCGTGGGCCTGCATTTCTTTCCGCTGGCCTGGCTGTTCAAGGCGCGCCGCCATGTGGCCATCGGCATGGCCTTGTGCGTGTGGGCCATCGGCTATCCGTTCACCGTGCGCCATGGCCCCATCCATCCCGTCGGCTGCCTCGGTGCCGGCCTGATCCTGTGGGTGGCGGCCATGTCCGCCGTGCGCGCCGGTTTTGCCGTGCAGCAGAACACCTTCCAAGCCCAGAAGTAGCTGCGTCAGACGGCCCGCACAGGGCCGTTTTTGTCCCCGTTCGGTCTCCGTTTTTTCTCTTTTCCTGCCTGTTTTTTGCGCATTGCAGCATCGATAATGTTTGCATCGCGCGCGTGACTGGCCTATAAATGTAATCGATTACATTTATATGAAAAACCCCATGCCGCCAGCCGTCCCGTCTTCCTTGCCGACCGAAACCGTCTCCATCAGCGCCGTCGCCGCGCATGCGGGCGTGTCGGTGGCCACCGTCTCGCGCGTGATGAATGAGCAGGCAGGCGTGCGGGCGCCCACGCGCGACAAGGTGCTCGCGTCCGTGGCCGCGCTCGGCTACCGCATGAACCACCTGGCGCGCAGCCTGCGCACGGCCGAGAGCCGCATGCTGCTGACCATGGTGCCTGACGTGGGCAACCCTTTCTATGCACAGATCGTGCGCGGCATCGATACGGTGGCGCGCGAACACGGCTATTTTGTATTGCTGTGCGACACGGGTGCCGACGCGGGCCGCGAGCGTTCCTACTTCGACTTGCTGCGCATGCACCGCGCCGATGGCGCCATCTGCCTGGATCCGGACACGGTGCAGCATGCGCTGTCGCATGAATCCGTCAGCCTGCCGTGGGTGGCCTGCTGCGAATTCGACCCCGGCGTGGCCGTGCCCTATGTCGGCATCGATAACCACCGGGCCGCGTCGGATGCCGTCGCGCATCTGCTGTCGCGCGGCCATACGCGCATCGGCCTGATCAATTCTGACGAACGCTATCTGTACGCGCGGCAACGCCAGCAAGGCTATCTGGACACCCTGGCGGCGGCCGGCTTGCCCGTGCAGCCGCAATGGGTGCACACGGTGCAAAGCCTCGACTATGAAGCGGGCACGGCCGCCACGTTGCGCATGATGGCGGGGCCCGATGCGCCGACGGCCATCTTCGCCGTCTCCGATACCCTGGCCATCGGCGTGCTGAGCGCGCTGCGCCAGCTGAACAAGCGCGTGCCGGAAGACGTGGCCGTGATCGGCTTCGACGATATCGCCATCGCCGCGCAGATCGATCCGGGCTTGACCACCATCGCGCAGCCGATGCGCGAGCTGGGCGAGACGGCGGCGCGATTATTGCTGCAGCGCTTGGCGGACCCGGCTGCACAGGTACCTGGGGTGTTACTCAACCATAACTTGGTCTTGCGAGGGAGTGCATAGTGAGCGTTGCCGTCGGTTTCGAGGGGGTGTGCAAGGATTTTGGCCCCGTGCGCGTCTTGCATGGCGTCAGTTTTACCCTGGCGCCCGGGCGCGTGTATGGCTTGCTGGGCGAAAACGGCGCCGGCAAGTCGACCCTGATGAAAATCCTCGCCGGCTACGAGGGCGTGAGCGAAGGCCAGCTGCTGATCGATGGCCAGCCCCGGCGCTTCGCCAGTTCGCGCGCGGCGGAGGCCGCCGGCATCGTGCTGATCCACCAGGAATTCAACCTGGCCGAGCACCTGACGGTGGCGCAGAACATGTTTTTAGGCCACGAAAAGACGCGCGGCTGGCTGCTCGACGAGGCCGCCATGCGCGAGGAAGCGTCGCGCTATTTGAAACAGGTGGGGCTGGACGTGTCGCCCGACACCAAAATACGCGACCTGATCGTCGCCGAGAAACAGCTGGTGGAAATCGCCAAGGCCCTGTCGCGCCGCGCCCGCTTCCTGATCATGGACGAGCCGACGGCCACCCTGACGTCGTCGGAAACCCAGCGCCTGTTCGCCGTGATGGCCCAGCTGAAAAGCGATGGCGTCACCATCCTCTACATTTCCCACAAGCTCGACGAAGTGGAACGCAACACGGACGAAGTCATCGTCATGCGCGACGGGCGTTTCGTCACGCGCGAGCCGACGGCCAGCCTCACGCGCCAGCAGATGGCGAACCTGATGGTGGGGCGCGAATTGTCCGACATGTTCCCCGCGAAAGTGGCGCTGGCGCCCGATGCCCCGATCCTGCTGAAGGTCGATGGCTTGAGCGTGCCCGGCTGGGCGAAAGCGCTGTCGTTCGAGGTGCGCGCGGGCGAAGTGCTGGGCTTTGCGGGCCTGGTGGGCGCGGGGCGCACGGAATCGTTCGAGGCGCTGCTGGGCTTGCGTCCGCGCAGCGCGGGCACGATCCATCTCAATGGCCAGCCCGTGGATATCCGTAGCCCCAAGCAAGCGATGCAGCACGGCATGACCTACCTGAGCGAAGACCGCAAGGGAAAAGGACTGCACGTAAACCTGGGCTTGCGGGAAAACCTCACCATGATGACCATGGAGCGCTATGCGCGGCCGTGGCTCGACGTGAAGGGCGAGAGGCAGGCGCTGGCCAGGGCCGTCGGGGATTTCAATATCCGCACGGGCGACCTGGACAGCCGTGCGCGCATGCTGTCCGGCGGCAATCAGCAAAAGCTGGCGCTGGCCAAATACCTGCATTCGGACCCCCGTGTCGTCGTGCTCGATGAACCGAGCCGCGGCGTGGACGTGGGCGCCAAGCGCGACATTTACTTCCTGATTCACCGCCTGGCCGCCGAAGGGCGCGCCGTGATCGTGATTTCATCGGAATTGATCGAATTGATCGGCCTGTGCCACCGGGTCACCGTGATGCGCGCCGGCACCTTGCAAGCCACCCTGTCTGCTGACCACCTGACCGAAGAGGAGTTGATTGCCCATGCAACCGGCACGCACTGACACCACCGTATCCCCAATCTCCCGATTCGGCGCGCGCATCAAGGGCTTCGGCCCCGTGCTGGGCTTGTTATCTCTGTGCATCGCGGGCACCTTGCTCAATGGCGACTTCGCCACCGTGGACAACCTGATGAACGTGCTTACGCGCACGGCCTTCATCGGCATCATCGCCGTCGGCATGACCTTCGTCATCATCTCGGGCGGCATCGATCTGTCGGTCGGTTCCATGGCGGCGCTGATCGCCGGCTGCATGATTTATTTCATGAATGCGCTGGCGCAAGGCGCGGGCGGCGACCTGGCACCGATCACCATGCTGGTGCTGGGCATCGCCATGGCCTTGATCCTCGGTGCCGGCTTCGGCCTGATGCACGGCTTGTTGATCAGCAAGGGCAATATCGAACCGTTCATCGTCACTCTGGGCACTCTGGGCATCTTCCGCGCCGTGCTCACATATCTGGCCGATGGCGGCGCACTGACCCTGGACGCCACGCTGTCCGAGCTGTACAGCCCCGTCTACTACACGAGCGTGCTGGGCGCACCGATCCCAATCTGGATCTTTCTGTTCGTCGCCGCGGCTGGCGCCGTCATCCTCAACCGCACCACGTTTGGCCGGCACGTGCAGGCGATTGGTTCCAACGAGCAAGTGGCGCGCTATGCGGCCATCAATGTCGACAGAGTGAAAATCGCCACCTACATGCTGCTGGGCATCTGCGTGGGCATCGCCACGGTGCTGTACGTGCCGCGCCTGGGCTCGGCCACGCCGACCACGGGCTTGCTGTGGGAACTCGAAGCGATCGCCGCCGTCGTCGTGGGCGGCACGGCCCTGAAAGGGGGAGAAGGGCGCATCGTCGGCACCGTGATCGGCGCCATCCTGCTCTCCGTGATCAGCAATATCCTGAATTTGACCAGCATCATCAGTGTCTACCTGAATGCCGCAGTGCAAGGCGTGGTGATCATCGCCGTCGCCTTCCTGCAGCGAGGCCGCAAATAAAACAAGAGCGGCGTTCTGAAAGGGCGGCCAACGGGCGCCCACAACCTTGGAGGAGAGCAGCATGAAGAGCTTTATACGGGTAGCAGGGATGGCAGTGCTGGTGATGCAGGCGTGGGCCTTGCCGAGTGCGCAAGCGGCTGACAAGCTCGTCGTCGGCGTGGCCATCCCCACGGCCACGCACAGTTTTACCTCGGGCATCGTCTGGTGGGTGAACCAGGCCAAGGCGGAGCTGGAAAAAGCCCATCCTGGCGTGAAAATCATCGTCAAGACGGCCGCCACGGCGCCCGAGCAGGCGAACCAGTTGCAGGACATGTTGACGGTGAACAAGATCAACACCCTGGTGATCTTCCCCATCGAGTCGGCCTCGCTGACGCAGCCCGTCGCGCAAGTGAAAAACAAGGGCGTGTATGTGACGGTGGTGGACCGCGGCTTGACGAACACGCAGTCGCAGGATGCCTATATAGCGGGCGACAACACGGCCTTCGGCAAGCTGCCGGCCGAATACCTGGCGAAAAGCCTGAATGGCAAGGGCAATATCGTCGTGCTGCGCGGCATGCCGACCACGCTCGACAACGAGCGCTTTGACGCGTTTTCCGCCGTGATGAAAGGCCATCCCGAGATCAAGGTGCTCGACGCCAAGTACGGCAACTGGAACCGCGACGATGCCTTCAAGGTCATGCAGGATTACCTGACCCGTTTCAAGCAGATCGACGCCGTCTGGGCCGCCGATGACGACATGGCCATCGGCGTGCAGAAAGCCATCGCGCAAGCCAAGCGCACGGACATCAAGCAGGTGTTCGGCGGCGCGGGCGCGAAGGGCGCGGTAAAAAAGATCATGGACGGTTCCGACCCGCTGATCGTGGCCGACGTGTCCTACTCGCCGAAGTTCATGTACGACGCCATCAAGCTGACGACGGAAGCGCGCCTGAAAGGTGATAAATTGCCGGCCAACACGATCATCCCCTCGGTGCTGATCACGCGCGAGAACGCCAAGCAGTTTTACTTTCCGAACTCGCCTTTTTAAATTCTGGGGTCAGACCCCCTCGCCCGCCAGCAATGACTTTTGCGTTAGCGGCATTGAGGGTCTGACCCCGGCTTTCTCCAACAGGACATTGACATGAAAACCATCCAGGGCCCGGCCATCTTCCTGGCCCAGTTTCTCGGCGACGAGCCGCCGTTCGACTCGCTCGAGCACCTGGCGCAATGGGCGGCCGGCCTGGGCTACAAGGGCTTGCAGCTGCCGACGGCGCCGCGTTTGTTCGACCTGGAGCAGGCGGCTGTCAGCCAGCAGTACTGCGACGACGTGGCCGCCCTGCTGGCGCGCCATGGCTTGCAGGTGACGGAATTGTCGACGCATTTGCAGGGCCAGCTGATCGCCGTGCATCCGGCCTATGACGCGCTGTTCGATGGCTTTGCGCCAGAACAAGTCCGCGGTGATCCTGCCGCGCGCACGGCCTGGGCCACGCAGCAACTGCTGTGGGCGGCCACCGCCTCGCGGCGCCTGGGTTTGCAGGCGCACGTGACGTTTTCCGGCGCCCTGGCCTGGCCGTATCTGTATCCGTGGCCGCAGCGCCCGGCCGGACTGGTGGAAACGGCATTCGCGGAACTGGCCAGGCGCTGGCTGCCCATCCTCGACGCGTTCGATGCGGCCGGCGTGGACCTTTGCTATGAATTGCATCCGGGCGAGGATTTGCACGACGGCGTGACGTTCGAGCGTTTCCTGGCCGCCGTCCACGACCATCCGCGCGCATCGATTTTGTACGACCCCAGCCACTTCGTGCTGCAGCAGCTCGATTACCTGGCGTTCATCGACATTTATCATGCGCGCATCAAGGCCTTCCACGTCAAGGACGCGGAGTTCCGGCCCAACGGGCGCCAGGGCGTGTATGGCGGCTATGGCGACTGGCAGGACCGGGCCGGACGCTTCCGCTCGCTCGGTGACGGGCAGATCGATTTCAAGGCGATTTTCTCGAAGATGGCGCAGTATGACTTCCCCGGCTGGGCCGTGCTGGAATGGGAATGCTGTCTGAAACACCCGGAGGATGGCGCGGCCGAAGGGGCGCGTTTTATTCGCGATCACATCATCCACGTGGCCGAACGCGCATTCGACGATTTCGCGGGCAGCACCGTGGATCAACATCAAATCAATCACTTGCTTGGCCTAGGCCCGGCCAGGGACTAGGAGACTGACATGCAGCGACGCTTACGGCTGGGCATGGTAGGGGGCGGGCAGGGCGCATTCATCGGCGCCGTGCACCGCATCGCGGCGCGCATCGACGACCAATATGCGCTTGTGGCAGGCGCCCTGTCGTCCGACCCGCAGCGCGCGCGCGACAGCGGCGCGGCGCTGCACCTGGCGCCCGACCGTTGCTACAGCGATTACCGCGCCATGGCGCAGGCCGAAAGCCTGCGGCCCGACGGCATCGAGGCCGTGGCCATCGTCACGCCGAACCACCTGCACGCGCCCGTCGCCACGGCGTTCCTGGAAGCGGGCATCCACGTGATCTGCGACAAGCCGCTGGGCATCTCGCTGGCGGAAGGCCAGGCGCTGGCGGCGCTGGCCAAGCAGAAAAATCTGCTGTTTGCGCTCACGCATACCTACAGTGGTTATCCGCTGCTGCGCCACGCGAAAGCCATGGTCGAGGCGGGCGAGATCGGCGAGCTGCGCCTTGTGCAGGTGGAATATTCACAGGACTGGCTGGCCGACGCGATACACGCGGGTGGCATGAGCGAAGGCAACTGGCACAACGACCCGCAGAAGGCGGGACCGGGCGGCACCCTGCTCGACGTGGGGCTGCATGCCTACCACCTGGCGCAATTCGTCAGCGGCCTGACGCCGCAATACGTGCTGGCGGAACTGTCGACTTTTGTACCGCACCGCACCCTGGACGACCACGTGCAGGTGATGCTGCGCTATGCGAATGGGGCGAAAGGCACGTTGTGGGCCAGCCAGGTGGCGACGGGGTGCGAAAACACGGTGCGCTTGCGCCTGTTCGGCAGCAAGGCGCAGCTGGACTTCGACCAGGAACAGCCGAACGCGTTATGGTTCACGCCGCAGGGCGGCAACCGCCAGCTGCTGCGCCCGGGACGGGTCGACAGCGCCGCCGCGCGCCACGCCACGCGCGTGCCGGCCGGCCATCCGGAGGGTTACCTGGAAGCGTTCGCCCAGTTGTACTTGGATGCGGCCCTGGCCATTCGCGCCCTGCAGGCGGGGACGCCGATACCGGAAGCGGCGCGCTGGCTGCCGACGGTGGCCGATGGCGTGGCGGGTCTGGCCTTTGCGGAGGCCGTGCTGCGCAGCCATGCGCAGGGCGCTACCTGGACCACCCTGGCGGACTGTTAAACTGGGCGCATGAGCGCGCTCCCCTTTACCACCACCACGTTTACCGTCACCATCGTCCCGCAAGGCTGGCAATTCCGGGCCGAGGCGGGCACCACCGTGCTGGCCGCCGCCGAGCTGGCCGGCATCCGCCTGCTCAGTTCCTGCCGCAACGGCACGTGCCGCACGTGCATTTGTCACATGCCCGAAGGAAAGATCCGCTACACGGTGGACTGGCCCGGCATCAGCCCCGATGAACGGCTCGACGGCTACATCCTGCCCTGCGTGGCCGTGGCCGAAAGCGATATCACCATCCAGGCGCGCGCCGTGCGCAAGTAAAGCGTTGTTGTGAGTATCTGTTAGATTTTAACAATGTTTCTCATGCTATAACATTCAGTCCAGGTTTCCAGCACACCTCCATTGGGGAGGAAATGAAACCTCAACATGGACATTGCATGCGCACATTATTCCCTTCGTTGTGGCAGGCCGCCGCATTGGCGTTGGCCATCATGACTACCTTGTCCGCCTGTGGCGGCGGTTCCGGCAGCGCCGTTGGCGTGCCGCCTGGCTTGCAGGAAAAAACCGGCATGACGCTGGCGGAGGTGAGCGGCAGCTGCACGGCCCAGCCTGGCGCCACCTGCGATGATATTCGCGTGACAGTGCGCCTGGCCGATGGCGTGAGCGATGCGCGTCCCCAGCCGCAGGAAAAACCCGCCAGCGGCACGGCGCTCGTGCTGCAGGCGGCCGACCGCCAGAAGCAGGCCGATGGCAGCTGGCGGCTGACGTTCAAAACGGTGCCTGGCCTGCTTCCCGGCGAGTACACGGGCAAGATCGAGCTGTCCTTGCCCGCCACGGTAGGCCTGTACAAGACGGAAAGCATGGATTACAAGGTCATTGTCGCGCCGCTCGCCGGCAGCATGGGCGCCTTGCAAGCCCTGCCCGGCGTGGACGACTGGGAAGGCGTGAATGGCAATGCCGCGCATACGGGCCTGGTGCCGGCCACCTTCGACAGCCGCCGCTTCACGCGCCGCTGGACCTGGCTGGGCGCGAGCTCCCCGCGCGCGGTCGTCGGCAGTCCCGTGGTGACGGCCAACGGCCTCGTGTATGTCAGCCAGCAGTCCGCCGCGCCGGCGGAAGGCAGCAGCAAATATGTGACCACGTCGACGGTGACGGCGCTCAGCGAGAGCGACAGCCAGGCGCGCTGGACCCAGTCGCTCACGTCGGACGGTTACCTGGGCGCGCCGGCCGTGTCGGGCGGCAAGCTGGCCATGGCGGGCAGCGATACCGTGTATGTCTTTGACGCGCTTGCTGGTGGCGTGCCGCTCGGCGTGCGTCCGCCGAATACGAATGGCGCACTGCTGGGTGTTTCCCTAGCGACGGCGCCCACCTTTTTGGACGGCAATGTCTACCTGGGCGGGAATAACGACGTGAGTGCCATCGGTGCGGCGACGGGCCAGACACGCTGGTCTGCCAGCCTGGGCTTGTCCAAGCTGGGCAATGTTGATGAGTGGACACCCGCCGTCAATGCGAGCACGGTGTACAGCCATGCGGCAGGGGCATTGACGGCGTTCAATATCGCCGATGGCACGACGCGCTTCAGCGTGGCGGTGCCGGGCCAGGTGCTGGGCGGCTTGAACAAGAGCAGCCTGCGCCAGGCGCCCGTGCTGGCCGAGGCGGGCAGCGTGCTGGTGCTCAATCAGCGACCGCTGGCCGGCGAGGCGGCGGATAACAGCTTGAGCCTGGTTGACGTGGATAGCCGCGCCGTGCGCTGGACGGTGCAGGGGCAGTTCAGCACGCAGCCAGTGGTGGCGCGGGGCGTCGTGTACGTGGGCAACCAGGCCGGTCAGGCGCTCGAAGCACGCCAGCTCGCCGACGGTGCGCTCCTATGGCGCTGGCCCCTGGATACGGCCCTTGATGGGTATTTTGGCGGCGATCTGATCGTCACCGGCAATCTGCTGTTTGTTGGCGGGCGCAACAATACCTATGCGATCGACCTGGCCAGCCGCAAGACCGTCTGGACCTACCGCATGGGCGGCAGCCTGGCGCTGTCGCGGCATGGCGTGCTGTACATCCGCCAAGGCACGGATTTACCTGGCAGCAGCATGGTGTTGACCGCCATCAACCTGCAATAGCGGCTTGCCGCGCCGTAGTCAGGGCTTGCCCGGGTTCTTCAAACGCTGCAGCAGCGCTTCCACACCGTCGCTGACGGGCAAGCCGTGGCGGCGCAGCAACTGCACGTGCAATACGAGGTTTTCCAGCACCAGCTTGGCCGCCACGGCCAGCAGGGCCAGGTTGCGGTCTTCCGGGCTGAAACTTTCCATGGCGTCGGCCATCTCGCACAGGTGGTTGGCGATCAGTCCGCGCAATTCCTGCTCGTTGAAGGGCAGGTCGGCAAAATCGATGGGATCGGCCACTTCCACTTCCTGCATCAGCACCGCTAGTTCTTCCGGGGTAATCGTCATGCCTGGCCTCCTTGTGTGCTTGCCGTTATTTTAGCGGTATCGCCGTTGCATCGTCGGCGAATCGGACTAGAATGAGTCCAGGCCGATGACGTCGAAGGCAGCATGGCGCAATTGCATTTTACCCAACAACTGGCACGCTTCCTGAACGTCCCCACGGTGGAGGTGGCCGCGCCACGCCTGCGCGCCGCCTTGGACAGTGTCTTTGCCCGGCAGCCGCGCCTGCGCGGCTACGTGCTCGACGAACAGGGCGCGTTGCGTCCCAATGTGGTGATCTTCATCGACGGCGTGCGCTGCCGCGAGCGCAGCGTGCTGGACGACGCCTTGCGGCCCGACAGCCAGGTATACATCTTGCAGGCACTTTCCGGAGGTTAATCATGGGACCAGGCAGGGCGCAACGCGCGTATCTCGGCACCCGCAAGGGGCTGTTCCGGTTCGATGTCGATGCGGCCGGCGCCTGGCAGCTGGCGCTGGTGCAGTTTGCCGGCGATCCCGTTTCCATGCTGTTGCACGATGGCCGCGACGGCACCGTGTACGCAGCCCTGAACCTGGGCCACTTCGGCGCCAAGCTGCACCGCCTCGACGCGGGCGCCGGCGCGTGGCAGGAAGTCGCCGTGCCCGCCTATCCCGCCAAGCCCGAGGGCAGCAGCGATAGCGTGGACTGGACGGTGCGGCAGATCTGGTCGCTGGCGGCCGGCGGCGCGGACCAGCCCGGCGTGCTGTGGGCGGGCACCCTGCCTGGCGGCCTGTTCCGCTCAAGCGACCGCGGCGACAGCTGGCAACTGGTGGAAGCGTTGTGGGACGTGCCGCAGCGGGCGCAGTGGTTTGGCGGCGGCTACGACGTGCCCGGCATCCACAGCATCTGCGTCGACCCGCGCGACAGCAATACCGTGCTGGTCGGCGTGTCCTGCGGCGGTGTGTGGCAAACGGCTGATGGCGGCGCCAGCTGGGCCTTGAGCGCGACGGGCATGCGCGCCGACTACATGCCGCCCGAACTCGATGAAAACGAGGCCGTGCAAGACCCGCACCGCATCGTGCGCAGCGCCGGCACGCCGGACGCGTTGTGGTGCCAGCACCATAACGGTATCTGGCGCTCGCTTGACGCGGGCTGGCACTGGCAGGAAGTGACGACGGCGCCGCTGTCGCATTTCGGCTTTGCCGTGGCCGTGCATCCGCGCGATGGCGACACGGCCTGGTTCGTGCCGGCGCAGGCGGACGTGCTGCGCATACCCATCGATGGCGCGCTGGCCGTGACGCGCACGCGCGACGGCGGGAAAACGTTTGAAGTGTTGCGCGCGGGATTGCCGCAGCAGCATTGCTACGACCTCATCTACCGCCACGGGCTGGCGCTGGCCGACGACGGGCGCAGTTTATTGATGGCGTCGACGACGGGCGGCGCCTGGTATTCGGGCGACGAGGGCGAACATTGGCAGACGCTGTCTGCCCACTTGCCGCCCGTTTATGCCGTCTGTTTTGCCACGCCGTAATAGCACAGGAAGATATCGACGGCCAGTGCCGTCACTTCGCGCTGGCGTGCCGGGCTCAGCAGCGGTTCACCGAGGGTGATCTGTGGCCAGAAGGCAAAGGTCTTCAATGGAGCCATCAGCAGGTGTCCCACTTCCAGCGTCTCGCCCGCCTTGATGCGTCCGTCTTGCTGCGCCGCGCGGATCCAGATATTCAGGCCCGTTTCCTTTTCATTCAGGCGCGCCACCATCGCTTGCGCGCGCTCGGGCGAGTGGATGGTTTCGCCAAAGATCACGCGCGCCAGGTCGATGAAGGCCGGATCGCACAGCAAGGCCATCTTCTGCTCGACCAGGGCCAGCACTTGCGGGCGCAGCGGCTGGTCGGCCACATAGGGCACGGCGGGCTGGGCCATGCTGCTTTCCCACATGCGCTGCAGGATTTCCGCGAACAGCTCGTCCTTGCTGGGGAAATGGTTGTACACGGTGCGCTTGGACACGGCGGCCGTGGCGGCGATCTTGTCCATGCTGGTCGCATCGAAACCGTGCTCGCGGAACTCGGCGATGGCGGCATCGACGATGGCGACGCGCTTGCGGTCGGTGAGGCGTTGCGGTGCGGCCATGGCTGAAAATCTCCTTTGAAAACAATATTTTACACCTCCTGGTTTACTTTGCCAGAAATAGGAACTACACTGTGTAGTGTAATTTAATCCTTGTATTTTATTGACCGGGCTGCATATGTACCGCATCTTATTCTTGGGAGTTCTGATCATCATGAGTTCTTGCACCTTGCGCGCCGCGCCCGTCGCGCCGACCGAATCACCGCAACGCATCGAAGGCAAGTTCCGCAATCCCGTGCAAATGCACAAGCTGGGCACGGCGGCAACGCTCAAGCTGATGTGGACATTTCTCTTTGATAAGCCCGACAGCACGGTACCGGCTGCGGCCGTGCCCGTGCAAGCGCTGACCCGGGCGCAACTGCTGGCCGCGCCGGACAATAGCCTGTTTCGCCTCGGCCATTCGACCCTGCTGCTGAAACTGAATAACGAATTCTTCCTTACCGACCCCGTGTTTTCCGAGCGCGCCTCGCCGGTGCAGTGGGCGGGACCCAAACGTTTCCACCAGCCGCCCATCAGCATCGCCGACTTGCCGCCGATCAAGGCCATCATCCTGTCGCATAACCATTACGACCACCTCGACCATGCCGCCGTGCTGCAACTGGCCGCCAAGACCGAACACTTCGTCGCGCCGCTGGGCGTGGGCGACACCTTGGTCGAATGGGGCGTGCCGAAGGACAAGGTGCAGCAGTTCGACTGGTGGCAGGGGACGACGATTGCGGGCGTGAAACTCGTCGCCACGCCGTCGCAGCATTTCTCGGGACGGGGCTTGTTTGACAGCAATCAAACCCTGTGGGCGTCGTGGGTCATCGACGCGCCCGAGGTGCGCGTGTTTTTCAGCGGCGACTCCGGCTATTTCGACGGTTTCAAGCAGATCGGCGACAAGTACGGCCCGTTCGACGTGACCATGATCGAGACGGGTGCCTACGACAAGCTGTGGCCGGACGTGCACATGCAGCCGGAGGAAACCCTGCAAGCGCACCTGGACTTGCGCGGCAAGTGGCTCATGCCCGTGCACAACGGCACCTTCGACCTGGGCCTGCACGCCTGGCACGAACCGTTCGACCGCATCACGGGACTGGCGGCCAGGCAGGGCGTCAACCTGGCCACGCCGCAGATGGGCGAGGCGGTCGACCTGGCGCAGCCGAAGAAGGGGGAAAAGTGGTGGCTGGCGATGCTGGAAGAGGAGATGGCGAAGTAAGCTGGCTCAAGCCGTCACATCGATCAGACGTCCCAGGGTCTGGCCATAGCCGTTCAGCTGGGGCGTGCTTTTCGGTGCGGCGGGGGCTGCTTGTTGCGGCACGGCTACCTTGATCGCCTGGTCCAGCTGCGGCGCCTTGATGGCGGCCGGGGCATCGGCCTGCGCTTGCTGGCTGCTGCGCTGGGTCTGGCTCAGCGATTCCTGCTCCCGCGCCAGCAACTGGCGGCTTTGCGCCAGCTGTTCGCTGTCGCGCTGTACCTGGTTCTGGCCTTGTTCGACCCGGCGCTGCGCCGTGGCCAGCGAGGCTTGCAGATTGTTGACGGACGTTAGCGATACCACATTGTTCACCTTTGAAAGTATGCCCAGGCGTGTACACAAGAGGAAGAATGCAGGCCAGGGGCTGCGGCATGTCTGCAGGCAATCTTTACCTTAGTCAAGAGTAGGATAAATTCTCGCACAGTTCCAGTGAATTATGTTTTCTTGATAATCTTATCGTGCGCGCTATGCCGTGCCGAAGCGGCATGCCGCACGTGGCGCGATAGAGAATAAAGTAAGTACACGCTATCGATAACAGCAATTGTTTGTGTGCCATTCATCATGCCATGCTGCTGACGCGGTAAACACGCTTGTTTTTCAAAAGACAATTTTTAAAAATCCAATAAGTTGTTGTTTTTCTACCATGTTGGCGCACGGTCATGTGCCGCCTGTTTGGCGCTCTGGGCTATAATGGACGGTCAGAGTTGGTTTCTTTTGCCATACAGACAGGTAGTTAACATGAATCTCAAGAGCCTCGCAATTGCCCTCGGCATGTCGAAAACGACAGTCAGCAGGGCGTTGAACGGCTATCCGGAAGTCAATTCCCGCACCCGTGAAATCGTCCTGGCCGCCGCCAAGAAAGTTGGCTACCGGCCCAACCCCCTGGCGCGCAGCCTGGCCGTCGGCCGCACGAATGTGCTCGGCATGATCTATCCGCTGCTGCCCAGCGACCTGGGCGACAGCGTCTTCCTTTCCGTCGTGAATGGCATGTCGGACGCCGTCGAAGCGTCGAAGATGAGCTTGATCATCGCCCCCGTGTCGCCGCAGAACGAACAGCCGTCATATGAAAACATGGTGCGCGGGCGCCAGGTCGATGGCCTCGTGGTGGGCCGCACCAAGGTGGTCGACGAACGCATCGCGTATTTGACGAAAGTCGGCTTTCCCTTTGTCGCGAACGGCCGCACGCGCATCGACGCGCCGTATGCGTATTTTGACTACGACAACGACACGGGCATCGACCTGGCCGTGTCTTTCCTGGCGGCGCATGGCCACCAGCGCATCGCCTTGCTGAGCGCGCCGCTGGACTTGCACTTTGCTTACGAGCGCAAGGAAAGCTTTATCCGCTGCATGGCGCAGGCGGGCCTGCCGGTCGATCCCACCTATCTGCTCAACAATACTTTTGATCGCCGCAGCGGTTATCAGGCCATGCAGCAATTGCTGGCCTGCTCGCCCCGTCCCACGGCCGTCATCGTCGACAACCACCTGTCCGGCGTGGGCGTGGTGCGCGCGCTGATGGATGCGGGCATCGAGATCGGCAAGGAGATCTCCGTCATCGTCTGGGGCAATGTGGAAGATACTTTGATCGGCATCAACGTCACCACCATCGACCAGCCCGACCTGCGCCGCGCCGGCGCCAAGATGGTCGAGATGCTGCAATCTTTGCTGGCCGGCACGCCGCCGGAACGGCTGCAGGAAATCTGGCAACCGGTGCTGTTGCCGGGGGCGACCGTGGGGCGCTGTCCGGAATAAAAAACGCAGAGCCGAGGCTCTGCGTTGTCTTTTATGCCGCGTGCTTGCTTCCATCCGCCAGCACGGCCAGCAACCTCGCCTTGTCCTTGCGGTAAGTATCGACGGCCGCTTCCTTGACGTGGCCGAAGCCGCGGATTTTCTCGGGCAAGGATGCCAGTTCCACACAGGTACCAAGGTTGTCCGCCGTCAGGTTCACCAGCAGTCCGGCCAGCAGTTCGCGGTATTCGACGATCAGCGCGCGTTCCATCTTGCGCTCGGCCGTATAACCGAAGACGTCGAAGGTGCCGCCGCGCAAGCCTTTTGCTTTGGCCAGCAGCTGGAAGGCGCGCCACATCCAGGAACCGAACTCCGCTTTCACCAGATGCCCCTTCGCATCTTTCTTGGCAAACAGCGGCGGCGCCAGGTTGAATTTCACGGAGAAGTTGCCCTCGAACTGCTGCTGCAACTGCTCGACGAAACGGCCATCCGTGTACAAACGCGCCACTTCATACTCGTCCTTGTAGGCCAGCAACTTGAAATAGCTCCTGGCGACGGCCGTCGACAGCTTCTGGCCCAGCCCCAGGGTATTTTCGCGGTCGCGCACCTGTTTCACCAGGGTCAAGTAACCATCCGCATACGCGGCGTTTTGATACGCGGTGAGAAACTCCACGCGCTTTTTGATCACGCTATCGAGGCTTTGCGGCATTTGCACGATGATCGCTTGCGCCGGCGTGGCGATTTGCGTGACACGGCGCACGTCGACGGCGGCGCGGCGGCCCCACAAAAAGCTTTTCTTGTTCGATTCGATCCCCACGCCGTTCAATTCGATGGCGCGCAGCAGGGCCGCCTCCGTCAACGGAATGCGGCCCTTTTGCCAGGCGTAGCCGAGCATGAACAGGTTGGCGGCGATCGAGTCGCCCATCAGCGCGGTGGCCAATTTCGTCGCGTCGATGAAGTCGGCCGCGTCCGCGCCGCCCACGGATTCCTCGATCAGCTGGCGCACTTCCGCCGCTGGATATTGCCAGTCCGCATTTTGCGCAAACGTGCCCGGCGGTTGCTCGTGCAGGTTGACGACGGCCAGGCTGCGGCCAGGACGCATTTTCGACACGGCATCCTGCGCGCCGGCCGTCAGCATGTCGCAGCCCAGGATCAGGTCCGCTTCGCCCGTGGCGATGCGCTGCGCGCGGATGTGCGCCGGGGACTTGGCGATCTTCACGTGCGAGGTGACGGAACCGTTCTTTTGCGACATGCCCGTCATGTCCAGCACGGACGCGCCCTTGCCTTCCAGGTGGGCGGCCATGCCCATTAGCGCGCCCACGGTGATGACGCCCGTGCCGCCGATGCCATTGATCAGGATGTTGTACGGCGCGTCGCAATCGGGTAATACAGGTTCCGGCAGCGGACCGAAGTTGTCCGTCTCGCCCGCTTTACTGGCACCCGTCTTGGTTTTCTTCAGGCTGCCGCCTTCGACGGTGACGAAGCTGGGGCAGAAACCCTTGGCGCACGAGTAATCCTTGTTGCACGAGGATTGGTCGATGGTGCGCTTGCGGCCAAATTCTGTTTCCTTCGGCAAGATCGACACGCAGTTCGACTGCACGCCGCAGTCGCCGCAGCCTTCGCAGACGGCGTCGTTGATGACCATGCGTTTCGGCAAATCGGGATACTCTCCTTTTTTACGGCGACGGCGTTTCTCGGCCGCGCAGGTCTGGTCGTAGATCAGCACGGACACGCCGGGTACTTCGCGCAATTCGCGCTGCACGGCATCCATGTCCTTGCGGTCGTGCAAGGTGAGGTGGGCGGGCAGGTTGCTGCGGTCGCTGTAGCGGCTCAAATCCTCCGTGACCAGCGCGATGCGGGCGATGCCTTCGGCCGCCACCTGCTGCGCCATCATGGGTACGGTGATGAGGCCGTCCACGGGCTGGCCGCCCGTCATGGCGACGGCGTCGTTGTACAGAATCTTGTAGGTGATGTTGACCTTGGCCGCCTGTGCGGCGCGGATGGCCAGGTAGCCGGAATGAAAGTAGGTGCCGTCACCGAGGTTCTGGAACACGTGCGGCAATTCCGAGAACGCGGCCTGGCCGATCCACGGCGCGCCTTCGCCGCCCATGTGCGTGGTCAGCTTGTTCATTTCCGGATAGATCGAGGTCGCCATCACGTGGCAGCCGATGCCGGCCAGCGCCAGGCTGCCGTCCGGCACCTTGGTCGAGGTATTGTGCGGGCAGCCGGAGCAGTAGAACGCGGGGCGGAACGGCGTATTCACGGCCTTTTTCAATACCGCATCCTTGGCGTCGAGGAAGCTGAGTCTCGCCTTGATCAGGTCGCAGGTGACGGGATCGGAAATCAGGCGCGCGATGCGGCTGGCGATGACACGCGCCACTTGCGAGACGGAAAAATCCGCCTTCGAGGTCAGCAGCCATTCGCCGCGCGGCGCCACCCATTCGCCTTTTTCGTCGAACTTGCCGATGACTCTAGGGCGCACGTCGTCGCGCCAGTTGTACAGCTGTTCCTTGAGCTGGTATTCGACGATTTGCCGCTTCTCTTCGACGACGAGAATTTCATCGAGACCTTGCGCAAATTCGCGCACGCTATCCGGTTCCAGCGGCCACGGCATGGCCACCTTGAACAGGCGCATGCCGACATTGGCCGCCATCTGCTCGTCGATGCCCAGCTCTTCCAGCGCTTCGAGCACGTCCAGGTAGGATTTGCCGGAGGCGATGATGCCCAGCTTGGCGTTCGGACTGTCGATGGTCGTATGGTTGAGCTTGTTTTCGCGCGCATAGGCCAGCGCCGCATAGATCTTGTAATCCTGCATCAGCGCTTCCTGGTTGCGCGCCTGCTGGCCCAGCGGGATGCTCGACAGGCGCGCGTTCAGGCCGCCTTCGGGCATGACGAAGTCCTGCGGAATCTTGACTTCCACGCGGAACGGGTCGGCGTCGATGGAGGCCGACGATTCGACCGTGTCGGCCAGGGCCTTGAAGGCCACCGTGCAGCCGGAAAAGCGCGACATGGCCCAGCCGTGGATGCCCAGGTCCAGGTATTCCTGCACATTGCATGGATACAGGACGGGGATCATCGAGGCGGAGAACAGATGGTCGGACTGGTGCGGCAGGGTCGATGAGTATGCGCCATGGTCGTCGCCGGCCACCAGCAGCACGCCGCCCAGTTTGGATGTGCCCGCATGGTTCATGTGCTTGAAGACATCGCCGCAGCGGTCCACGCCCGGACCCTTGCCGTACCACATGGCGAACACGCCGTCGTACTTGGCCGGGCCGATCAGGTCGACCTGCTGCGAACCCCAGACGGCCGTGGCCGCCAAGTCTTCGTTGACGCCGGGCACGAACTGCACGTGGTGCGCTTCCAGCTGCTTTTTCGCTTTCCACAGGTTTTCGTCGAGGCCGCCCAGCGGTGAGCCGCGGTAGCCGGAAATGAAACCGGCCGTGTTCAGGCCGGCAGCCTGGTCGCGCAAGCGCTGCATCATGGGCAGGCGCACGAGGGCCTGGATGCCGGACAGAAAGATGGCGCCGGATGTGGCCGTGTATTTGTCGTCGAGGCTGACGGTGGTCAAACGGGAAGTGTCGGGGGGCGTAGATGGCGCGGCACCGGCGTTTCTAGCGAACGCTGCGGAGCCGTTTTCCGTGGTCACGGACATGGCTGTCTCCAAAAGGGTGTTTCAGATATCGGCTGTACCAGGGACGCGCCCGGTAAGGCGCGCGCTGTGCAGACGGGATGGCCGCGTGTGGGCGGCACATAACTAGTTTAAATTTAAAATAGTTAATGTGGTCAGTGTAGAACGACCGTGAGGAAGGGGCAAATACGCTTTGACGATGGGGGTATAAGAAATACTTATGCCATAGGCGAGAGCACGTTTGCCCCCACCCAGCGTCCGCTGCCGCACAGTTCGGCGGCCACTTGCAGCACGAGGTTTTTCACGGCGTTGCCTGCATTGGTGAGGGGAATGTTTTTCGAGGCGCACAGGGCCACCGTGCGCGACAGCACGGGGCTGTGGATGGCGTAGCTGCGCATGGCGCCGCTGTCCAGTTCGGCCAGCAGGGGCGCGGCGGGCAGGATGGTGGCGCCCATGCCGGCCAGGATGGCCGATTTCAGGATGGCGATCGAGTTGATCTCGATCACGTTCGCCGTCTCCAGTGCCAGTTCGCGCGCGCGGCTGTCGATGCGGGGGCGCACGCCATGCTGCAGGCCCGGCAGGATCAGGGTGGCGCTCAATGCCTGCGCGAATGACAGCGCCGTGCCCGGGGGCGCGAACGGCGAATCGCTGCGGCAGATAAAACGCATTTCTTCCTCCACCAGGGGGCAGCAGGAAAACGGCGTCAGCTGACCATCGTCGAACAGCACGGCCAGATTGATGCGGCCCGATTTGAGCTGTGCATTGAGGTTGCCCGTGATTTCTTCCGTCAGTTGCAGGGTGATCTCGGGATAGCGTTCGCGCGCGGCCAGCAGCAGGGGCAGGGCCAGGGCGCCGGAGATACTGTGCGGCAAGCCCAGGGTGACATTGCCGGACGGCCGCGTGGCGCTTTGCGTAACGGCCGAGCGGGCGTCCGCCACCTGTTTCAGGATCGCCTGCGCATGTTCGTAAAACACCTTGCCCGCATCCGTGCTGAGCACGCCCTGGGCCGAGCGGTGCAGCAGCTGCACGCCCAGTTCCTCTTCCAGCTGGCGCAGCTGCTGCGTCAGGGCCGGCTGCGCCACGTGCAGGATCAGGGCCGCGCGCGACAGCGAGCCGTGGTCGACGATGGCGACAAAGTAGCGTAATTGGCGCAGTTCCATGGGTCCCAATAGCGGTGCGGTGAGCGGAAAAAACAGGGTGTTGCGCCGCAGCGCCGAACGCGGCCAGCAGAATAACAATTTTGTTATACTCATTCTAGCGCCTTCGGTGCTCCAGCCGCGTATTTGTGGGATGACAGCATGCTCAAGAAAGTTGATTCGTCTCAATTAAAAGTGGGCATGTACATTCATGACCTCAGTTGTGACTGGATGACGCATCCGTTCGTGCGCAACCGTTTTCTGTTGCGCAGCGACGATGAAATCCGCAAGATCGTGCAGGCCGGCATCCACGACGTGGTGATCGACAGCGGCAAGGGCCTCGACGTGCAGGATGCGCCCACCGTGGCGCAGGCGCGCGCCGAGACCGAGCGCGAACTGGTGCAGATCGCCGCGGCGCCGCAGGTGGTCACGCGCGTGTCGTTGGGCATGGAACTGGCGCGCGCCGCGCAGGTGCGGCGCCAGGCGGCGAGCCTGGTACGTACGGTGATGGCCGACGTGCGCCTGGGCAAGGCGGTCGAGCTCGACCGCGTGCAGCACACGGTGCAAGATATTACCGAATCGATCCTGCGCAATCCCGCCGCCCTCGTCGGCTTGTTGCGCATCAAGACCAAGGATGACTACACCTTCCTGCATTCCGTCAGCGTGTGCGCGCTGCTGGTGGCGTTTTGCCGCTCGCGCGGCATCGATGCGGCCACCACGCACCAGGCGGGCCTCGGTGGCTTGCTGCACGACACGGGCAAGGCGCTGGTGCCCGATAGCGTGCTGAACAAGCCGGGGCCCCTCACGTCCGAGGAATTTGCCCTGATCAAGCGCCATCCGCGCGATGGCTACGAGATCCTGCTGCAGTCGCCCGACTTGGGCGCCATTCCGCTCGACATCGCCTTGCATCACCACGAGCGGCGCGACGGCAGCGGCTATCCTGACCAGCTGGCCGGCGACGCCATCAGCGAGCTGGCGCAGATGGCCGCCATCGTCGACGTGTACGACGCGCTGACGTCGGACCGCAGCTATCACAAGGGCATTCCCGCCGCCGAAGCCCTGCGCAAGATTTATGAATGGAGCAAATTCCATTTCAACCCCGTGTTTGCGCAGGATTTCATGCGCTGCGTGGGCATCTATCCGGTGGGCACCATGGTGATGCTGGAATCGGGCCGCCTGGCCGTCGTCGTCGAGGCGCACGAAAGCAATCTGCTGGCGCCGAAAGTGAATGTGTTTTTCAGTACGAAGAGCAAGACCTACATCAAGCCCGAGACGGTCGACCTGTCGCGCGGCTTCGGTTTTGGCGGCGCCGACAAGATCGTCGGCCATGAGTCGGCGGCCAAGTGGCAGGTCGATCCCATGCGTTTTATCTCGCTGGCGGATGCATGAACGGTGTGTGTTCTTTGAAAAAGAGCGCCTGAAAAACGTTCAGGGCAAGGCGCTGGCGCGAAGACAGTACGACGAGTACGGCGAGCGCCGGCAACGCCGCGATGGACGTTTTGTCAGGTGATCAGAAAAATTCCGCCGTATCGTTCGAGGCAATGGTGGTAAGCAAGCCCTTGGCGACCAGCTCATCGTAATGGCAAGCCAGGTTGCGGCCATGGCTCTTGGCGTAATACAAGGCCTGGTCGGCGCGGCCGAGGATGATGACGGGCGCCTCGTAGGCGTTGATGCTGACGAAGCCCACGCTGACGGTGACTTTGCCCACTTGCGGGAAGTCGTGCGCCTCGACATTGGTGCGGAAGCGGTCGATGATTTTCTGCGCATTTTCCAGGGTGATCGAGCGCAGCAGCACGACGAATTCCTCGCCGCCGAAGCGGAAGATGCGGTCTTGCGAGCGGAACGACGATTGCAGCTGGTTGGCGATCAGGATCAGCACTTCATCGCCATACAGGTGGCCAAACTTATCGTTGACCAGTTTGAAATGATCGACGTCGATCACGGCCAGCCATTGCCGTTCCGTGTCCGTATGGTGGCGCCGTTCTTCATCGACGGGACGCGGCTTGTCCGCTTCCGGTTCGCCGCGGCTGTGCAGGATTTTCGCCAGCTGGTCGTCGAAGGTCTTGCGGTTCAACAGGCCGGTGAGCGAATCGCGTTCGCTGTAGTCGAGCAGGTTCTGGAAATTGCGGTACACGCTGACGATGCCGCCGATCACCTGGATGGTGGCGCCCGTGTAGGGCGTGGGGTTGGTGATTTCCAGGCAGGTGGTGACCTGGTCGCCGATCCAGATGGGCAGCCACAGCAGGTGGCGGCCGTCGGCGCACAGGGTGTCGGCGCTCGCTTCATGGCGCTTGATGCAGGCGGCCAGGGCCGGGTAGTCGGACAACGGTTCGCCTGGCAGGGTAGGGTCGGTATGCTCTTCCATGCGGGCCACGCTGCCCGCCACGATGATGGCCCGCGACCGCACGAACACCTGGCCACGCACGGTGGTCAGGGCCAGCACACGGGTCTGCGACGCGGCAGCGAGTTCCTGCACTGCCGAGATCACGGAAATGTCGAGCATCGTGTGGTCGCGGTGCCCGGTCATGTCCACCATGTGTTTCAGTAGGGAATCCATTGTCGTTCTCTGGAAAGTAGTCACACAAGTGTCGTCATACCAGCATTGCATCAAGCAAGAGCATGTTCGCGTCCGTCTACAAGAAGCCAAGATTTATTTGGTGGCATGACGCTCTGTACCGCCGGGCGAGAGGCCTTTCCAAAGAAGAGCTAAGCAGGATAATGTCTTTTTGCCTAATAGGCAATTAACGTATGCAATATTTCATGTAAATACATGAGATTCATGCACTACATTGCAAAAAACTTGCCCTGACGAAGGCTTTCAATCCGGATCGCAACATTTGTTTGCGCCAGCCGCCATGTCGACAAGGTTTGATAATTTCCATATGGAAACTTGTGGCGCGTCAATTTGCCAAAACGTGGACGCTTTATAGTCAATGCAATGGCGCAGAAATTTACGGCAGGAAACATATTAGCAGGAAAGGGCAATGTTTCACACCCGATTGCGCCAGGGACTTGTGATTCACTTTTGGGAGCTTGTCATGCATACCTTCCTGTCGGCAGTACAGCAGTTTGTCAAGGATGAGGATGGCATTACGGCAATCGAATACGGCCTGATTGCGGCCTTGATGGCCACCG
Organism: Janthinobacterium sp. FW305-128; assembly: GCF_020858135.1. Classification (NCBI taxonomy): domain Bacteria; kingdom Pseudomonadati; phylum Pseudomonadota; class Betaproteobacteria; order Burkholderiales; family Oxalobacteraceae; genus Janthinobacterium; species Janthinobacterium sp. FW305-128. The sequence goes on along the minus strand of NZ_JACYMK010000004.1, from coordinate 101,777 downwards.
CCATCACGGCCGGATTCTTGCTGATCAAGACCAACTTGCTGGCCGTCCTCACCGACATTTCGTCGAACCTGGTGTTGACGCCCTAAGCGGGTGCCCGCTGCTGGCCGGCCGGCAGCGGGTTTTTTCGGGAGGTGTGCCATGCCTGCAACTGCCTTGTGCGACCTGCTGTTGCTGTGCTTCGTGACGGGGGCCGCCGTCAGTGATCTGATCCAACGCAAGATTCCGAATTGGCTGGTGCTGGCCGGCATGCTCGCCGCGCTGGCGCTGCATTTGTGGTTGTGGCCGCACCGCGTGCCGCAGCTGGTGCTGGGCGGCATGGCGACGGGCTTCTTCCTGTTCCTGCCTCTGTATGTGCTGCGCGGCATGGCCGCCGGCGACGTCAAGCTGATCGCCATGGTGGGCACCTTTGCCGGTCCCTGGCCCGTGCTGCAGATCTGTTTCGCCACGTTTGTCCTGGGCGGCCTGATGGCCGTGCTGATGATCACGTACCAGGGCAAGTGGCGCGCCTGCCTCGGCAATCTGCGCCAGCTGCTGTGGCCGATGATCGCGCGCATGGCTGGCATTCCCCTGGCGCCGACCGCACTGGGCAGCCATGCCAGCGTGGGCAACATGCCGTACGGACTGGCCATTGCCTTGGGCTGCCTGGTGGTGCAAGGGCAGCATTATTTCTGATTGGCATTCATTGCTCTGAATCAATGGGCGCCAGTGCCCGCTCGCTAGAATGAATTCTGTTCAATGCAGTCTTAACCGGCTAGGAGACGCAGCATGACCGAGGTCGACTATTCCATGAGCACCGACAGCGTTCCGCGCCCCGCCGACGCGAACCTGATGCCGCCCTTGCCGCCGCAGCCGAAGAGCTTGCGTGAAACGGGGCTGGAGCGGCCGCTGGTCGTCGAACTGATTGCCAAGCTGATGTTTGTGGGCGGCAAGACGCATCTGTCCGCGCTGACGACGCGCTTGCGTCTGTCGATCAATGTCTTGCGCGAAGTGCTCGATTTCATGGTGACGGAGCAGATGGCCGAAGTGGCCTGGCGCGGCGAGTCCGACATCGACGTGCAGTACCAGCTGACGGGCGCCGGCAAGCAGCGCGCCAGCGCTTTTCTTGAACGCTGCGCGTATATCGGCGCCGCTCCCGTCACCCTGGAAGCGTACCGCGCCATGGTGGCGCGCCAGTCGTGGCTGGCACAGGAACAGCGTGTCGGCAGCGATGACCTGGCCGCCGTGCTGGGCGGCGCCCATGCGGGGCCGGGCATGCTCGACGTGGTGGGCGCGGCCCTGCATTCGGGGCGCTCGCTGCTGCTGTACGGTCCGCCCGGCAGCGGCAAGTCGACCCTGGCGCTGCAGCTGGGGCAATTGCTGCACGGGCTGGTCGCCGTGCCCTACGCCATCGTCGTCGGCCACGACATCATCCAGTTGTACGATCCGGCCCAGCACCTGCCGCCCGCGCCGCAGCACGTCAGCCATGCGCGCCAGGCGCTGGAGCGGCGCAGCACGGATATCCGCTGGGTGCTGTGCCAGCGTCCCGTGATCCACGTGGGCGCCGAGCTCGACGCCGGCACGCTGGAGCTGCGCCTTGACGCCAGCGGCGGCTGCTACCAGGCGCCGCCCCATGTGCGGGCCAACAATGGCATGCTGATCATCGACGACCTGGGCCGCCAGCGCCTGGGCGCGCAAGAACTGCTGACGCGGCTGATGCAGCCGCTGGCGCGGGGCAGCGATCAGCTGGGCCTGCCCGGCGGCGTGCAGATCAGCGTGCCCTTCGATAACGCCCTCGTGCTGGCCACGAATGTGCCGCCGGGCGAGCTGTTCGATCCTGCCTTGCTGCGCCGCATCGGCTACAAGGTGCAGGTGGGGCCGCTGGCCGAGAACGCCTATCGCGCCCTGTTCCGCCAGCAATGCCGCCTGGCCGGCATGACCATCGACGAGCTGGCCCTGAACCATCTGCTGCAGCTGCATGGCGCGCAGGGACGGCCCCTGCTGGCCAGCTATCCGCAGGAATTGCTGGCGCGCATAGGCGACTTCGCCGGCTTTGCCGGCAGCGAGGCGCGCCTGACGGTGGGCGCCCTGGAGCAGGCCTGGAGCAGCCTGTTTGCCAGTTGCGACATGCCGGCCGCCGGCCTGTGCGAGCGCATCGCATGAAAAACCGGCGCGCCCTGCTGATGATGGGCCTGGCCGTGGTGCTGGGTCTGCTGGCCGTGCTGCTGGCCTCGCACTGGCTGCTGCGTCAGACGCCGGCCGGCAAGGGCAAGATCGTCGTCGCCTCCAGCGATGTCAACCTGGGCCAGCGCCTGACGCCAGAGATGCTGCGCCTGGCCGAATGGCCGGCGGAAAGCTTGCCGCAAGGCGCGCTGCAAGACCCGGCGAAACTGGCGGGACGGGTGCTGAAAACCAGCGTGCTGCGCGGCGAGCCGCTGAGCGAAGCCAAGCTGGCGCCCGTGGGGACGTTGGGCGGCCTGTCGGCCCTGATCACGGAAGGGCGGCGCGCCATCACCGTGCGCGTCAACGACGTGATCGGCGTGGCCGGTTTTGCCTTGCCGGGCAATTATGTCGACATCATCGTCAGTACCCAGCAGGATGCCGGCGACCGCGCGTTTCCGCAAAGCCGCAACATTTCCAAGATCGTGCTCGAACGCATCCTCGTGCTGGCCGTGGCGCAGGAAGTGGGACGCGACGAGACCAAGCCGCGCGTGGTCAATGCCGTGACCCTGGAAGTGACGCCGGAACAGGCGGAAAACCTGGATCTGGCGCGCAGCGTGGGCAGCCTGTCGCTGGTGCTGCGCAACCAAGTCGACCCGCAGCCGGGCGTGACGGCGGGTGCCACCAAGCTGACCCTGCTGGGCGGACCGCATGAAGCCGAGCCTGCTCCCGCCGCCGCGCCCGTGCCGGCCGTGGCGCCGCGTCCCGTGCGCGTGGCCAAGGCGCCGCCGGAGCCCAAGCGCCAGTGCAGCGGCGTCATCGATGGGACGCGCCAGTCGCGCGAATGTTTTTAGCCTTGTTGCCTTGATCAACCATGGACACGCTCATGAACCGCGCCCTGCTGACACTGTGCTGCCTGCTGTTGCCGCTTGCCGGCGCGGCAGCCGATCCTGGCCCCCGCTGCGGCGGCGAAGCGGCGACGCCCGGCAACTTGCAGCTGCAGGTGGGCAAGTCGAGCATGTTGCACTTGCCCGAGGCGGTGCTGGCCCGCAGCGTCGGCAATCCGGCCATGCTGCAAGCCATGCTGGTCGCACCCGACACCTTGTATGTGGTCGGTGTCGACGTGGGCAGCACGAATATGATCATTCAGGGCAGGAGCGGCGTGTGCAGCGTGGTGAACGTCAGTGTCAGCATGGACCCGTCCGGCCTGCAAACGACCCTGGCGGCCCTGATGCCGGAAGAAAAAGCCATCCGCGTGACGGCCGTGGCCGATACCCTGGTGCTGTCGGGCACGGTGCAGGATGCGGGCGCCGTGCTGCGCGCCGTCGAGCTGGCGCATGCGTATGTGCGCCGCGCCACCGCACCGCTGGCGCTGCCCAAGCCAGCCGATGGCGCCGCCTTGCCGCTCGCGGCCGCTGCACCCGGCGGCGCGGGCAGCGCGAACAGCCGCGTCATCAATATGCTCGACGTCAGCGCGCCGCAGCAGGTGATGCTGGCCGTGCAGATCGCCGAAGTGTCGAAGTCGCTGCTGGAGCGGCTGGAAGTGGGCGCCACCCTGCGCTTCGCCTCCGGCAGCTGGGCCACCACCTTGCTGTCGAATTTCTTGAGCGGCACGGCCAACGGCTTGCTCGACGTGCGCAAGTCGAATGGCCAGCAGCTGACCATCGAGGCGCAGAAACAGGATGGCCTGGTGCGCATCCTGGCCGAACCGACGGTGATGGCGATCAGCGGACAGGAGGGCAGTTTTCTGGCCGGCGGCAAAATATTCATTCCCGTCGGCCAGGACAACAACAAGATCACGCTGGAAGAGCGCGAGTATGGCGTCGGCCTGCGATTTACCCCCACCGTGCTGTCGGGCGGGCGCATCAATTTGAAGGTGGCGCCGGAAGTGTCGGAACTGTCGCGCGAAGGGGTGGGCATTTCCGCCGCCGGCGTCAGCGGACGTTCTATTTTGCCCGTCATCACCACGCGGCGCGCTTCGACCACGGTGCAGCTGTATGACGGCCAGAGCTACGCCATCGGCGGCTTGATCAAGAACAACCAGGTGAGCAACATCGCGGGCGTGCCGTGGCTGAGCGAACTGCCCATCCTCGGCGCGCTGTTTCGCAGCACGGACTTCCAGCATGACCGCACGGAATTGTTATTCGTCATTACCGCGCACCTGGTGAAACCCTTGCCGGCCGATGTCGTGCTGCCGACGGCGCAGCTGGCGTCGCCTTCGCGCACGGAATTGATGTTGCGCGGCAAGATGGAAGCCACCGTGCCGCCAGCGCCGCCGTCCGTGCCGCCGCCGCGCGCGGCCAACGGCTTCGAGTTGAAATGAGACGGGGAGACACGCCATGCCGAATTCGCTCCTGATAGGGCTGCGGCGCCTGGGCGCGCTGACCCTGGCGCTGCAGCTGGCAGCCTGTGCGCACAGCAGTAGTAGCACGCCGCAGCTGGACCCGCGCTTCGGCGACGCCGTGCGTCTGGCCATGGCGCAGCAGGTGCGCGATCCGGCCAGCGCGGACAATCGCCAGCCTGCCGACGGGCTTGACGGCCCCAGCGCGCACGCCGTCATGCAGCGCTACCGCGCCTCGTTCGCCGAACCGAACGGCCAGGCGCCGCAGCCGGTGCAGTTCATGCTGGGAGGCGCCAATGGCAAATAGACGCCGGCGCGAGCGCGGGGCGATGCTGATCGCCTTTTCCATCCTGCTTATCCTGGTGCTGGGCTTTATCGGCCTGGCGCTCGACGTGGGACAGGTCATCGGCCGCAAGACGGAATTGCAGAACCTGGCCGACAACGCGGCGCTGGCGGCGGCCGCCGAACTGGTGGGCACGCCCGAAGGCTTGCTCGCTGCCGTGGACAAGGCCAAGCAGAGTGCGGCCGACAAGAGCGCGTGGCGGCGCCGCATGCAGGGCGCGATCCTGTCGGACGCCAGCATCCGCTTCGCCAGCGCGCCCGGCGCGCCCGCCAGCGAATGGCATGCGGCGGGCGCCGTGCCCGACGCCGCCACGGCGCTGTTCGTGCGCGTCGATACGCAGGCCAATGCACCGTCGCTGGGGCGGGTGGCGACGGCGTTCCTGGGCGCCTTGTCGCCGGCGCTGCGCACCTTGGACACGGGGGGGCGCGCCGTGGCAGGACGTACCAGCCTGAACCTGACGCCGCTGGCCGTGTGCGCGCTGTCGGCCAGCGCGGCCAGCCCGCGCACGAATGCGGCGCTGCTGCCGGCCGTCGAGCTGCTGGAATATGGTTTTCGCCGCGGCGTGGCGTATAACCTGTTGAAACTCAATCCGCACGGTCCGGCGGCCGAACATTTCGTGCTCAATCCCCTGGGCCAGCCGGGCGTGGTGGGCTCGTCGCTGCAGGTCGGCGAGTCCAGCGTGCTGCCGTTTGTGTGCAGCGGCACGGTGCTGTACCCGCGCATCGGCAGCGCGCAAGTGCATGTGCACCGGCCGTTTCCCGCCGCCTTGTGGCCGGCCTTCAACGCGCGCTTCAACCTGCATGCGGGCAGCGGCTGTCATCCCGTCACGGCGCCGCCCGACACGAATATCCGCGCCTATCCGAATACGGCCACGAACTGGTGGATGACGAACACGCCCGACGCGCCGAGCGCCCTGAGCACCGGCAATCCGCTGCTGTCCGTGGCCGATCCGGAATCGAACGCGACGCCGCCTGCCGTTGGCAGTTACGGCCCGCTGTGGTCGTTTGGCAAGGCGGTCAAGTACAGCAGTGTGAAGCCGGCCGGCGGCTACGTGCCGTTCGCCACCAGTGACTGGGCCAAGCTGTATCCGGCTAGCCCTGCCGCGCCGGCCGCCAAGCCCGGCTACCCTGCCACGCCGCCATACCAGACGCTGGCTTACCAGACGGCGCCGACCGGCAATACGGGCGTGGCGCAGCGGCGCCTGCTGCATATTGCCCTGCTGGCCTGCCCGGTGCCGGCCGGCAGCGATGTGCTGGCGCAGGTGCGGGGCATCGGCCGCTTCTTCATGACGGCGCCGGCCAGCAATGGCGTGTTGAGCGCCGAATTTGACGGCCTCGTGGCCGAGGGCGCGCTGGCGGGTCCTGCGGAGCTGCTGCAATGAGGCCGCCCTGCCGCGCGCGACGCCGCCAGGAGGGTGTCGCCGCCATCGAGCTGGCGCTGATCCTGCTGTTTTTCATGGCGCTGCTGCCTTTCGTGCTGCTGTTCGGCCGCGCGCTGCTGGTGTACACGGCCCTGCAAAAAAGTACGCACGATGCGGCGCGCTACCTGGCCACCATGCCGCTGTCGCAGATGGCCAGGGGCGACACGGCGAACCAGGGTGCCGTGTTTGCCCGGCAGATGGTGGTCGATGCCATGGCGGAAAGCTGGCCGGCCATGCAGCCATACCTGATCAGCGTGGAATGCGTGTATGCCGACGATTCCTACAGCTGCGGCACTTATGCGGCGGCGCCGCTGCAGGTGCGCATCAAGTTGTCCGTCGACATGCCTGTGGATTTCCTGCCCGAACTGACCCGCAAGTGGCTGCCACAGCTGGCGCCGATCCCGCTGCGCGCCAATGCGACAGTACGCTATGTTAATTAACCTGCGCCCCCGCCGGCAGCGCCAGGGCGGCGTCTTCGCCGTCGAGTTCGCCATGCTGGCGCTGCTGTTTTTTCTCTTCCTGTTCGCAATGCTGGAAGTGGCGCGCGCCGTGTATCTATGGAATATGGTGCACGAGATTACCCGGCGTGCCGCGCGCGGCGCCGCCGTTACCGATTTCAGCAATGCAAGTGCGCTGCAGGCCGTGCGCGCGCAAGCGGTGCTGCGCGCCGCGCCTGGCGTGCTGCCGCTGGGCGGCGGCATCAGCGACGCGTATGTGCGCATCGATTACCTGTCGCAGTCCAGCGGCGGCGCCGCGCTGGCGGCATTGCCGGTGACGGTGATGCCCGGTTGTCCGCAGCGTAACCGCATCAATTGCCTGGACGATCCGCATGGCGCCAGCTGCATCCGTTTCGTGCGCGCGCGCCTGTGCGTGCCCGGCGATGGCGGACGCTGCGAGAGCGTGCCGTACCGGCCCATCCTGCCGCTGCTGGCAGTGATGTTTCCTTCCGGCGCAGGCGCCGTGCGCCTGCCCAACGGCGCCACCATGGCCGTGGCCGAGTCGCTGGGTTATCCGGACAATCCCGGTTTTTGTCCTTGAGCGCCACTTGGCGGCGCAGCCGACTGTGTAGACCTGAAAGAAGCGAGGAAGTGCGATGAAAGCCCTGATGATTAGCCGCGATGCCAGCTTGCACGATGAAATTGCCGCGCAGGGGGCGGCCCGCATGCCCGTGCTGCGGCTGCTGGAACGGCGCAGCGGCCTGCGCGACGCCGTCGAGCGCATGCTGCCGGAAGCGCCGGAACTGGTGATCGTCGACGCCAGCGGTATCGATGCCGACGAAGCCGACCTGCTCGAGCGCCTGGCGCGCCAGTATCCGCTGGCGGTGCTGATGCTGCTCACGCGCGGACAGCAGCAGGATGTGCTGATCCGCGCCATGCGCGCCGGCATGCGCGAAGTGCTGCAGCTGCCGCTGGTGCACAAGGCCTTTCACGAGGCGATGGATCGGGTCGATATCCAGGCCGGCGTGACGCAGATGCGCGACGGTAAAGTCCTCGCCTTCATCTCGTGCAAGGGCGGCAGCGGCGCCACTTTTCTATCGACGAATTTTTCCTACGCGCTGGCCAGCCTGGCCGGCTGCAAGGTGCTGCTGATCGACCTGCATGGCCAGTTCGGCGACGCCACCCTGTATGTCTCGGACCAGAAGCCGGCGATGACACTGTCCGACATCTGTGCCCAGATCGCGCGCATGGACGGCGCCTTCCTCGCCTCGTGCCTGGTGCACGTGACGCCGAACTTCGGCGTGCTGGCGGCGGCCGACGACCCCGCGCACAAGGTCGACATGCAGCCCGAGCACATGGACCGCATCCTGGCCGTGGCGCGCCAGCACTACGACTACATCGTGCTCGACGTGGGACGCCAGATCGATGCGCTGTCGCTGCGCGCGCTCGACAACGCCGACGCCATCTATCCGGTGCTGCAGCTGGCCTTGCCCGACATCCGCGACGGGCGGCGCCTGCTCGACATTTTTCGTTCGCTCGGCTATCCGGGCGAGCGCCTGCGCCTGATCGTCAACCGTTATGAGAAGGGCGGGCGCCTGCGCCTGGCGGACCTGGAGCAGGCGCTGGGCGCGGAAGTGGTGCACACGGTGCCCAACGATTACATCGCCGCCACCGATTCCGTCAACCAGGGCATCCCGCTGCTGCAGCTGTCGCGCACCAGCGCCGTGGCGCGCAGCCTGGCCGAGCTGGTGGAGCTGGTGACAGCGCGCCGCGTGACGGAAAGCCGCGGCCTGTTCGACCGCCTGTTCAGCCGCAGCGAGGTTTAGGACAGAAACATATGTCAAGGCTCCCGCCGGGGGCCATCATGGGAGCCGAGATGACTTTACGCGAACGCCTGGCGGCAAATGAAACGGTGCGCCCCGCCAGCAATGGACAAGGCGCGCTGGCGCTGCACGCCTACCAGGAACTGAAAAAAACCATGCACCAGACGATACTCGACCGTATCGACCTGGAACGCCTGAAACGCCTGACTGCCGAGCAGTTCAAGCATGAGCTGGCGCTGCTGGTGCAGCGCGTGATCGAGGAAGAGCGCATCGTCCTCAATCAGCACGAGCGGCATAGCCTGGTGCTCGACATCCAGCACGAGATGCTGGGCTTTGGTCCGCTCGAACCCCTGCTGGCCGATGCCAGCGTGTCCGACATCCTCGTCAATACCTGCGACAAGGTGTATGTGGAGCGGGGCGGGCGGCTGCAGCTGACGGACGTGACCTTCCACGACAATGCGCACCTGATGAAGATCATCGAAAAGATCGTCTCGCGCGTGGGACGGCGCGTCGATGAATCGAGCCCGATGGTCGACGCGCGCCTGCCGGACGGCTCGCGCGTGAATGCCATCATTCCGCCGCTGGCCGTCGATGGCCCGATCCTGTCCATCCGGCGCTTTGCCGTGCAGCCTTTGAGCATCGCCAACCTGCTCGACTACAAAAGCCTGACGCCGCCCATGGTGCAGGTGCTGCAGGCGCTGGGCCAGGCGAAGATCAATATCCTGATCTCGGGCGGCACTGGCAGCGGCAAGACGACCCTGCTCAACGTGCTGTCCGGCTTCATTCCCGGCAGCGAGCGCATCGTCACCATCGAGGATGCGGCCGAACTGGCGCTGCGCCAGCCGCACGTGGTACGGCTGGAAACGCGCCCGCCGAATATCGAAGGCAAGGGCGAAGTAAGCCAGCGCGCGCTGGTGCGCAATGCGCTGCGCATGCGGCCCGACCGCATCATCCTGGGCGAGGTGCGCGGCGCCGAGGCGCTCGACATGCTGCAGGCGATGAACACGGGCCATGAAGGGTCGCTGGCGACCATCCATTCGAACACGGCGCGCGATGCGCTGGCGCGGCTGGAAAACATGGTCGGCATGGCCAACGTGAACCTGACGCCGCGCGCCACGCGCCAGCAGATCTGTTCGGCCGTGACGGTGGTGATGCAAGTGTCGCGCCTGACGGATGGCGCGCGCAAGCTGGTCAGCCTGCAGGAAGTGACGGGGATGGAAGGCGACATCATCGCCATGCATGAAATCTTCCGCTTCGAGCAGACGGGCGTCGATGCCGATGGCAAGGTGCAGGGCCACTTTTGCGCCACGGGCGTGCGGCCCCGCTTTACGGAGCGCTTGCGCATGTTCGGCGCGCCGGTGCCGGACACGGTGTTCGACCCGGACCGAATTTATGAGTAAGGGGGAGGGATCATGGACCTGGTGTTCTACGGCTTTGCCGTGCTGCTGTTCGCCGCCTGCATTCTGATGGTGGAAGGGGCCTGGCTGTGGTGGTCGGGCACGCATGGCAGCGCGGCGCGGCGCATCAACCGGCGCCTGCGGCTGATGGCGGCGCGCGGCGAGGCGGGCGGCGAGCGCGTCTCCATCCTCAAGCAGCGCCGCTATGCGCGTTCGCCCGGCCTGGAGCGGCTGCTGCGGCGCATGCCGCAGGCGGCGCGGCTGGATCATTTGCTGCTGCAATCGGGCTTGTCCTGGTCGGTGGCGCAATTCCTGGGCGGCAGCGGCGCCTTGCTGCTGGCGGCCTTGCTGCTGTTGGCGGCCTGGTCCATGCCCTTGCCCGGCGCCTTGCTGCTGCTGTCCTGCGCCGTGAGCGCACCGTGTTTGTTCGTGCTGCGCGCGCGCGCCGCGCGGCTGAAAAAGATCGAGGCGCAACTGCCGGAAGCGGCCGATTTCCTGGCCCGCGCGCTGCGCGCCGGGCACTCGTTTTCGAACGTGCTGCAGATGGTGGGAGACGAACTCAATGAGCCGATCAGCGGCGAATTCAAGACGGCGCACGAAGAGATCAATTACGGCGTGCCGATGAACGAGGCGCTGCAAAACCTGGCTGCGCGCATCCCGCTGACGGACTTGCGCTACCTCGTCATCGCCGTGCTGGTGCAGCGCGAATCGGGCGGCAACCTGGCCGAGGTGCTGGTCAGCATCGCGCGCATCATCCGCGCCCGCTTGAAGTTGCTGGGACAGGTGCGCGTGCTGTCGGCCGAGGGGCGCATGTCGGCCTGGGTGCTGGGCCTGATGCCGGTGGTGATGATCGGCGTCATGGCCCTGGTCAACCCGCAATACATCCGCCTGCTGTGGACCGATCCCAGCGGCATCAAACTGCTGTGGTACGCGGCTGGCATGGTGGCGCTGGGTGTCGTCTGGATGCGTAACGTCATCCGCATCCGTATTTGAAGGGCGCGCCTGAAAAAAAGTCCATGGCGTTGTTGCGTCGCCTCGCCGTACGCCCGTACTGTCTTCGGCGACGCGCCTAGCCCTGAACGTTTTTTCAGTCGATCAGAGGAGGAATACTTCATGACCGGTGCACAACTGCTGTTCTTGTTGATCGTCTTTGCCGTGGTGGTGGCGCTGGCCCTGCTGGCGTGGCTGATCTTCTTTCCCGGTACCTTGCGCCAGCGTCTGTTCGGCGCCACGGCGTCGGCCGCCAGCGAGGCGGTGGCCGATACTGGCTGGGTCGAGCGGGTGGTGCGCGTGGCGCAGCCGTTCAGCAAGCTGTCGCTGCCGGAAGAGGGCTGGGAACGCTCGCCGCTGCGCACGCGTTTCATGAACGCGGGCTGGCGCCAGGCGAGCGCGCCGGCCCTGTACTTTGCGGCGAAAAGCGTGCTGGCCCTGCTGTTTCCCACCGTGCTGGGCCTGTATGCGGCCAGCGCCATGGCGGCGCAGTTGCGCAGCGTGCTGCTGTTGCTGCTGTGCGTCAGCGCCACCATCGGCTATTACCTGCCCAACCTGGTGCTGGCCAGCACGGCCAAGCGGCGCCAGCGCGACATTTTCGAAAACATCCCCGATGCGCTCGACTTGCTGACCGTGTGCGTGGAAGCGGGCCTGAGCTTGGAGCGCGCGCTGGTAAAGGTGTCGGGCGAGATCCACATCAAAAGCGTGGTACTGGCGCAGGAATTGCAACTGGTGCTGATGGAAATGCGCGCCGGTTTTTCCAAGGAAAAGGCGCTGCGCAACCTGGCCTTGCGCAGCGGCGTGGAAGACGTCGATACCCTGGTCGCCATGCTGATTCAATCGGAACGCTTCGGCACCAGCATGGGCGATTCGCTGCGCGTGCATTCGGAAAACCTGCGCGGCAAGCGCAGCCTGCTGGCCGAGGAGGCGGCGGCGAAGATCGCGTTAAAGCTGCTGTTCCCGCTGATTTTTTGCGTCTTTCCCACCCTGATGCTGGTGCTGATGGGGCCGGCCGTGATCGAAGTCTATCGCGTGCTCGTGCCGGCCATGGCCAGCCGCTGAAAGGAGTCTCACCATGCGCTTGACGATATCCCGCCTGGCCGCCGCGTGCGCCTGTCTGGGCCTGGCCGCCTGTACCACGCAGCTGGCCCATGCACCGGCGCCGCAGTGGCCTGACGCCGATGCCGCCTATGCGGCGGGGCGCCAGCATGTCGAGCGGGGCGACCTGCCCGCGGCGCAAGCGGCCTATGAACAAGCCCTGCGCCATGCGCCGCGCCACGTGAACGCGCGCAACGGACTGGCCGTGCTGCACGCGCAGCGGGGCGAGCATGACGCGGCGATCGCCCATTGGCTGGCCTTGACGCAGGAGGCGGGTACACGGCAGCCGCAGCAGGCCTATCTGTTCAGCAATCTCGGCCACGCCTATTATTTAAGCGGCCGCGACGCGCAAGCCTTGCCCGTGCTGGAACAGGCATGCCTGCTCGATCCGCTCAATGCGCTGGCCTGGCAGCACCTGGCGCAGGTACTGGAACGGCTGGGACAGCACGAGCGCGCCGCCGTCATGCGGCGCCAGGCGGCCAGCTTGCAGGAACACGATGTGCGGCGCGATCTGGCCTTGTTGCGCGGCGAGGCGCCGCCGCAGGGCGTGCCCGCGCCGGTGCCCGATGCGCCCGCCATGGCGCGCGTGGAGATCACGCAGAGCGATGGCATGGCCCGCCTGAGACGCGTGCCGGCGGCGGTGCGCAGCCTGACCGTTAGCCCATTGGTGCCGGCTGCGCCTGTGGCTGGCACGCCGCGTCCGCGCCTGGAAATTGTCAACGGCAACGGCGTGCCGGGCCTGGCCGCCGCGCTGGCGCGCAGTCTGGCAGGAGCGCCCGTGCAGGTGGTGCGCCTGGCCAATGAAGCCAGCTTCCAGGTGGCGCGCACGCGCGTCGAGTACCGGCCCGCGCAGGAACAGGCGGCGCGCCAGCTGGCCCGCCAGTTGGGTACGCAGGTGCAGACCCAGGTGCAGACCCAGGCCGCCGATTGCCCCGCCAGCGAGCTGCGTCTGGTACTGGGGCGCGACTTGAGCGACCCCGCCATGCTGCACCGCTATTATCTGCAGCAATTGCAGCTGGCGCGCCAGGCGCTGGCACGGCTCGGTTAACACGCATCGGCTGGCATAAAAAAACGCGGCGCCTTTTGCGGGCGCCGCGTGCTTTTGAGCGTGCCAGTGCTTATTTAGCCTGGCGGCGGCGCGTAAAGGCGAGGACGGCCAATCCCGTCCCCAGCAGGAACAGGGTGCCTGGCTCCGGCACTTGCAAGGGATCGATGACGACGATGTCGGTGCGCGTGGACTTGGAAAAATTCAAGGTGTAGCTGCCGGCGGGCAGGGCGAAATTCGAGGTCAGGGAAAACATCGCGAAGCCATTCGTGAAGGCGCGCCCGGTGGCCGGGTCGTTGGTGCCGGCCGTCATGTTCAGGCTGAACGGGTCCAGGCTACCGACCGTATGGTTGCCGTTGATGTCGCTGCCATTGCTGGCATCGCCATCAGGCGCGAACTGGAAGATCACGCCGTCGGCATTCGCATGCGACAGGCAGCCGACGGGACTGGCGGCATTGCACGAGATATTGAAGATATCCATGATCGACACGTTCGACTTGTCGCCCATGGTCGTCACGCTGGTGCGCAGGTCGCGTCGGCCCATGAAGCTGAAGGTGATGAAGCCGGCGCTCGACAGGGTCAGGTTGACGGAGCCGGTCAGCGTGTCGCCGGCCGTGGAGGACGCCGCCCCCACCGTGTTGCGCTGCGCTTCTGACACGGCGCTGACGGTGGAGCCGGCGGCAGTGAGCATATTGCCGAAGGAATGCGCATCGCCGCGCGCGAACTCCAGTGCAGCGGTGGGCGCGTAGTGGTTTTGCGGCGAGGCGCTGCAGCCGGTGCCGGAGCACACTTGCAGCACGTCGGCGTTGGCAGCCGGACCCGTATTGACGGCGCGCGGATTGACGGCCACGCCGCCCTGGAAAAAGGCGCTGTCGCTGGCATTGCGGTTGGCGCCAGCCAGCGACAGCGCGCCAGCGCTGGTGGTGATACGGAAATTGTTCAACTCGTTGACGGCCAGGCCGTAGGCACCTGCCTGCGCCTGACCACTGGCCAGCAGACTTGCCGCCGCCAGTGCGCCCAGCCAACCCAGGGTCTTGTTTCGTGTGTGATCGACGTTCATCGCAGCCTCTTATCGTAGTCAGTCTCGGGAAATCCGGGGGAGAAAGAATCCAGAATGTCCAGAATGACTTGTCTGAATTCATCTCGTAGACAGTGATAAGCAGCTTGTATGCCACACAAAAAAAGCACATGGAATCAAGTGCTTGCGTAAAGCAGACTGAGCCGGTGGAAGCAAAGTGTAAGAAAGGCCGACGCCGCTTTCAGGTGCCCCGGTGATAACCCAGGTGGCCACCCGAATTGCGCGCGCAGCCGCAGCCGATGCGCGCCACTTCCTCGCCTTCCGTCAATTTCCAGTTGGTAATCGTCGTGTGCTGCCAGTCGATGTCGCTTTTCTTGACAGGCTTCACCGTCAACGTGCGGGCGGCCGCATCCGTGTACTCCATCAGCTCCTCGTCGTCGGCGATGTCGAAATGGCGGTGGATCAGGGAAATGCCGAAGCGGTCGAGCGCGCCATAGCGCTGCAGCACGTCGCGCAGTTCGCGAAAACACGCCAGGTCGTCGGGCAGCAGCGGATCGACGGCGGAAATATCGGCGACGGGCTGCCATTGCATGGCGTGGATGTTCAGGCTGTGCATGATGTTCTCCTGTGCCCCTTGTCGCTAGCCCAGGCTGCCGGAGGGGCGCCGGCACGCCTGGCGAAATGCTCATCGTGGCCGCAACGCCGCTGCGGCGCTTGCGCCAGATCAAAGGTGCGGCACATCATGGCTTGCCCGGTAAAATAGGCCATGGCAAACAAAACCCCCACCTTCCCCGGCGCACGCACGGGCCGCGGCCAGGTCCTGGCCGTGCTGCTGTCGAACCGCGACCAGTCCGGCGCCGAACCGCTGCAAGGCCGCGTCTCGCTGGCCGCCATCGTGAAAGCGCTGAAACGCAAATACCACTGGCCGATTGAAACGCACAGCTTCCCCGCGAATACGCAGGACGGCCGCGCCAGCTGGGCGACCGTCTACAGCTTGCCGGAAAAGGTTATCGAGGCCGCGCTGGAGGCCGGCGGCCGGGAGTGGCTGGAGAGCCGGGCAGTAGCCGGGCGGCGGTGAATGCGCCGCAGTACGCTATTCGAGCCGGAAGCCGACCTTCAGCGTGACCTGGAAGTGCGCCACCTTGCCATCGACGATATGGCCGCGCGATTCCGTCACTTCATACCAGTCCATATGCTTGACCGTCAGCGCCGCCTTGGCAATGGCATCGCGTATCGCCTGATCGCTGCTCTCGGTCGACGTGCCGACCAGTTCGATCAGCTTGTAAGTGTGTGCGGACATGATATTTCCCCAGGTAGGCAAGCCAGACATCGGGAGCCTGCTTTGCGCAAGCACGTGCTCATCTTGCGCCTAAACGTGCTGATAGTCATTGCGCGGTGCAGCATGCGTCATGCGGGCGGCTTGCCTCGATGGGTTTCAAGGATTCCGGGAGTGTCTCCCCGGCGGGAGAAAAGAAAAAAGGGCTACAAGCATAGGCCTGTACCCCTTGATTTCCTACTGAATTCTGGTGCCGACTAGCGGTTTCGAATTGGTACTTGATGATTGAACATTCTACATTAAGTGGGATGCCAAAGCGATGTTCTCGGGGAATTGGTAGCCTGTTTGTCACGTCTACAAGTTAGCTAGAAGTTCAGTGGTAGCTAGTACTAGCCGAATTATCTAATGTCAATGCTTTGGCTTTGATAGTCTTGCCGAGAAATTAGCAGGATTTCAAAGTGGCTAAAGAAGATGCGAACAAAACTATGCTATTTTCATGATAACTTAAATGGTAGTTAATTTATGTGGAAATTTCATTCCTTAGATATGGCAACATTGTTTTTCGATGGAGCAACAGGTTTCCTTAACACTCTAGGTTTTGCTGGCTGACGGAAGAATATTTTATCCAGATCGATAAATTGATCGGCGGAATATTTTAATAATGGGCTTAACCCTTTAGAAAATGCGGCGAGCCAGACTTGTTTTCCATGTCGAGCAACTTCTTCTATTAGAGGTAAGTAATCACCGTCACCACCAATTATTAATAGGGTATCGAAGTTTCTATCGTATGAGTGTCGCATCATATCTACAGTAAGATTAATATCAACACTTTTTGATTTTGCCGTTCTGCCTTCTTTTTTGAATACTCTAGGTTGGAGATACCCGGTCCCTTTAATTTTGTCACTTTCTGCATATGTATAAGATGTTTCGCATATCTTTTTTCGTGCATTATCCAGAGCATTATGATCTCCCACGAAGGTTTGATAGTAAGAAATCCTTGCGAAGTCAGCGAAAAATTCTTCTGTTATTTTTGGATGCCAGACAAGTAGGTTTTCTTCGTGGACAACGTCTTTATTTTTTATAGCACCATCTTTAACCATGTCTTGAAATCTAAAAATCATATTCTCACCATCTACAAAACCAATTACTTTTTGGCTCATGTTTTTCCTATTAATTTATAAATATAGTATTTTTTATTTATGCATGCGTAATTGTTGAATTTTTTTGACTATTCTAAGTATCTGCTGTGGCGAGTAAAATTCCGAAATAAAGATAAAAAAATTGCTCGTATCTCTCAACAGAGTCCCCTAAAAGGGGGAACTATTTACGAGTGAAATTTTACTTTGTTGCAACATTCTGTTATACGGAGGTTGTTACTTATAGGCGGCAATCAAAGGAGGTATGAAGAAGGCTGGGCTTGGCGACTGTGGGAGGCGAATTTCCGATGGTGCTCAAAAAATTCCGAAGGTGCTTAGTGAATTATATGAGTATCTTCGGGGGAAAATGAGCGCCTTCGTGGATTGCCAGTTGCTGGCGTTGGTCAACTGTAACTACGGCGACCTGCTCAGTTTTGAGCGGATTGTCATCTAGACAGACACCAGAAATCTTGTGTCGCTTTCACATGCCGCTGGCGCTTTGTGCCGCGCGAACTGCGATTCTTACTTTAAACATTTAATGTTTAGGGCTAGACAGCAATTTAGGCAAATAAGACAACGCCTGCACATCTCGTTCTGCGAAATATTGGGTGGCCTTTTGCGGTAACCACACGTTGTTAAAATGGGCTCGAAAATCAGCTAAATATTCATTCGGGTACAGCCTGGCACTAACAACTCGCCCATCGGTATATTTGTGTTGATACGAAGGGAAGTCAGAGGGATTGACCCCTTTTTCCTTTCTTATCCACGCCGAAAACATCTTGCCCTCCGAAATGTCTGGAACCATACCTTCGGGCAATGTATATCCCTCCGTTTCCAAGGGGGCGATTAATCCGAAAATCAGTTCGTTCAGCATCGAGAAATGGGTTGCTGGGATTTCCGCGCGATTTGCCATGTAGCGTTGTAGATGAACTGGCATGCTATTGGGCGTCCCAGCACGAACGCCGCCAGACATCCACTCATATACCCATTTTGTAACCTGAACTGCAAACTTCGCGGAAAGCCACTGACCAAGATTGATAGCAACCTGTGGATGGACCCATGTGCCTTGAGTGCGTACATCACCGCCAGTGTTCGTATGTATGAGGAGCGCTGCGGGAATTTTTAGGTCAGCTTCTAACTCAACTAAAAACGCTATCGTATTGCTATTGCGCCTGTAATCGCTCCAGTTTTTTTGACTTGCCTTACATAAGGCAGTTGCGTTGATGTACCCATCGACAGCGCGCTGGTCAATTATAGACCCGTCGGCTTCGTGAGGGATAAGTGCAAGTGCAAGTTGGTTCGACATGTAATACTTTCAGTATAGGTAACGTAATCGCATTTTATTGATATAAAAACATTATTTCAGTGTCTGCAATTTGGCTTGTGTTTGCCGTAGGCTTAAAATCTATAGCAGCATCTTCCATAACGACTACATAATATAGTGATGCAACTAGGAAATTCTCTCGGAATATCACTCCGTCTACAATACTTGCTTTTGTCTGTTACAAAACGACCGTTTTTCAACATCTATCAAAGTCAACGATTATCCATGTTGGAAATATAGCGATTACAATTTCTAACAGGCAGGGATATTCTAACAGTCTTTTCTAACACCACTTGCCGGGAAATCATTATGGCAACCTTCGTATGCGGCCGCGTCAGCACCAAAGAACAGACCGCTGACAATCAGCGTCTCGAAATAGAGGGTGCAGGCCACCAAGTCGATTACTGGTTCTCCGACATCATCAGTGGCAAGACCAGCGCCACCCAGCGTCCGCAGTTCGCTACGCTGTTGGCCCAGATTCGCAACCGGGAAATGCTGGTGGTGTCAAAGCTCGACCGCTTGGGCCGCGACGCGCAGGACGTCGGTGCCACCGTCAAGCTGTTGGGGAATTATCCTGGCCGCCCGGAAAATTTCGGTTATCGTGCTACAGCTCGGCAAACTGGACCTGGCATCCGCCGCAGGCAAGATGATGTTGACTATGCTGGCTGCGGTGGCAGAGATGGAGAGGGATTTGCTTGTGGAGCGTACACAGTCAGGTCTGGCCCTGGCAAAGAGCGAAGGCAAGACGCTGGGGCTGCCATCGAAGACGACAGCTGAGCAGCGCACCGAGATTGTCGCCAAGTACGAGCAGGGTGAGAGCGTTAGTGCACTGGCACGGATGTACGAGATATCGCGCGCTAATATTTTGTGGGTGGTAAAACCAGCTTGAATTAGCTTAGCTTTTCATGCACGACGAGAAATTAAGTCTGAAACCTTCTTTTGCAAGAAAACGTTGAAGAGTGGATGCATAAGAATCTTGTCATAAACCTCAGTGCGTCCGGCCATTCGATGACGCACATTGGTAAAGAAGAGTGCAGCGGAAGTATCCTTCTTATTACAAGCCGAGATAATTGCGTTAACGCTATGTTTTATGTTCTCTTGAATTGCAATGGCATCAGTATCTTGAATAATTTCATCGAATATTTCCCTCCAAGGACGTTCATCCGCAATCTGGTCAGGAACGTTTTCTTCGCCAAAATACAGCCAATGGTGCGTCCCCTTGAAATCCATACTGTAGCAAGCTGAGCTCTCCTCAACTCGTATCGAGCCAGCGAATTTCTCACCCTGTGCGAAAGGCCTAACTAAGGTGCCTTGCGAACTTATTGAGGTAGCCACGAACCCTTCGTCATTTGTGCGAGCGTAAACATAGCCAGGAGGAAGAGCATTGTTCAGTGCGATAGTTGCGGCGGCCATCGATGTACCGCATAGGTCGAGGGTCATCCTGATAACGCTCGTCGGGTCTTTTTGAGTAAGAATTTGGTCGCGAAGCCAATCTCGCGGCATTAATAATTCTGCAGCGAATCGATTTGCCTCAGCCTCCATCTCCCAATAAGCGTGATCGGCATCTTCTGTGTGCTTCACCGAGTCACTATAGGAGAAAATTGTACCGGAATGCCAAGGGATCAGGACGTGACCGAACTCATGGGCTAAAGTAAATTTAGCTCTAGTGGCAGCGATTTGTGAATTTACAATTATCGATGGTCGTCGCAATTTTGCCTTCAGGTGAAGCGATACTCCGTCGACTTGCTGAACAGGAATTGGCAAGAAGTCGACATCTGCATAGACTGAAACCAAATCAAGTAAGCTTTCACCTGGCGTAAATCCATGCCGCTCTGCAATTAGCCGGGCAATCGCAACTTCAGGCCAGCGGTCAATCAAGCTTGCCCAACTTTCTTAGCCAATCTGTTACTCTCTTAGCGTCGTCTGTACTCCCAGCACGAGCAGCTAGGGGCATGGAAAAGTAATCTTCAGTGAAGTCCTCTATAGGACGCTTAGTTCGTTTGGCCGCAACAATGCCATATATTGCGTTTGCATCCCGCATCCACACTGCATACTCGTGTTTATTCATCCCGAGCAACTCGCGGAGTTCCAAATCTTGGCCAATCTGACCTTCGTGCCACTGCTCTACGTAGTCATCAATCTGGTCTGGCAACGCGGTACCACGAACGCAGCGGTCAATGAATGACATGTTAGACATTTATCTTCCTCCCTTTAACTGCTTCTTTTGTTTGTTCGCCAGATTGAGCATGGAATGCGCCCAGATGGCGGCCGCGCTTATCGAAACCTTCGATTTCTCCGTGGAGAGAGTCCCAGGTGTAGTAGTTGTTTCTGTCTTTGCTAGCCCATACTTGTTGGGCCCCTTGAACTTTGATCTTGTCGCAACTGTCGAGAAATGATGGTACTGGTTTAGGGATTTGTACCATTAAAACGCGCTCAAGGGCGCCCAGTTGTAAGCTGAAATATATTCTATCGCGATTAACTTGCAAGGTAAACAAGTCAATCCGACATCCGCGTACCGTAACGACGGAAAATGCCTACATGGCGCCTACGCAATCTATGGTATGCCAAAGAAAAATGACAAAGGGCTACAAGCAGAAGCATGTAACCCTTTGATTTCCTACTGAATTCTGGTGCCGACTGCCGGTTTCGAACTGGCCACCTGATGATTACAAATCAACTGCTCTACCAAATGAGCTAAGTCGGCAAAAACTGCGCGTTGCGAATTATACGCTATTTAATGCGTGTCAGGGTCGGGCGGCCGCCTTTTTTTGGTGGCTCGTCGTCGCCGGGCGTGGCGTTGTCGCGTTGTTCGGGGGAGCTGGCCGGCACGGACGACAGGGTCGGGCCGCTGGCGGCGGGGGCGAGCACGGGCGGCGGCACGTCGGCGGAAGCGGGGCTGTCCGTCGGTTGCGCGTCGGGGTCATCGTTGCCCAGCACGGGCTCGAAGGCCATGCCCTGGCCGTTTTCGTTGGCGTAGATGGCCATCACGTTGTCGACCGGCACGTAGATTTCGCGCGAGACGCCGCCAAAGCGGGCGTGGAAGCGGATGGCGTCGTTGTCCATCTTCAGGCCGCTGGTGGCGCCGAAGCTGATGTTGAGCACGATTTCGCCCTTTTTCACGTATTCCATCGGTACCGTGGTGCGCGAATCGACTTTGACCGCGAGATAAGGCGTGTAGCCGCTGTCGGTGCACCATTCGTAGATGGCGCGCAGCATATAAGGTTTGGTTGAGATTTCAGACATGATAGGCACTGTGAGGCGGGAGCGCCCCCGTCAGCATGAGGCGGGCGCACCGGTAGTTCAAAAGACTGGGACAGCGCAAAAAACAACTTTAACACGTGGCCCAAGATGCCCCAGAAAGCGTCGCGAGCAAGCCCGATATCGGCTTGAGTAACGCAGCCGTACTTCAGTACGGCGGGTAACGCCTAGTCGAGAGCGGGCTGCGCAGCAGCTTTATGGGGATATCTTTTAGCGGCGCATGACTTTTTCGGATGGCGTCAGCGCTTCGATGTAGGCAGGACGCGAGAAGATGCGTTCGGCGTATTTCATCAGCGGTGCAGCCGTCTTCGACAGTTCGATGCCGTAGTGGTCCAGGCGCCACAGCAGCGGCGCGACGGCCACGTCGAGCATCGAGAATTCGTCGCCCAGCATGTACTTGTTTTTCAGGAACAGTGGCGCCAGGGTCGTCAGGCGGTCGCGGATTTCCGCGCGTGCCTTGTCGTGGGCCTTGTCGTTGCTCTTGGCGCGTTCGCTTTCCAGCACGTGCACGTGCACGAACAGTTCTTTCTCGAAATTGAACAGCATCAGGCGCGCGCGGGCACGCATCAGCGGATCGGCCGGCATCAGTTGCGGATGCGGGAAGCGCTCATCGATGTACTCGTTGATGATGTTCGATTCATACAGGATCAGTTCGCGTTCGACCAGGATGGGCACCTGGCCATACGGATTCATGGTCGAGATGTCTTCCGGTTTGTTGAACAGGTCGACGTCGCGCACTTCGAAGTCCATGCCTTTTTCAAACAGGACCAGGCGGCAGCGTTGCGAAAATGGGCAGGTTGTACCCGAATAGAGAACCATCATTTTTTATAGTTCCTTAGAAACAAAGGGGGTGAAGCCGCGAACGGCTCACCCCAGGTCGCTTGTCCACTCATGCGGACAACGCAGAAACAGGCATAAACCGGCCTAAGGCCGGCGCCTCACTTATTTGACTTCCTTCCAGAACGACGCGTTAAGGCGCCATGCCAGCAGAGCAAAGACCGACAGGAACAGCAGTACCCAAACGCCCAGGCGCTTGCGTGTCTGCTGT
This sequence comes from Janthinobacterium sp. FW305-128, assembly GCF_020858135.1. NCBI lineage: Bacteria > Pseudomonadati > Pseudomonadota > Betaproteobacteria > Burkholderiales > Oxalobacteraceae > Janthinobacterium > Janthinobacterium sp. FW305-128. Next base: position 79,687 of record NZ_JACYMK010000004.1, on the reverse strand, counting down.
GCCGGTTCGGCCATCCACTCCATGTAGCCGACCAGGTCGGCTACCGCATTGTCGTACTCGATCTTGTTCAACGTACCTGGCTTGACCTGCTCGAAGCCGGTAAATTTGTGGATCTTCTTGCCAGCTTCGTGCGGATCGTTCTCTTCCACGAACTTGGCAGTCTGGACACCTTGCAATTCCCATAATACATGCGGCATGGCAACATTCGGCACGACCATATTGTTCCAGCCGGTCGGACGAGTGTCGTCTTTATAGAACGTACGCAGGTAAGTATACAGGTAGTCGCCGCCTGTGCCAGCGGAAGATGATTTCGCGCGCGAAATTACCGACAAATCCGGCGGTACGACGCCAAAGAAGGCCTTGGCATCCTGCGGCGCCAGGCTGGTCGTCATCAAGTCGCCGACTTTATCACCGGAGAACAACAGATTCTGCTTGATCTGGTCTTCCGTCAAGCCCAGGTCGCGCAGGCGGTTGTAGCGCATCGACACGGCAGCGTGGCAATTCAGGCAATAATTGACGAACAATTTGGCGCCATGTTGCAGCGCTGCCATGTTGGTCTGGCGGTCAGGCGCCTTGTCCAGCGGAAAGCCGCCTTCGCTGGCGAGAGCCATGGCGGGCACGAGTGCCAGGATGGCGAGCAGTTTTTTTGCAATCTTCATATGATGTATGTCCTTTGAGCGTGGCGTGAGAGCGGCTTAGTGCGGGTGAAACGTCACACGCGACGGCACGGTCTTGAACTTGCCCATGGCACTCCACCATGGCATCAGCAGGAAGAAGCTGAAGTAAATCAGGGTGCACACTTGCGACACGATGGTTCTGAAGTCCGTTGGCGGCTGGGTACCGAGGTAGCCGAGGATCAGGAACGACAGGCCGAAGATGGCGTACACATATTTGTGCCAGGTCGGACGGTAGCGGATCGATTTCACGGGCGAATGGTCGAGCCATGGCAGGAACGCCAGGATCACGACGGAACCGCCGAAGAACACCACGCCCCAGAATTTCGCATCGAGCACCTGCGGCAGCATGCCGATGATGGCGACGATGGCGATGCCGGCGATGATGGACTTGACCGTCGTCGACAGGCGCGACTTGAGCCAGATGAACACCACGTAGGCGGCCACGGCACCCATCAGCACGTACATGAAGTCGGCCGTGGTGGCACGCAGCACCGAGTAGAACGGCGTGAAGTACCAGGTTGGCGCGATGTGCAGCGGGGTTTTCAGCGAGTCGCCCGGCAGGAAATTGTTGTATTCCAGGAAGTAACCGCCCATTTCCGGCGCGAAGAAGACGACGGCGCTGAAAATGACGAGGAAGATCGAGACGCCGAACAGGTCGTGCACGGTGTAGTAAGGATGCGAAGGGATCGAATCGACGGGGTGGCCATCGGCGCCCAGGTTTTCCTTCACTTCGATGCCGTCCGGATTGCTCGAGCCGACTTCATGCAGGGCGATCAAGTGCGCTGCAACCAAGCCCAGCAGTACCAGCGGGATGGCGATCACGTGGAAGGCGAAGAAGCGGTTCAGGGTGGCGTCGGACACCACGTAGTCGCCGCGGATCCACAACGACAGGTCAGGGCCGATGAACGGGATGGCGCCGAACAGGTTGACGATCACTTGCGCGCCCCAGTACGACATCTGGCCCCATGGCAGCAGGTAGCCGAAGAACGCTTCGGCCATCAGGCACAGGAAGATGGCGAAACCGAACAGCCAGATCAGTTCACGTGGCTTGCGGTACGAACCGTACAGCAGGCCGCGCGTCATGTGCAGGTAGACGATGATGAAGAAGGCCGAGGCGCCCGTCGAATGCATGTAGCGCACCAGCCAGCCCCACGGCACTTCGCGCATGATGTACTCGACGGAATTGAAGGCCAGGGCCGCATCCGGTTTGTAGTGCATGGTCAGGAAGATGCCGGTGACGATCTGCAAGACCAGCACCAGCATGGCCAGCGAGCCGAAGATGTACCAGAAATTGAAGTTTTTCGGAGCGTAGTACTTGCCCCATTGGTCGTTCCACAGCTTGGTCAGGGGAAAGCGGTCATCGACCCAGCCCAGCGCTTTTTCGGCGGCGGGAGCGTCTGCCGGGAACTTCGTTTCTTTGAAAGCAGCCATGATCAAGCCTCGCCTTTCTCGTCTTTACCTATCAGCAATTTGGTGTCGCTCAGGTACATATGGCGCGGCACTTGCAGGTTGTCCGGCGCCGGCTTGTTCTTGAACACGCGGCCTGCCATGTCGAAGGTGGAGCCGTGGCAAGGGCACAGGAAGCCGCCTTCCCAGTCATCGGGCAGCGACGGTTGCGGGCCGGGGGCAAATTTCGAGGAAGGGGAGCAGCCCAGATGGGTGCAGATGCCGACGGCAACGAGAATTTCAGGCTTGATCGAGCGCCATTCGTTCATGCAATACGACGGCGTGAATTCGGCGGGGTTGCGCTGGGAATTGGCGTCGGCGACCTTGCCGTCGGTCTTTTTCAGCGACGCGACCATTTCCGGCGTGCGCTTGAGGATCCAGACCGGCTTGCCGCGCCATTCGACGGTGCGCATTTCGCCGGGTTGCAAGGTGGTGATGTCTACTTCGACCGGCGCGCCAGCCGCTTTCGCGCGCTCCGACGGCTGGAAGGTGCTTACCAAGGCTCCCGCGGTTGCCAATCCAACTACACTGCCCGCCGCGCACGTGGCGACGAGCAAGCCGCGACGGCCTGAATCGACCTGCTTTTCGTTACTCATGCAAACCCCAATCAGTCAAAATGCGAATCTTTATTATGAGTGGCAGCCGCGAAAAACCCGTCGCCGAAGCTCTATCCCACTGATTGCCGCAACCCGCATCTTTGTACGGTAAAGTGGCAACATCCCTGCGGAACTTCGGACTATGGCGCAGCCCGTGCCAGTTTCTTGTTGATTATCCGGAAGTGAAAAAGCCACTTCTGGCAACCGCAAATTATAAGTGAAGCAAACAACGAATAAAACAAAAACGTTGCTTGTACCATAATTTATATACTTTTGCAGGAGGTGGCTAGTTCTTTCGAACTAGATGCGCGCGGCTGTGCACGAATTGGTCCTGCCGGCAACCACAAGTTGGTATCCCCAGGAATCAATAGTATGATCGGCATGTTTTTTATACATATCCGAAGGAGAAATTCATGGCAATGATGAAGGAATTTAAAGAATTTGCAATGAAAGGCAACGTCGTCGATCTGGCGGTTGGTGTCATTATCGGCGGCGCCTTCGGCAAGATTGTCGATTCCTTGGTGCAAGACGTGATCATGCCGCCTATCGGCCGTATTTTCGGCGGCCTCGATTTCGCCAATTACTATCTGCCCCTGAATGGCCAGGCGACGACGATGACCCTGGTGGAAGCGAAAAAAGCGGGCGCCGTGCTGGCCTACGGTAACTTCCTCACCATTTTGCTCAACTTCATCATTCTGGCTTTTATCATCTTCCAGATGGTGCGCCTGATGAACAAGGCCCGCCGCAGCGAACCGGTCGCGCCGGCCCCGGCACCGGCCACGCCGGAAGACATCGTGCTGCTGCGTGAAATCCGCGACTCCCTGCAGCAGAACGCACGCAACAGCAACAATCTGGCAAAATAAGCCGTTCCGGCACCGGCCGGCTGACCTGGGCAGAGAACTGTATGCGACGATTCTGGTTATTGTTTGCGCAAACCGTGACGATCGCGTTGGCGTTGTACTTTGTGTACGGCGCGCTGCGCCCGGCCAGCCGGGTACAGCAGCTGGGCTCTCCCGCCAAGCCGGTGCCCGTGGTGGAAACGGCGTCGAGCAGCCTGGCGCCCGGTTCCTACCGCGACGCGGCGGCGCGCGCCATGCCCGCCGTCGTCAACATCCTCACCCTGCAAGTGCCCAAGCGCGGCGCCCATCCTCTGGCGCGCGATCCCTTCTTTAAACGTTTCTTCGGCGACCGCGACCCGGACGGCGAGGATGACGAGGACTTGAAAAACAGCCTCGGCTCGGGCGTCATCGTCAGCCATGAAGGCTATGTGCTGACCAACAACCACGTGGTCGAAGGCGCCGACGAAATCGAAGTGGTGCTCACCGACGGCCGCAAGGCGCCCGCCAAGGTGGTGGGCCTGGACCCGGAAACGGACCTGGCCGTCATCAAGATCAACCTCGACAAGCTGCCCGTCATCGTGCTGGGCCAGTCGGAACTGGCGCGCGTGGGCGACGTGGTGCTGGCCATCGGCAATCCGTTCGGCGTGGGCCAGACGGTGACCATGGGCATCATCTCCGCCCTGGGCCGCAACAACCTGCACATCAACAGCTTTGAAAACTTCATCCAGACGGATGCGGCGATTAACTTCGGCAATTCGGGCGGCGCCCTGGTCGATACGCGCGGCAACTTGATCGGCATCAATACGGCGATTTACTCGCAAAGCGGCGGCTCCGTCGGCATCGGCTTCGCCATTCCCGTCTCGACGGCCAAGACGGTGATGGAAGCCATCATCAAGGATGGTCACGTGGTGCGCGGCTGGATCGGCGTGGAAACGCAGGACATCACGCCCGAGCTGGCGCAAAGCTTCAACCTGCAGCGGTCGAGCGGCGCCATCATCGCCGGCGTGGTGCGCAACGGCCCGGCCGACAAGGCGGGCATCGTGCCCGGCGACATCCTGCTGACGGTGCAAGGCAAGCCTGTCGGCGACACGACGGAAATGCTCAACCTGATCGCCCAACTGCCGCCCGGCGAAAAAGCTAAAATGACGGTGCTGCGCAAGAATCGCGAAGCGGCACTCGACGTGATGGTGGGCAAGCGCCCCATCCCGAAAGAGCTTTCCAAATAGTTGCTGATCGGAATTTGACACATGCATGTGCGTGATTTGACCCAATTTTTACGTGAACTGAGCGACAACAACAACCGTCCCTGGTTTGTCATGAACAAGCCCCGCTACGACATCCTGCGCGAGGAATTCCTCGCCTTGGTGACGTCGCTGATCGGTGAGCTGGGCAAGTTCGATCCGGCCGTGAAATACTGCAATCCGAAGAAGGCCTTGTTCCGCATCAACCGCGACGTGCGTTTCGCGCACGACAAGAGCCCGTATAAAACGCGCTTTTCGGCCGCCATCGCGCCGAACGACATGCGCCGTCCCAGCAAGGCGGGCGGACCCACGTATTATCTGCAGATCGACGGCCAGGGCAATCTGCTGTTCGGCGCCGGCGAATACATGCCGCCACCGGGCCGCCTGAAGGCGCTGCGCGAGCACATGGTCAACGACGCGCCAGGTTTTTCCAAAGTGCTGAAAAATAAGCGCTTGAAGGCCCGTTTCGGCACCATCCAGAACGAGGGCAAGTTGCAGCGCCCGCCCAAGGGCTTCGAGGCGGACGCCGAACATATCGAATTCATCAAGCTGAAGAGCTTTTTTGTCTGGACCGAAGTGCCGCTGCCCGTCAACGCACCCGAGAAACTGCTGCCGACCCTGGCGGAGGGCTTGAAGGATGCGTGGCCGCTGGTCGAGTGGATGCGCGGCGCGAAAGAGCCGGAGGAAGTCACCGAGTAATTGCCGAAGGAGCACATGATGGCACTGGAGCACGCAAGTTCAGGACAGGTGATCGAGGTGCTGCGCCGGGATGGCGACGACCTGTCGCAGTTTTCCGCCATCGCGCTGGCCAGGACGGATGAACTGGAATTGATCCGCATGTGCATGCCCAAGGGCAAGACCATGCCCGAGCATCATGTGCTCGGTGAAATCACCTTGCTGTGCCTGCAAGGGCAGGTGGCGGTGACGGCGCATGGCGGCGAGCACCTGCTGGGGCCGGGGCAGATGCTGTACCTGCTCGGCGGCCAGGCGCACGCGCTGGAAGCGCGCGCAGACAGTCTATTATTGCTGACCATACTCATGCACAAGGCGGGGCGCTAGCTTCCCCCTAGTGGCTCAGGCCGCCTCGGCGCGCGGATCGCGCGACAGCAACTGCTGCACCATCACGTGCGGCAAATCGCCATCGAACAGCACGCCGGCCACCGCGTTGGTGATCGGCATGTCGACGCCCATGCGGCGCGCCAGTTCGCGTACGGCCTTGGCGCACGGCACGCCTTCGGCCACGTGACCGAGTTCGGCCACGATGGTATCGAGGGCTTTGCCTTGCGCCAGGCCCAGGCCGACCCGGCGGTTGCGCGACAGGTCGCCCGTGCAGGTGAGAATCAAGTCGCCCATGCCCGTCAAGCCCATGAACGTTTCCGCCTGACCACCCAGGGCCGTGCCCAGGCGCGTGATTTCCGCCAGCCCACGCGTGATCAGCGCGGCGCGCGCATTCAAACCCAGGCCCAGGCCGTCGGCCACGCCCGTGGCAATGGCCAGCACGTTCTTGACGGCGCCGCCCACTTCCACGCCCACCAGGTCTTCGCTCGCATACACGCGGATGGTGCCGCCATGCAAGGCCGAGACGACGGCGCCGCGCAATGGCGCGCTGTGCGAAGCGATGGTCAGCGCGCATGGCAAGCCGCGCGCCACTTCCTGCGCGAACGAGGGACCGGACAGGGCGCCGCCGGGGATATTGTCGCCCAGCACTTCTTGCACGATCTGGTGCGGCAGCAAGCCCGTACCGCCTTCAAACCCCTTGCATAGCCACACCAGGCTGCCGATGGCCTTGTCTTTCAGCTGATGCAACATGGGCCGCAAGCCCGCCACGGGACAGGCGGCGATCAGGAGGCCATGCTCGCCGCCGGCATGCGCGACGGCAGCGTCGAAATCGGCGCTGATGCGCAGCTGCGGCGGCAAAGGGAAGCCCGGTAAATAACTGTTTTCGCCGCTGGCGGCCATGGCGGCCATGGCCTCGCCGTTGCGGCCCCACAGCAGCACGTCGTGGCGGCCGGCCAGGGCCATGGCCACGGCCGTGCCCCAGGCGCCGGCGCCGAGGATGGTGATCTTGCGGGGCAGGGCCTTGGCGGCGGGAGATGTATCTGGAGAAACTTGCATGCAACCTCAGTGGGGCGGAAGAAACGGGTGCGGCGCCCGGGCCGGTCGCCCGGTGCGCAGGGCGGGCCTTACAGGCCCCACACCTCGCTGGTCTTGACGTAGCCGCTCTGGCCATCCTTGTGGCGCACCTTGACCCAGCCGGAGCTCGGTTGCTCGCTCATTTCCAGCAGCACGCCCTTGTCGACGAGGATGATGGCGGAGGCGGTGTCGTCGGGGCTGGCGCGCACCTTGAGGTTCGCGGCGCGCGCCACGACGTTGCGCTTGGCCGACAAGCCCTTGGCTTCCGTCCAGGCCATTTCGCCGCTGGCGTCGCGCACCTTGACCCAGTCGCCGTAGCTGAGCACGACTTCCAGCGGCATGCCGCGCGGCGCCACGTACAGCTTGCCGCCCTTTGAGGACGGCGCGTCATACAGGATCACGGGGTTGGCTCCCACCGTCTTGAAATCGACGGCGTGGCTGGCGGCGGTCGCCAGCAACAGTACGGCGCCGGCCATCCAGCGGAACTTGCTCAAGAGCGCACTTTTCAACATGATATTTTGAACCTTAACGAAACACGGCGGCCAGGCCGCCGTGTCAGGCCAGCCTTGACGGCCGGCGGGGTCTTGCAAGAGCTTAGTGCGTTTCGCTGGCTGCTGGTGCTGCTGCAGCGGCGTCAGCAATAGCTTGCAGACGTTGTTGGTAGAACACTTCGAAGTTGATCTCGGCCAGGTGCACTGGCGGGAAGCCGGCACGGGTGATCACGTCGGCGATGTTGGCGCGCAGGTAAGGGTAGATGATGTTCGGGCAGCCGATTCCCAGCAGCGGATCGAGTTGATCGGCAGGAATATTGCGTGCTTCGAAGATACCGGCTTGCTTGCCTTCGACCAGGAAAGCGACTTTATCGCCGACTTTGGCGGTGACGGTGATGGTCACGGTGGCTTCGAAGATGCCGTCGGCCAGAGGTGCAGCGCCCACGTCCAGAGCTACTTCGATCGCTGGCGCTTCTTGTTCCAGGAAAATAGCTGGGGAATTTGGTTGTTCCAGCGACATGTCTTTCAGGTAGACGCGTTGGATTTGGAAGACTGGTTGCAGGTTTTCGTCAGACATGGAACGCTTTCGTTGTAAAGGACAAGAACGGCACACCGTTCAAATATGGTGCTTGCAGTATTCAAACCGCGCCGGATAGGCGCGGCCAGATCAGGTGCGAGGGCAATTGTATCAAAACAATACGACAAAAAACCAAGCAATTTCTCGAACCCGCTTTATATCAGGCTGCCGTGCCATTTAACAAGGGGTCGAGCTTGCCAGCTTGATCGAGCGCATACAAATCGTCGAATCCGCCCACGTGGGTGTCGCCCACATAGATTTGCGGCACCGTGCGGCGGCCCGTGCGTTCCATCATCTTGATGCGTTCTTCCGGGTCGAGGTCGACGCGGATCTTTTGCACGGCGACGCCCTTGGCTTCCAACAGGCGCTCGGCGCGCACGCAATACGGGCACACGGCGGTGCTATACACAATTACGGGGACGGTCATGATGATTCCTTCTAGTTAAATGCCGGCTTACTTCGCCAGCGACAGGGTTTTCAATGGCAAACCCTGCTTTTTCCATTCGTCGAGGCCGCCTTCCAGGCTTGTTGCCTCAGCGAAACCGGCTTTGCCCAGCAGGCCGACGGCGGTTGCCGAACGCGAACCTTTCTGGCAAACCACTACAATGGGGCGCGTTTTGAATTTTTCCAGCTCGCCCATGCGTTTTGCCAGTTCCGGCAGCGGAATATTTTTTGCGTCAGGCAAGTGGCCTGTGGCGAATTCTTCCGCGCTGCGCACGTCGACGATGATGGTCTTGCCACGGTTGATCAGTTGCGTGACTTCCAGCACGGTCGCGCGCTTGCCGCGCATCGACAGCAGTGGCCAGAGGAGGGCGCCGCCGGAAATAATGACGATGGCAAACAGAAAAATGTGGTCGATAATGAATTTCACGTAGGGTCCAATGGTTTAAGTCAATCCGCGCATTATAAAATAGAAGCTGGACGAGGTCTTTTTACGTTTTGCTTTTTTGATTTGAACCCCTTGAGAAGATAGAACTATGTACAAAATCGTTTTCATGCGTCACGGCGAGTCCACCTGGAACCTCGATAACCGCTTCACCGGCTGGACCGACGTCGATCTGACGGAAAAGGGCGTCAACGAAGCCAAGGCCGCCGGCCAGATCCTCAAGCAGGAAGGTTTTACGTTCGACGTGGCCTACACTTCCGTCCTGAAGCGCGCCATCCGCACCCTGTGGCTGGCGCTCGACGAGATGGACATGATGTATTTGCCGATCAAGAACGACTGGCGCCTGAACGAGCGTCACTACGGCGCCCTGCAAGGCCTGGACAAAGGCGAGACAGCCGCCAAGTATGGCGACGAGCAAGTACTGGTGTGGCGCCGCAGCTACGACACGCCGCCGCCGCCGCTGGAAGCGAACGACGACCGTGCCTCGTACAACGATCCGCGCTATGCCGGCTTGCCGAAAGCGTCGATTCCGCTGACCGAATGCCTGAAAGACACCGTGGCGCGCGTGATGCCGGCCTGGGATGAGGAAATCGCCCCGGCCATCCGCGCCGGCAAGAAAATCATCATTTCGGCCCACGGCAACAGCCTGCGCGCCCTGATCAAGATGCTCGATGGCATCAGCGACAGCGACATCGTCGGCCTGAACATCCCGAACGGCCAGCCGCTCGTGTATGAACTGGATGCCGACCTGAAACCGATCCGTCATTACTACCTGGGCGACCCGGCAGCGATTGCGGCAGCGCAAGCTGCCGTGGCGAACCAAGGGAAGGCCAAGTAACTTGTTGTCTTTCTTCCGCGGCACAGCGATCGCCCCCTCTGCTGAACGACCCCTGCCGGCGTGGCGCGCCGGCGCCATGCTGTGCGCAGCGCTGCTCTTGTCGAGCGGTGCCGCGCAGGGTGCCAAGCCCACCGAACGCAGCAAGCAGAAAGCGGCCGCGGAAGCACAACGTGCTGGATTGCAACAAAAGCTGACGGCGCTCAAGCGCGACATCAGCCGCACGGAAAGCGCCAAGGATGATGCGGCCGATACCCTGGCCGAGTCGGAAGAGGCCATTTCCAACGCCAACCGCGCCTTGCGCGACCTGGCGCAGGAACAAAGCGAGACGGGCGTGAAGCTGACGGCGCTGGGGCAGGAGCACCAGCAGCTGACGGCCACCGTCGAGAAACAAAAGACGCAGCTGTCAAAGTTGCTGCGTGAACAATATGTCGCCGGCAACGAAGACCGCATCAAGCTGCTCTTGTCGGGCGATAACCCGAACCGCATCAACCGCGACCTGCAACTGATGGCGTATGTGTCGCAGGCGCAGGCGCGCCTGCTGGAAGCCTTGCGCGCCAACTTGCTGGCCGTGGAGAAAAACCAGGCGGACGTGCAGAACGCCAAGGATGAGCTGGAAGAAATCGCGCAGGAAGAGCGCGACCAGAAGGCCTTGCTGGTGCAGGAGAAGGCGCGCCGCGCCGCCTTGCTGACGAGCCTGTCGCAGCGCCTGGTGGCGCAGCGCAAGGAAGTGGGTAATGTCGAGCGCGACGAACAGCGCATGGGCAACCTGGTCGACAAGCTGGCGAAACTGATCGAAGAGCAGGCCGCAGCCGCCGCGGCCGAAAAGAAACGCCAGCAATTGCTGGCCGAGCAGCGCGCCGCCGCCAAGGCCGCCGCTGATGCCAGGATTGCCGCGGAAAAACGCGAACGCCTGCTGGCCGCGCGCGCCAAGGCTGCCCAGGCGCAGGCTGAACGCGAACGCATTGCGAAAGAGCAACAAAACAAATCGGGCAAGATCAAGCCGCAGACGCCGCCACCGCCGCCCGTGAAGCTCGAACCGATCGACGACGACGAGCCGCCGCAAGTGGCCAAGGTGGCGCCGAAACCCGAGCCGAAGCCGGAACCGGAGCCGGAACGCCCAAGCCTGGGCCCGGCCGCGCCGGCCGGTGCCTTTGCCAGCATGAAAGGGCAGCTGCGCGCGCCCGTGGCGGGCAAGATCGCCGCCCGCTTCGGCAGCAAGCGCGGTGACGGCCCCAGCTGGAAGGGCGTGTTCATCCGCACGGGCGAAGGCAGCGAAATCCACGCCATCGCCGGGGGCCGCGTCGTGTTTTCCGACTGGCTGCGCGGTTTCGGCAATTTGATCATCGTCGACCATGGCGGCCAGTACATGAGTATTTATGGCAATAACCAATCCTTGCTGAAACGCGTGGGCGATGCCGTCAAAGGCGGCGACGCCATTGCCAGCGCGGGCAACAGCGGCGGCAACGAGGAATCAGGGCTATACTTTGAATTGCGTCATCAGGGCCGCGCCTTCGACCCCGCCACCTGGGTGAAGTTTTAAGTTCCCACCATTGCTGCGGCAGCAAAATTGTAGATTGCGAAGAATACATGGGTATCAAAGTCAAAAGTATCGGCCTGATCGGTCTGGGCGTACTGGCCGGCATCGGCATGTCGCTGCAGTTCCCGGCCGTGGCGCAGAAAATCACGAATGCCCCGCTGCCGCTCGACGAGCTGCGCCAGCTGTCCGACGTCTTCGGCCTGATCAAGACCGATTACGTCGAGAAGGTGGAAGACAAGAAACTCTTGACGGAAGCCATTTCCGGTATGGTGTCCTCGCTGGACCCGCATTCCGTCTATCTCGATAAGAATGCCTTCAAGGAAATGCGCGAAAGCGTGCAGGGCAAGTTTGTCGGCATCGGCATCGAAGTGAGCATGGAAGACGGCTATGTGAAAGTCGTCTCGCCCATCGAAGACAGCCCCGCCGCCAAGGCCGGCATCCTGGCGGGCGATTTCATCACCCGCCTCGACAATCTGCCGCTGAAGGGCATGCAGCTGGAAGAGGTCATCAAGAAGATGCGCGGCCAGCCGGGCAGCAAGCTGGTGCTGACAATGTCGCGCAAGGGCGAAAGCAAGCCGCTGGTCTTCCCCATCGTGCGCGAGGAAATCCGCGTGCAGAGCGTGAAGGCCAAGATGGTCGCGCCCGGCTATGCCTGGCTGCGCATCGCCCAGTTCCAGGAACCGACCGTCGATGACATGGTCAAAAAGATCAACGCGCTGTATGCGCAAGACCCCAAGCTCAAGGGCTTGGTGCTGGACTTGCGCAACGATCCCGGCGGCGTCGTGCCGGGTGCGATCGGCGTGGCGACGGCATTTCTTCCGGGGAATTCCGTGATCGTCTCGACCAAGGGGCAGTTGCCGGAATCGAAACAGGTGTTTTATGGTCGCCGCGAATTTTATGCGCCGCCGGGCGCCAAGGCCGACCCGCTGGCCAAGCTGCCGGCCGCGCTGAAAACCGTGCCTCTGGTGGTGCTGGTCAATGCCGGTTCCGCGTCCGCCTCGGAAATCGTCGCCGGCGCCTTGCAGGATTACCATCGCGCTACCGTCATCGGCACGCAGACGTTCGGCAAGGGTTCCGTGCAAACCTTGCGTCAGATCACGGCCGACACGGCCGTCAAGCTGACGACGGCCCGCTACTACACGCCGAAAGGCCGGGCCATCCAGGCGCGCGGCATCGTGCCCGACTTGCTGGTCGATGAAACGGCCGAAGGCGACGGCTGGAACAGCCTGCGCGTGCGCGAGGCGGACCTGGAAAAACACCTGAGCAGCGACGATGGCAAGCCGGAAGCGGCCAAGCCGACCATGGAAGGCATGCAGGATCAATTGGAAGAAGAGCAGCGCCTGATCGCCACGGCGAAAAAGCGCAAGCCGCTCGAATACGGCGCCAAGGATGATTTCCAGCTGCAACAAGCCCTGAACCACTTCCAGGGCTTGCCGGTGCAGCTGGCCAAGGTGGACCCGAAGGTGGAGAAGATCGGCGCCAAGCCGGAAATCGCTTCCGACATCAAGGCGGACGACAAGAAGATTCCCGTGCGCAAACCGTAGTCGCCGCCATGAACGACGCCCAACTGCTGCGCTATTCGCGCCACATCCTGTTAGACGAGATCGGCATCGAAGGCCAGCAAGCCTTGCTCGACGCGCATGTGCTGGTGATCGGCGCGGGCGGGCTCGGCTCGCCGGCGGCCATGTACCTGGCCGCCAGCGGCGTCGGCAAGCTGACCCTGGTCGATGACGATACGGTCGACCTGACCAATCTGCAGCGCCAGATCGCCCACACGACGGCCCGCGTGGGCCAGCCGAAAGTGCTGTCGGCGCGCGAAACCTTGACCGGCATCAATCCCGAGATAGCCATCATCGCCTTGCAGGAGCGTCTGGACGGCGCACGCCTGGCCGAACTGGTCTGCTCCAGCACGGTGGTGCTCGACTGTACCGACAACTTCGCCACGCGCCACGCCGTCAACCGCGCCTGCGTGGCGCACAAGGTGCCGCTGGTGTCGGGCGCCGTGATCCGTTTCGACGGGCAAGTGAGCGTGTTCGACCCGCGCACGGGCACGCAACCCTGTTATTCCTGCCTGTTTCCGCAGGAGCAGCAGTTCACGGACGAGGCGTGCTCGACCATGGGCGTGTTCGCGCCGCTGGTGGGCGTGGTGGGCGCCATGCAGGCGGCCGAGGCCTTGAAACTCATCATGGGCGTGGGCGAATCGCTGGCCGGACGCCTGCTGCTGCTCGACGGCTTGCACATGGAATGGAGCAGCATGCGCGTCGCGCGCGACCCCGGCTGCGCCGTTTGCGGCGAAGTGGTCTTGCCCGCCTGACGGCCGCCGCACAAATTTTTCCCCATATGACAGGCTTTGTCATATTTCCGCTTTATACTCTGCTCTCATTACTCACCTTCTTCTCTCTTTCATATGCAAAACGCAGCAAACCATCCGATACGCCAGCGCCGCGCGCGCGGCTTCACTTTGATCGAAATCATGGTCGTGGTGGTGATCATGGGCATCCTCGCCTCGCTGGTGGTGCCCAAGCTGATCGCCCGCACGGGCGAGTCGAAAGTGGCGGCGGCGAAAGTCGACATCGCCACCGTGATGCAAGCCTTGAAACTGTATCGCCTGGATAACCAGCGCTACCCGACCACCGAGCAGGGCTTGCAGGCGCTGATCGAAAAACCGACCACGGGACCGGCCGCGAATGGCTGGAAAGCGGGCGGCTATCTGGAAAAGATGCCGAAAGATCCATGGGGCAATCCTTACCAGTACCTGTCGCCGGGCGTGAAGGGCGAAGTTGACCTGATCTCGCTGGGCGCCGACGGCCAGCCTGGCGGTAGCGGGGACGATGCCGATATCGGTTCCTGGGAACTGTAAGTTTTCCATTGCATGCCTGCCATGACCACCGGTCGCGCACTGCCCCGGCCACGCGCCAGCGGCTTCACGCTGATCGAGCTGCTGGTGGTGATGGTCATCATCGGCGTCACCCTGGGCCTGGTGTCGCTGAATGCGATGCCGAACGGCCAGCAGGCGCTGCAAAAGGAAGCCGAGCGCATCGCCCTGCTGCTGCAGCTGGCGCGCGATGAAGCCATCGTGCGCAGCCGGCAAGTGGCGTTCGAGGCGGACGAAAATCAATACCGTTTCCTGGTCCTCAATGAAAAGCTGTGGCAACCCGTGACGCAGGACGATTTGCTGCGCGAGCGCGCGTTTGCGAATACCCCCATGCTGCTCAGCGTGCAGCCGTCGAATAGCGTGGCCCAGCCGCTGCGCATCATCTTCGGCCGCGAACCGGTCGACAAGCCTTTCGTGCTGACCCTGGCCAGCGGCGAGCGCAGCGTGGCCATCCGCGCCGATGGTATCGGCCACTTCACGGTCGAGCAATGATGCGGCGCGCGTTTCGCCGCCAGCGCGGCTTCACCTTGCTGGAAGTACTGGTCGCCCTCGTCATCGTCGGCACGGCCCTGGGCGCCTCCTTGCGCGCCGTCGGCAGCCTGACGCAGAACAGCGACGGCTTGCGCAGCGCCATGATGGCCACCTGGTCGGCGGAAAACCACCTGGTGCGCTTGCGCCTGGCGAAGACGTTCCCGCAGACGGGCAAGCGCACGGTCGACTGCCCGCAGGGCGACTTAAAACTCATCTGCGAGGAAGAAGTGGTGGCCACGCCGAATCCCCGCATCCGCCAGGTGCGCGTCAACGTATATGACGTGCAATACCCGGCCCGGCGCATCGTGCGCCTGGTCTTGCTTTCCTTTAACGACTGATGGCGCGCCGCCCTGTTCCTGCTGACGGTTTCACGCTGATCGAGCTGCTCGTGGCGATCGGCATCCTGGCCATGGTCGCCGTGCTGGGCTGGCGCGGCCTGGACAGCATCATGCGCTCGCGCGAAGTGCTGACCAGCCAGCTTGAGCAGGCGCGCGGCATGCAGCTGGCGTTTGCCCAGATGCAGAGCGATTGCGACCACCTGGCCGGCGCCGGCCAGAACAACAATCTGCTGAATGGCCGCACCAACCTGACAGCCGAGACCGACCGCCTGACCCTGGTGCGCCTGGCCGCGTCGGAACAGGAGCCGCAGCAGTTGCAAGTGGTCACTTACCGCCTGCGCGGCGGCGTGCTGACGCGGCGCGAGTCGAACGGCACGCGCGACCTGGCCGTGCTCGACACCCTGTGGCAGGCGGCGCGCGACGATACCGATACCTCCAGCACCGACGTGACCCTGATGCGCGGCGTCGACAGCATGGTCATGCGGGGCTGGAACAATGGCGCCTGGAACGTGCTGACGGCGGGCGCCACCATCTCCACGCAAGTGCCGGGCCTGGAAGTGACCTTGCAGATGCCGGGCCAGGACGCGGGCCTGTCCAAAGTCTTTTTATTGGGGCCGGGATGACGCCGTTCATTCTCCCGGTGCGCCAGCGCGGCGTGGCCGTCATCACGGCCTTGCTGCTGACGGCGCTGGCCATCACCGTCGTCGCCAGCCTGTTCTGGCAGCAACAGGTGCAGGTGCGCTCGATGGAAAACCAGCGCCTGCGCCTGCAGACGCAGTGGGCCATGCGCGGCATGGTCGACTTCGCCCGCTTCTGGCTGCGCCAGGACAATCCCATGCTGACGGCGCTCGATGGCGTCTGGGCCACGCCCATCGAGGAAGCGCGGCTCGACGATTACGTGGACCGCGAAAAGGTCGACACGGAAAAATTCGATGCCACCGTCTCGGGCCGCGCGCTCGATGCGCAGGCGCGTTTCAATATCACCAACCTGGCCACCGCGACGGGCATCGTCAGCCAGCCCAACGTGCAGGCGTACCAGCGCTTGCTGGCTAACTTGCAGCTCGATAGTTCCCTGGCGCAGGCGACGGCAGATGCCGTGCTGCGCGCGCGGCCGAAACCACGCACCGCCGACAGCGGCGCCGACGGCAAGACGCCCGCCGCCAAGCCGGCCACGGGCGGCGGCAGCGAGCCGGTGGCGTTCACGCAGGTCGAGGATTTGCTGGCCGTGCCCGGCTATACGCCGCAGGCCATCGAGAAGCTGCGCGACTTCGTCATCGTCCTGCCGGAGCTCACGCCCGTGAACGTGAATACGGCGCCGGCCGAGGTGCTGGCGGCCGTGACGATGATGTCCTTGTCCGAGGCCAGTGCCCTGACCTTGAGCAATCCGCGTAAAAAGTTTGTCGATAAGTTAAATTTCCAGAATAATATTAATGCTGCACTGATTGAGGGCGTCGAGCTTGACGTGAAGAGCCGCTACTTCCTTACCGTCATCCGCGTGCGGCTGGACCGTGCCGCCCTCGATGCCGTGGCGCTCGTCAATCGAAAAACGGATCCGCAACGCACCACCAGCCTGGTCTGGCTGCGGGAAAATTAACAGCTGAAAGCGAGTCACTTTGACAATATTGTATATCCGTCACCCGGCCAAGGCGTCCACCGACAGCGCGCCCGCCTGCTCCTTCGTGCTGGCCGGCGACGGCGGCGCCTTGCTGCAGCAGGGCAGCGCGCCGCTGGGCAGCCTGGGCCAGCTGATCGCCGGCGCGAAGCAGGTGGTGCTGCTGCTGGCGGCGGCCGATGTGACCCTGCTGCGCCTGAAAGCCCCGCCGCTGGCCGGCGCCCGTTTGCGCGCGGCCTTGCCGGGACTGGTGGAAGAACACATCCTCGGCGACGCCCAGGATTGCCTGCTGGCCGCCGGCGCGCCCGACGCTGCCGGCATGCGCACGGTGGCCGTGGCGCAGCGCGCCTGGGCCGAGGTACTCGTGAAAGCCTTGCTGGCGCAGGGCGCGCGCAAGGTGGCGCTGCTGCCTTCGCAGCTGTGCCTGCCCTTGCAGCCGGGCAGCGTGACGGCATCCTTGCACGCGGCCGGCGACGGCCTGGAACTGGCCTTGCGCCAGGCGCCGCAAGAGGGCCTGGGCCTGGTCTTGTCGGCCCAGCCGCAGCAGGCGCTGCTGACGACGCGCGCGTTTGCCGGCGACGTGCCCCTGACGGTCTATGTGGCGCAGGCCGAGTTGGCGCAGTATCAACAGCTGGCCGCCGGCATGGATGGCGTGACGGTGGAATCCGACCACTGGGCGCACTGGATCGCCGGCGCCAGGGGCGCGGGACTGGACCTGGCGCCTGCGCTGGGCACGGCGACGGGATCGGCCACCGAGTGGCGCCGCTGGCGCTGGCCCATCCGTCTGGCGCTGCTGGCCGTGGTCGTCAACCTGGCCGGCATGAATATCGAATGGATGCGTTTGAAGCGCGAGGCCGCCACCGTGCGCACCTCGATGCAGCAAACCTTCAAGGCTGCGTATCCGAACGAAGCGCCCGTGTATGGGCTGGAAGCGGAGCAGATGCGACGCAATATCGCCGCCGCCCGCCTGCAAAGCGGGCAGGCAAGCATGGATGACTTCACCAGCATGAGCGCGGCCCTGGGCGAGGCGCTGGGCGGCTTGGCCGGGCGCGGCGTGGTGGCCTCGCTGGAATACCGCGAGCGCAGCCTGATCGTCAAGCTGAAGCCGGACATGGTCGACGCCAGCGCCCAGGCGCAGGTGCGCGACGGCCTGGCCGCGCGCAAGCTGGCCTTGAATGAAACGGCGCCTGGCGTGTGGAAAATCACGCCGGCCACGGGAGCAAAAGCATGAGTGCAGCAGTGAACAAGGCGCGCGCCGCGTGGATGGTCAAGCAGCAGGCCGTGCAGGCCTTCTGGGCCGAGCGCACGCAGCAGGAGCGCAAGCTCTTGAGCATCGGCGGCGTGGTGGCGGGGCTGGCCCTCGTCTATGCCGTGTTTTTCGAGCCGGCCTGGACGGGCCGCATCGCCTTGCAAAAGAGCTTGCCCGAGCTGCGCCAGAACGCGGCCCAGCTGCAGGCGCTGGCGCGTGAAGCGGGCGAGCTGGCGCGCCAGGCGCCCGTGCAGGTGGCACCCATGAGCCGCGAAAGCCTCGACGCCTCGCTCAAGGCGCGCGGTCTGGCGCCGCAATCGCTGTCGCTGACGGGAGAGTATGCGCGCGTGCAGTTGAACGGCGTGCCGTTCGCCAGCGTCATGCTGTGGCTGGACGGCTTGCGCCGCGAAGGCCGCATCGCCGTGCAGGAAGCGAAGATCACGGCGCAGACGGTGCAGGACAAGGCGGTGGCGGGCCTGGTCGACGCCAGCCTGACCCTGCACCAGAGCCCGGGCGCGGCACGATGATGCGCCTGCTTGGCTGGCTGCTGGCCATCATCGTCAGCGTCTGCGTCACCCTGCTGGTGTTTTTCCCGGCCAGCTGGGTCGCTGGCATCGTGGAAAAGCAGACGGGCGGACGTTTGACCTTGGGCGACGCGCAAGGTACCCTGTGGCGCGGCTCGGCCTTTATCGGCGGGGCGGCCAGTGCGAACGGCGCCGTGACGCCCCTGCTGCCGGGGCGTTTCAGCTGGCGCATTTCTCCCTCGGTGCTGTGGGGATCGGCGGACGTGGAACTGCAGAATCCGCAGGCGCTGTCGCAGCCGGTGAACCTGCGCGGCTCGTGGTCGCACTGGCAAGTCAGCCCGGCGGCCCTGCTGCTGCCGGCCGACGGCCTCGGCGGTCTCGGAGCACCGTTAAATACCGTGGCGCCGACGGGCAGCATGCGCCTGTCGTGGAGCACCTTGCAGCTGGCCCTTGAGCAGCGGCAGTTTTCCGCCGTCGGCCGCACCACCCTGCAGATGACGGACATGGCGTCGCGCCTGTCGTCCTTGCGTCCGCTGGGCAGCTACGAGCTCGATTTCGATTGGCAGGGGCAGCAGGCGACGTTGACCTTGCGCTCCATCAAGGGACCGCTGCTGCTTGACGGCAGCGGCAGCCTGCAACAGGGGCGCATGCAGTTTTCCGGCCAGGCCCAGGCCGCAGCAGGATATGAAGAGACCTTGGCGAGTTTGTTGAATTTGCTGGGACAGCGCCGTAGCAATAGCGAAAAAAACATCATCGCCTTAGAGTTCAGACAATGAAAAAACCATCCGTGAGCCCAATTACCTCCTCCTTCTCGCTGCGCCGCCTGTCGGCCGCCGCCTTGCTGTGCTGTTCCGTGGCCGGCATGCCGGCGCCCGTCTGGGCCGCGCCCGGCGATGAGGCGGCGCTCAATTTCGTCGGCGCCGACATCGAATCGGTGATCAAGGCGGTGGGCCATTACACCAACATCAATTTCGTCATCGACCCGCGCGTCAAGGGCACGATCACCCTGGTGTCGGAAAAATCGATCAGCAAGTCGCAGGCCTTCGGGCTGCTCGCTTCCGCGCTGCGCCTGCAGGGCTACGCGGTGGTCTCCGGCGACGGCTATGCGAAGGTGGTGCCCGAAGCGGACGCCAAGCTGCAATCGGTGCCGACCCAGGTGGGCAACGGCAGCAGCCAGGTGAAGGGCGACCAGATCGCTACCCAGGTGTTTTACCTGAACTACGAATCGTCGGCCAACCTGCTGGCCGTGCTGCGCCCCCTGATTTCGCCGAACAACACGATCAACGCCAACCCGGGCAACAACTCGCTGGTGATCACCGATTACGCCGATAACCTCAAGCGCCTGGCGAAGATCATCGCCGCGCTCGACGTGCCCGCCTCGACGGACCTGGACGTGATCCCCGTGCGCTATGCCATCGCATCCGACCTGGCCTCGATGGTGAACAAACTGATGGAAGGCGGGAATGCGGGCGCCGCCGCAGGAGCAGACGCGGGCAAGGTCTCCGTGCTGGCCGACCCGCGCACCAATTCGCTGGTGCTGCGCGCGCCGTCGGCGGCGCGCGCCAACCTGGCCAAGTCGCTGATCTCGAAGCTGGACCAGCCCACCACGCAGCTGGGCAACGTGCACGTGGTGTACCTGAAAAATGCGGACGCCACCAAGCTGGCGCAGACCCTGCGCTCGGTGGTGACGTCGGACGGCACGGCCGCCACGGCGCAGCAGGGCGTCGGCAACCAGAATACGAATAACCAGATCAGCCAGAACAACAGCGGCATGAACAGCACTGGCCTGGGCGGCAATACGCAAAGCGGCACCACGGGCGGCGCATCGCTGAGCAACGGGCCGCAGCAGCTGTCGTCGGGCGGGGCGGCCGGTTTCATCCAGGCCGATGCTTCCACCAACACCCTGATCCTGACCTGCAACGAAGCCGTCTACCGCAACCTGCGCGCCGTGATCGACCAGCTCGACGTGCGTCGCGCCCAGGTCTACATCGAGGCGCTGATCGTCGAAGTGACGTCGGCCAAGGCGTCCGAATTCGGCGTGCAGTGGCTGGGGCTTTCCGGCGACAGCACCAGCAACTACCGCGTGGGCGCGCTGCAGTCGTTCGCTTCGGGCACCACCAACAACATCGGCGCCATCGCCACGGGCGGCGGCAAGGTCTTGCCGACGGGCGGCCTGACCCTGGGCATCTTCAAGCAGATCAACGGCGCGCTGGGCCTGGGCGCCGTGGCGCATGCGCTGGAATCGGACGGCAACGCCAATATCCTGTCGACGCCGAACCTGATCACCCTGGACAACGAGCTGGCGACCATCAAGGTGGGCCAGAACGTGCCTATCCTGACGGGCCAGTACACGAGCACGGCCGGCACCAACACGAATCCGTTCCAGACCATCGACCGCAAGGAAGTGGGCCTGACCCTGAAGGTGCGTCCGCAGATTTCCGAAGGCGGCACGATCAAGCTGGGCATCTATCACGAGACGTCGAGCGTGGACAAATCCACGGCGTCGGCCGTCAGCGGCATCACCATCAACAACCGCGTGATCGAAAACAATGTGCTGGCCGACGATGGCCAGATCATCGTGCTCGGCGGCCTGATCGAGGACAGCACGGGCGACAATGCCGAGAAGGTGCGCGGCCTGGGCGACATTCCCGTGCTGGGCAACCTGTTCAAGTACCAGACGCGCGAGCGCAAGAAAACCAATCTGATGATCTTCCTGCGCCCCGTCATCGTGCGCAACAAGGAGCAGAGCGGCAGCCTGGCGGCCGACCGCTACGATTACATGCGCTCGGCCGAGACGGCCGCCGTGCCGGCCACGGGCAACCTGATGCTGAAAGACCTCGGTACGCCCGTGCTGCCGGCCCTGCAGGATGGCCAGCCCGTGGGCGGCAACATGGTGACGCGCCCCGTGCCGCCGGCACCGACGCCGCCGCCAGGCGCGCCGGCCAATGCCGCTACGCCGCCGCAGCCGCTGCTGCAGCAGTATCAGCAACAGCCGCAGAAGTGATGGGGCAGTCATGAGCAATCTGCTTCCCTACGCCTACGCGCGCGATTTCGGCTTGCTGGCGCGGCCCGGCGCGCAGGACGGCGCCCCCGTCGAGGTACTGGTGGCCGCATCGACGGCGCCGGCAGCGATTGCCGAAGTGTCGCGCCGTTTCGGCCAGATTCAATTGACGGTGCTGCCGCGCGGCGAGCTCGATGCGGCCATTGCCGGCGCCTACGCGGGCGGCGGCGGCGACGCCTCGCAGATGGCCGATGAATTCGATGCCGACCTCGATCTCACCAAGCTGCTGCAGGACGTGCCGGCCATCGAGGATTTGCTCGAATCGTCCGACGACGCGCCCGTCATCCGCATGATCAACGCGCTGCTGACGCAGGCGCTGCGCGAAGGCGCGTCCGATATCCACATCGAGCCGTTCGAGCAAACGTCCGTCGTGCGCTTCCGCATCGACGGCAGCCTGCGCGACGTAGTGCGTCCGCGCAAAGCCATCCACGGCTCGCTGATCTCGCGTATCAAGATCATGGCGCAGCTCGACATCGCGGAAAAACGCCTGCCGCAGGACGGCCGCATCACCCTGCGCGTGGGCGGCAAGCCCGTCGACGTGCGCGTCTCGACCCTGCCCACGGGGCATGGCGAACGGGCCGTATTGCGCTTGCTGGACAAGGAAGCGGGCCGCCTCGACCTGCAGCACCTGGGCATGAGCGCGCCCATGCTGGCGCAGTTCGATGGCCTGATCACGCAGCCGCACGGCATCGTGCTCGTCACCGGTCCCACCGGCTCGGGCAAGACGACGACCTTGTATGCGGCGCTGTCGATGCTCAACGCCACGACGACGAATATCCTGACGGTGGAAGACCCGATCGAGTACGACCTGGCCGGCGTGGGCCAGACGCAAGTCAATCCGCGCATCGACATGACCTTTGCCAAGGCGCTGCGGGCGATTTTGCGGCAAGATCCCGATGTGATCATGATCGGCGAGATCCGCGACCTGGAAACGGCGCAGATCGCCGTGCAGGCGTCGCTGACGGGCCACTTGGTGCTGGCGACCCTGCACACGAACGACGCGTCGGCGGCCGTCACGCGCTTGCTCGACATGGGCATCGAACCGTTCCTGCTGTCGTCGTCTCTCTTGGGCGTGCTGGCGCAGCGGCTGGTGCGCAAACTGTGCGGCGCGTGCAAGACCTTCGATGGCCAGTACTGGCAGGCGGTCGGCTGCGAACATTGCGGCCAGACCGGCTACCAGGGCCGCGTGGGCGTGTATGAATTGCTGCGCACGACGGAGCAGATCCGCGCGCAGATCCACAACCGCGCTTCGGAAGCGGAAGTGCGCGCCGTCGCCCTGCAGGACGGCATGACGAGCATGCGCGACGACGGCGAACGCTGGCTGCGCGACGGCACCACCACGCAGGCCGAATTGCTGCGCGTGACCAAAGACTAGGCCCGCCACCATGCCCGCATTCCGTTATGAAGCCGTCGACGCCCAGGGCGCCACCCGCAAGGGCGTGCTCAATGCCGACAGTCCCCGTTCCGCGCGCGCCGAGCTGCGCGTGCAAGGCCTGGTGCCGCTGGCCGTCGAACCGATCGCCGCGCAGGTCGATGCTGCCGGCGTCACCAGGCGGCGCGGCTTCGGCGAGCGCCTGTCCAGCACCGAGCTGGCCTTGTTTACGCGCCAGCTGGCCAGTTTGCTGGAAGCCGGCCTGCCGCTGGAGCAGGCGTTTTCCGCGCTGCTGGAACAGGCCGAGCGGCCGTATCTGCGCGACCTGATCGCCTCGATCCGCTCCGAAGTCATCGGCGGCGCCGCGTTTTCCGACGTGCTGGCCCGCCATCCGCGCGATTTCGCGGAAATTTACCGGGCGCTGGTGGCGTCGGGCGAGCAGATCGGCCATTTGTCGCGCGTGCTCTCGCGCCTGGCCGACTATATCGAACGGCGCAATGCACTGGTGCAGAAGGTCAAGCTGGCGTTCACGTATCCGGCCATCGTCACGGTGGTGGCGTTTTCCATCGTCATTTTCCTGCTCACCTACGTGGTGCCGCAGATCGTCTCCGTGTTCGCCAATACCAAGCAAAAGCTGCCCATGCTCACCGTGATCATGCTGGCGCTGTCGGACTTCGTGCGCAATTACGGCATCGTCGTGGCGATCGCCCTTGCCGGCGCCTGGTTCGCCTGGCGCCGCGCGCTGCAGCAGCCGGCATTGAAACGGCGCTGGCATACCTGGCTGCTGACGGCGCCTTTGTACGGCAAGTTCGAACGCAGCCTGAATACGGCGCGCTTTGCCAGCACCCTGGCCATCACCACGGGTTCCGGCGTGCCTATCCTGCGCGCGCTCGACACCAGCCGCGACACCTTGACCAACGTGGCGATGCAGGAACTGGTGAGCGATGCCAGCGGCGCCGTGCGCGAAGGCGTGAGCCTGGCGCGCGCGCTGTCGGCGCAAAAGCATTTTCCGCCCATGCTGATCCACATGATACGCGCGGGCGAAATCACGGGCGAGCTGCCGGCCATGCTGGAACGCGCGGCCAGCGCGCAGGAGCAGGACCTGGAGCGCCGCACGCTCACCATTGCGGGCCTGCTGGAGCCGGCCCTGATCCTGGCCATGGGCGTGGTGGTGCTGCTGATCGTGCTGGCCGTGCTGATGCCGATTATCGAAATCAATCAGCTCGTCAGATAAGAAAACCAAGGAAGCCATGAAGCGTTTGCCTCAATTTACAAGTTTGCTCGCCGTCGTGGCGCTGTCCGTGTCGCTGGCCTACTGGGCCATGCAGCTGTTCAAGGCGCCGCAGCGCCCCATCAATCCACCGGCCGTACCGGTGGTGCAGGATGCCAGCGTGGAGGCGGGCGCCTCGCTGTTCGGCGGCCAGGTCAGCGTGGCCACGGCCAGCAATTACCAGCTCAAGGGCGTGGTCGCCGCCGGCAATGGCCGCGGCAGCGTGGCCATCATCTCGACCGATGGCAAGCCGTCCGTGGCCTTGCCGGAAGGCGCCGAGGTGGTGCCCGGCGTGACGGTGCTGGAAGTGCATGCGCGCCACGTGCTGCTGCGCGATGGCGGCGTAAGCAAACGCATCGACCTGGTGGCCGACGACAAGGCGCTGGCCCTGCCGGGGCCAGTGTCCGCCACCCCCGCGCCGGCACCAGCCCCCGCGCCGGCAACGAACCTGGTGCCGCCGCCGCTGCCGATGGAACAGCAGCGTCCGGCGACCGTGATGCCGGCGCCGCCGCAGGTGACGACCAGTACGCCGCCGCCGTCGAATTAACGCTAATTAACGCTGTTCTTATCGTATTTTGCCGATGGCGCCATGCCGCCGTCGCGACAGGAGTCTTCATGTTCTCGATCCGTGCCGTCCTGGCGGGCTGCGTGGCGGCGCTGTGCGTCTTGCCGCAAGCCGCCGCCGCCGACGTCCCCGCTGCCGCCGCTTCCTCCGCTCCCGCACTGGCCGTTTCTGCGCCGGCACCGGCGCGTCCGCGCATCGCCCTCGTGCTGTCGGGCGGCGGCGCGCGCGGTCTCGCGCATATCGGCGTATTGAAAGTGCTGCAGGAGCTGCACGTGCCGATCGACATGGTGGTGGGCACCAGCATGGGCGGCGTGGTGGGCGGCGCGTATGCGGCCGGCGCTTCCGTGGCGGACCTGGAAAAGATGGCGCGCGAGACGAATTGGGCGCGCGTGGTGGCCGACCGGCCGCCGCGCGACGAACTGGCGTTCCGCCGCCGGGAGGAAGATTTATTGCTGCCGTCGCGCATCGAGTTCGGCACCAGCCGCAACGGCATTTCCACGCCGCCGGCGGCGGCCAGTAATGCGGCCCTGGAAATGGCCTTGAACCGGCTGCTGCCGGCCGGCATGCGCGACCGTCCCGCCAGCCAGCTACCGCTGCCTTTCCGCTCGGTGGCGTCGGACCTGGTCAATGGCGAGCTGGTGGAGCTGGTCGATACGCCCCTGTTCCTGTCGATGCGCGCCTCGCTGGCCGTGCCGGGCGTGTTTGCTCCCGTGCGCGTGAACAACCGCCTGGTGGTCGACGGCGGCCTGGTGCGCAACCTGCCCGTCGACATGGCGCGCGCCATGGGCGCCGACATCATCATCGCCGTCAACGTGGGCACGCCGCTGGCGCCGGAAAAAGAGCTGGGCAGCGCCATCGGCGTGGCGCAGCAGATGCTGCAGATCCTCACGGAGCAGAACGTGCAGCGCTCGCTCAAGGAGCTGCAGCCGCAGGACATCCTGGTGGCGCCCGACCTGACGGGGGTCAGTTTCCTCGACTTCGAGAATTATGCGCGCGCCATGCGCGCCGGCGAACAGGCGGCGCAGGCACTGGCCGCCCGCCTGGCGCCGCTGGCGCTGTCGCCGGAACAGTATGCGGCGCGCGAGCAGCTGCGCCTGGCGGCGCCGGCCCTGCTGGACGTGGCCTTGCCGCTCACGCGCCTGGCCGTGGAAAGCGAAGGCGATATCAATCCGCGCATCCTGCAGGCGCAATCGGGCCTGGTGGAAGGGCAGGCCGTCAGCCAGGAAGATGTGCTCAAGGCGGCGGCCAGGTTGTATGGCCGCGGCGACGTGGCGCGCGTGGAGACGGAAGTGGTCGACGCAGGCGAGCAGCGCGCCGTCACCATCAAGGCGGTCGAAGCGCCGTGGGCCAGCAGCCGCTTGCGCGTGGGTCTGGAAATGGCCAGCGATTTCAGGGACAGCAATACCTTTGCCCTGAAGCTGCTGCATGTGCGCTCGAACTTGAACAGCTGGGGCGGCGAATTGCGCAGCATGGTGCAGATCGGCACGGCGCGCAATTTCGGGGTGCAGTACTGGCAGCCGCTCGGCGCCGGCAACCCGTGGTATATCGCGCCGTCGATCCAGTATACTTCCCAGGCGGTCGACCTGTTCGACAAGGGACGGCGCAATGCGCGCGTCGCCTACAGCGGCCAGGGCGCCAGCCTGGTGCTGGGGCGCCAGTTCGGTTTCTGGGGCGATCTGCAGTTCGGCGTCACGCGCAGCGAAGTCAAGGCGGACATCAGCATCCCCGCCGACCCGAGCTACCCCAAGGAGCGGGCGCTGGGCACCAACCAGTTCGTCCAGTTCCGCGTCGATACGCTCGATTCGCCCGGTTTCCCTACGCGCGGCGTGCTGTTCGACGCCACCTGGACGCGCTCCGCGACCACCGGTACGGGCGAGTCGGGCCTGGGGCGCTCCGCCATCACGGGCCTGAAGGCGTTTGGCAGCGGCAATTGGGCCGGCCATGTGTATGGCGAATGGGCGCGCGCGCAACGGGGCGAGGCGCCGCTCAGCCTGGGCGGCTTCCTGCGCCTGTCCGGCACGCAGTTCGAGTCGGTGACGGGGCGCAGCGTGGCCCTGGCGCGCTTCGTGATGGCGCGCCGCATCGGTTCCCTGCCCAGCACCCTGGGTGGCGCCGTGCGGGCCGGCTTTTCGCTGGAAATGGGCGGCGGCTTCGATCAGAGCGAGCGCTGGAAAGCCACCAAGTTCACGCAGGCCAGCAGCGCCTTCATCTCGGTCGATACGCGCTTCGGTCCCGTGTATGTGGCCTCGGGCGCATCGAAGGGCGGCGAGAGCACGCTTTACCTGTTCCTGGGACCGGTCTGGTAAGGCGCCGCCGGGGCGGCGGACGCCGAGCTGCGGCGCAGGGCCGTGAAGGCGGCAAATTCCCATGAGCGAAAGCCCAGCAGCAGGGTAAAGCCGTCGCGTTCCTGCGGCGGCAGGCGGCGGTCGTTCTGATGCAGGCGCGCCAGTTCCTCGGCCAGCTGGCGGATCTTCTGTACCAGCTCCTGTGCGCTCGACAGCGACAGGCGCGCCGGGATGCACATCAGGGTTTCACCGGCGCCGTCAAAATGCCCGCTGAAATAATCGGCCACCACATATTCGCGGAAGTACTGCTGCACCGGGCCGTCGGCCAGCCAGTGGAAGGCGTTCGAGACGCGCAGGCTGTAACGGTTCAGCGGCTTGAGTTCGATCAAGCCCAACCGGTCCAGTTCGGCCAGACAGCCGATGCATTCGGCCTGCGTCAGCGCATACGTTTCCACCACCTGCTCCAGGCTCCAGTGGCCGAGGCAGCAGATCGCCACCAGCAGCAGACGCGGATGCGCCACCAGCGACTTTTCCTGCACCAGGGTGAGCGTGTCGGCATGCGGCGTGATGTCGGCCGCGCCGCGCAGCACGTCTTCCATGGCGATGCCCGATGCCTTGCAGATCAGGGCCAGGCGCGACAGCGACATGTCGTGCTGGCCAAACATGCGCTTGACGCTCGACTCGCTCATGCCGATGCGTTCGGCCAATACCTTGTACGTGATGCCGGCGGCACGCAGTTGGGTGCGCAGCACGCGCAAAACCAGTTCAGGTGAACTCACGGAATATCCTTTTTGGTAAGTTTGGTAGCGGGTGGCGGTACCGAATGTAGCCCTTAATGGAACTTTGCACAAGGTGATAGTACTTTTCGGCAAAAGCGATGACACTCCCGCTTGTGGCTCGCGCAGCGCGCTACAACCAGGCAATCCATCCACTTGTAGAGGTTATCCATGTTCCCATCTTTCCGTTTCCCCGCAGCGCTGCTGGCGCTGGCCGCCATCGCTCCCTTGCACGCCGCCGCCGCCGAACCGGCGCCGGGTCCCTTCTATGCGGGCGCCAGCTACGGCTTTCGCGCCAGCACAGGCCTCGATTGCATCGCCGGACAAAGCGATTGCGACAAAAGCAGCAAGCGCAATGGCAAGGCCTACCTGGGTTACAGTTTCGACGCGTTGCCGTTTCAGGGCGGCGTGGCCTTGCCTTCGGTTGAGCTGGTGGGGTACATGGGCGGCGAGGTCAAGTCCGGCTTCGATACGGACGCCGGCAAGCGCGCTGGCCGCGGCAAGTTCACGGGCCTCGGCATCCAGGGCGTGCTCGGCTACCAGTTCGACGCCTTTACCCTGAGCGGGCGCGCCGGCGCGGCGTACACGCAGGGCAAGGTCGATTATCTGGGCGGCGGTTCGGACAAGAAGGACAAGATCGGCCTGACTTACGGCATCGGCGCGGCGTATGCGCTGAACCAGAACTGGTCGCTGCACCTCGACTGGGACCGCGTGCCGGTCAAATACAGCAGCAAGCAAACGACCAAGGTCGACATGTTTTCGCTGGGCGCGTCCTACCGTTTCTGACGGCAGGCGGTCGGCAATGATGGCCTGATGGCGGACGCCCCAACGGGGGTGTCCGCGGGCGGCCTATTTGTCCGTCTCGACTTTCAACAGCAATTTCGCCAGCAGGCGTTTTTCCTGCTGGCGCTGGCCGGACACGGTCTTTACGTGCGCCCCGGCGGTGCGCTGCAGGGCGGCCGTGGCGACGGGGTTGCGCGGTTTTTGCGAGGCTTCGACGCGGAACTGCATTTTCTGCCGCGTCGCCAAGGCCTTGTTTGCCATCGGTCCCTCCTTGATTACAGCACGTAGCGCGACAGGTCCTCGTTGACCGACAGCGCTTCCAGGCGTTCGTTGACGTAGGCGGCATCGATCACCAGCAGGTTTTCCGTACTGCTGCTGCCTTCGCTGGCCGTAAACGACACTTCTTCCAGCAGTTTTTCCATCACCGTGTGCAGCCGGCGCGCGCCGATGTTTTCCGTGCGCTCGTTGACCGAATAGGCGATTTCCGCCAGGCGCGTGATGCCTTCCGGCGCGAATTGCAGTTTCAGGTTTTCCGTCGCCAGCAAGGCTTCGTACTGCATCGTCAGGCAGGCGTCGGTGCTCGTCAAAATGCGCTCGAAGTCCGCAATCGACAGCGATTCCAGCTCCACGCGGATGGGGAAGCGCCCCTGCAGCTCGGGAATCAGGTCCGACGGCTTCGACAAATGGAAGGCGCCCGAGGCGATGAACAGGATGTGGTCCGTGCGGATCATGCCATATTTCGTGTTGACGGTCGTGCCCTCGACCAGCGGCAGCAGGTCGCGCTGCACGCCGGCGCGCGAGACGTCGGCGCCGCCCGATTCCGAACGCGAGGCGATCTTGTCGATTTCGTCCAAAAACACGATGCCGTTCTGCTCGACGTTCTGGATGGCCTTCTGTTTCAGCTCATCTTCGTTGAGCAGCTTGGCCGCCTCTTCCTCGACCAGCAATTTGAGCGCTTCCTTGATCTTGACCTTGCGCGCCTTCTTGCGCTGCCCGCCCACGCCCGAAAACATGGACTTGATCTGCTCCGTCATTTCCTCCATGCCCGGCGGCGCCATGATTTCCATCTGCGGACCCGCCTCGGCCAGCTCGATCTCGATTTCCTTGTCATCGAGCTCGCCCTGGCGCAAGCGCTTGCGGAAGGTCTGGCGCGTGCTGTCGCCGCTGCCCGTGTCCACGGCCGCTGCCGTATTCGGCGTGAAGCCGAAGTCGCGCGCCGGCGGCACGAGAATGTCGATCACGCGGTCTTCGGCCGCATCTTCGGCGCGCGCGCGCACTTTTTTCATTTCCAGCGCGCGCGTCTGCTTGATGCCGATGTCGATCAGGTCGCGGATGATGGTGTCGACGTCGCGGCCCACATAACCGACTTCCGTAAATTTGGTCGCTTCGATCTTGATGAAGGGCGCCTCGGCCAGCTTGGCCAGGCGGCGCGCGATTTCCGTCTTGCCGACGCCCGTGGGGCCGATCATGAGGATATTCTTGGGCGTGATTTCATGGCGCAGAGGCTCGGCCACCTGCTGGCGGCGCCAGCGGTTGCGCAGGGCGATGGCGACTGCGCGCTTGGCCTTGGCCTGGCCCACCACGTGCTTGTCGAGTTCGGTGACGATTTCCGACGGGGTCATGTTCATGATCATAGTTGGCTTTCTATTCTTTGCTCGCGGACGCTTAGTCGAGCGTCTCGATGATGTGCGACATATTCGTATAAATGCACAGCTCGGCGGCGATGGTCAGCGATTTCTTGACCACCTCGGCCGGCGACAAATCCGTGTTTTCCTGCAGCGCCTTGGCGGCGGACTGGGCGTAGGTGCCGCCCGAGCCGATGGCGCCGATGCCGTCTTCCGGTTCCAGCACGTCGCCATTGCCCGTGATGACCAGGGTCGACTCGCTGTCGGCCACCAGCAGCATCGCTTCCAGGCGGCGCAGCACGCGGTCGGTGCGCCAGTCCTTGGCCAGTTCGACGGAGGCGCGCAGCAAATTGCCCTGGTGTTTTTCCAGCTTGCCTTCAAATCGGTCGAGCAGGGTAAAAGCGTCGGCGGTGCCGCCGGCAAAGCCGACCAGGACCTTGCCCTGATACAACTTACGCACTTTGCGGGCCGTGCCCTTCATGACGATGTTGCCGAGCGTTACCTGGCCGTCGCCACCCAGGGCGACTTGCTTGCCGCGCCGGACGCAGAGGATGGTGGTGCCGTGAAATTGTTCCATAGTGACCTCAAAAGATTCGTGCCGATGCGTGCAAGGCCATGCGATTGCGCGCCCATGGTTCAAACGTGGGGATGGAAAAGGCAATTGCAAGCGGCATGTGCCGCTGTCGTGCTTGCTTCAGTGTAGTCGGCGCGGGACGAAAAAAAAGCACGCAACCGGAGTCGTGTGCTTTTTATCGCCAGCGCGGGACCGCCGGGGCGGCCGCGCAAGGGGAGGGGTGATCAGTCGCCGTACAGCTTTTGCTTCAGTTCGCGCCGTTGCTGGGCTTCCAGCGACAGGGTGGCGGTCGGACGGGCGATCAGGCGCGGGATGCCGATAGGCTCGCCCGTTTCTTCGCACCAGCCATAGTCGCCGGCATCGATGCTGGCGATCGATTGCTGTACTTTCTTCAGCAATTTGCGTTCGCGGTCGCGCGTGCGCAGTTCCAGCGCATGCTCTTCCTCGATGGTGGCGCGGTCGGCAGGGTCCGGTACGAGCACGGTTTCACGCAAGTGTTCCGTGGTTTCGCCGGCGTTTTTCAGCAGGTCTTTCTCGAGCTGCTGCAGGCGCGCCTTGAAGAATGCCAGTTGTGCCGGATTCATGTAGTCATCTTCGCTCATGGCGCGAATTTGGTCTTCGCTGATGAGAGGGATGTCTTGGTTGGCGGCCGGGGTCGATTTATTAGTTTTGGTCATAACTTCGCTTACCTTCGATACGACAGAGTTTTCAAATTGATCAGTTGATGCGGCGATACCGAGCAACTGTACAGGTTCCGCTTGGCATTGCTGTCCCGCTGTACTGCGTGCGACCTTGGCTTGCCGGCGAAAGCCAGGACTACCGGCCGGCCATGGTGCCATGTTGATAACTTTTTACCGCTCTATGCCAATCGCGCTCTGTGCGCGACAACGGGCGTGTTGGGTGGATCGCTTGCATGCCTGGCATGCGGCCAGCGGCAGTTTGCCAGCATTTCATGACAGGCTAACGACATGGGCCGTTTTCGTCGCTGATTTTGGCACGCTTTGCCTTATATTGCCATCCCGATTTGTTGACTAGCCGATCAGGGACGGCTACTTGTTGGTTTATGCCAGCAAGATCGGTGTCGGGCAGCGGGAAAGCGTGCTTAACTTTCCCTTTTGTTTCTGCTTTGCAAAGGATACTTTGCAAAACCCGGCTAGTTTATACCAAACATTGTTCGAGTCCGCGAATAAAAATGTCTTTTGGTAGATTTTTGCCAATAAAGACCATTTTGCTGCCACGCACTTCGTGTTCGCCCCATTTGGCGCCCAGGTCGCTGCCCATCAGCTGGTGCACGCCCTGGAAGACCACCTTGCGTTCGGCGCCCTGCATCAGCAGCACGCCCTTGTAGCGCAGCATGCGCGGGCCATACACTTGCACCAGGCCGCCGAGGAACTCGTCGAGCTTGGCGCTGTCGAACGGTTGCGTGCTCTTGAAAACAAAGGCGGCGATGTCGTCGCTGTGCTGCGCATGGTGGTGGTCGGCATGACCGCAATCGGTGGCGCAGGCGTCGCTGTGCTCATGCGCGTGCTCATGGCCGTGCGCATTGCCGTGTTCATGTGCGTGCTCGTGGTCGTGCGCATGGTCGTGATCGTGGACGTGCGCCGTCTCTGTCTCCAGGAAATCCGGGTCCAGTTCCAGCTTTTCATTCAGGTTGAAACCGCGAATGTCGAGTACTTCGGCCAGCGGCGCGCGGCCGAAATCGACCCTGGCGATGGGCGCGCGGGGATTGATGCGTTTCAAACGGCGCGTCAGGGCGGCCACGTCGTCTTCACTGACGAGGTCGGTTTTCGACAGCAGCAGCTTGTCGGCAAAGCCCACTTGCCGCTGGGCTTCCTCGTATTCATCGAGTTGCTTCATCGCATGACGCGCATCGACCACCGTGATGATGGCGTCGAGCATGTAGTGGCTGCCCACTTCTTCGTCGACAAAGAAGGTCTGCGCCACGGGGCCGGGATTGGCCAGGCCCGTCGTTTCGATGACGACGCGGTCGAACGCCAGCAGGCCGGCGTCGCGCTTGCGCGCCAGTTCCGTCAAGCCCACGATCAGGTCGCCGCGCACGGTGCAGCAGATGCAGCCGTTGTTCATCTCGATGATGTGTTCGTTGCTATCCTGCACCAGGATGTCATTGTCGATGTTTTCCTGGCCAAACTCGTTTTCGATCACGGCGATGCGCATGCCATGGTCTTCCTGCAGTATGCGGTTGAGCAAGGTGGTTTTGCCTGCGCCCAGGAAGCCGGTGAGGATGGTGGTTGGAATCAATGCCATGAAGGATGCCTATGCTGTAATCGGTGGTGCCGCCGCGCAAGCGGAAGAATGCGGACGATTATGCCGGAATTTTGCAAAAGCTTGCAAATACGCGCCGATCCGCTTGATATGGATCAGGCTGGCCAACGAGCACGGCTTACTTCACCTTGGCGCGCGGGTGCGCCTGGTCGTATACGTGCGCCAGGTGCTGGAAATCGAGGGCCGTGTAGACCTGGGTCGAGGTGATGCTGGAATGGCCCAGCATTTCCTGCACGGCGCGCAAGTCGCCCGACGATTGCAGCACGTGCGAAGCGAACGAGTGGCGCAGCACATGCGGGTGCACATTCGCGGGAATGTCGGTCGCCAGCGCGTGCGCCTTCAGGCGCAGCTGCAGCACACGCGGCGAGATGCGCGTGCCGCGCGTGCTTAAAAACAAGGCAGCGCTGCCATCGGCCGCTGGCGGGCGCACGGCCAGCCAGGCCGTCAGGGCCACGAGGGCCGCCTTGCCGACGGGCACCTTGCGCATCTTGTTGCCCTTGCCTGTGACGATGACTTCGAAGCTGGCCATGTCGAGCCAGCCCAGCGAGGCCTCCCGGCCGTTCTCGGCCTTGCAGTAATGGGTGTCCAGGCTGGTCAGTTCGGATACGCGCAAGCCGCTCGAATACAGCAGCTCGAACATGGCGCGGTTGCACAGTTGCTCCGGCTCGGCAGCGCCTTGCTGGTGTTGCGCGGGCGCCACGAGGCGCACGGCGTCGTCCACCGACAGGGCTTTCGGTAACGTTTTGGCCCGCTTGGGCGCGCGGATGCCGTCGACGGGATTGGCGTCGAGCGCCGTTTCACCGCTGAGCCAGTTGTAAAAGCCGCGCCACGACGACAGCTTGCGGGCGATCGAGCGCGGGTCCAGGCCGCCGGCATGCAGCTTGGCCGTGTAGCGGCGCACGTCGTTGTGCGCCAGTGCCGTCCACGGCGTATTGCCGCTCAGTTCCAGCAGGGCGCGCAAGTCGCGCCCGTAAGCGTCCAAGGTATGCGGCGACAGCTTGCGCTGCGTGGCCAGCTGCGCCAGGTAGGCATCGAGCCACTCGGCCTTGCCGCGCGCCGCATGCATGGCTGACTCAGGCAGGCGAGCCGGCGCGCAGCGCGGCCAGGGCGGCGCCGGCCGTGGCGCCGATATGCACGAGGAAATCCGTGCCCATGCTCGAGGTAAAGCGTTCGCTGTCGGGCGAGCCGAGCACCAGCAAGCCGAAGGTGCCCGTGGTGTTCGGGGCGCGCAGGGCGATCATGACGGTCGATTCGATCTTGTCCGCCTGCAGCCAGTGCACGGCTTCGAAATCGCGGTTGCTGCCGCAGTACGGCGTTTGCAGGCTGTTGGCGAACATGCGCACGTCGGCCGTCACATCTTCCGTGAACCAGCCGTCGGCGTGTTCCGGCAGCACTTGCCACAGGCGCAGGCTGACGTAGGGCACGTCGAAATTGCTTTGCAAGGCATCGACCAGCACGCGCGGCATGTCCGCATCGTTGCGCACTTGCAGCATGGCCTGGTTCCAGCCGTGGAACTTGCTGGCGATATCGCCATTTTCCTCGGCCAGGCGGCTCAGCTTGGACATGCGCAGCTCGAGCGCCTTGTACTTGTCGCGCATCACTTCCATCTGCCGCTCCTGCAGCGAGATGGTGCGTCCCGTCAGCGGGCTGCTCAGCTTGACCTCGCCGAGCAGCGCGGTATGCTCTTCGAAGAACGTCGGATGCTCGCTCAGGTACTGGGCGACGGTGCTGGAATCGAGTGTGGCGGTCATTGATAGTGTCAGAAGAGAGAAGGATGAACACTTGATTCTAACCGAGAGTGCGCCGCAATATGGAGCAAAAGCGCGCGCCCATGAAAAAAGCGGCATGGTTGCCCATGCCGCCTTGCTCCGTCTGGCGAGTCACGTCACCCGTCGCGGGAGACGCGCGATGCCATTAGAAGTTGTGATGTACGCCGATGCCGACGTAGTTGACGCTTTTCGCAACGTTGTAGTTGATGCTGTCAGCAACAGCGGCTTTTTTGTTCGAGATATCTGCATAGACGTAGGTGCGCTTCGACAGATTGTAGTCATAGCCCAGCGATGCTTGCTTGGTTTTGACGACGCCATCGGGCGTTTTCTGGCCATAGCCGGCGCGGATCTTGCCTGGGCCTACGTCGTAGTTGGCGCCCAGTACCCACGATTTGGTGCCGGTATTGATGATTTTGAAGTCATCATCTTTCTGGTGCTGGATCGACAGCATGACTTTCAGCTCAGGAATAGGATTGACCGAGGCGGCAACCGACCACAGCTTGGCTTGCAAGCCATTGCGCTCGTAGGCAGCCATGGCAGCAAATCCAGTCGAGGTGTACGTTGCGGAGATCGAGTACGGGGTCGACGTCGGCGCCACGTTGGCTGCCACGGCACGGTTGCCCGAAGCAAATGTTACCGAGTTGCCCGGCGCGCGCGCTGGCACTGCGCTGTTGTTATTAGCTTCCTTGGCAGCAACGGTGGCGTTGAGCTGGAAGCCATTGAACACTGGCGTGTTGTAGAACACGGCGTTCGAGAAGCGGTTACGCGAGTTGCCTGGTGCGCTCAGCGGATCGCTGGTGTAGCCGGCGACGGTCAGGTCGGTCTGAAAACCGGCTGGCGTAGGCATGCCCGACCATGGTTCGAACGAGGTGCTCACTTCCTGGTATGCGGTCAGGCCACGGCCCAGGCGTACGGTACCGAAGTCGCCTTGCAGGCCGACGCGGCTTTGACCCTGGAAGAGTGGACGCGAGTTGTTGCCCGACGTGTTTTCAATGGTGCCGGTGTCGGACTCATAGCGAATTTCCAGTTGGAAAATAGCTTTCAAGCCATTGCCCAGATCTTCCGTACCCTTGAAGCCCAGTTTGTTGTTGTCGCGCTTCGTGACAGCGGTGGTCGAACCAGTCGCTTTGCCCAGGCCTGCATCGATCGTGCCGTAGATTTGGACGGACGACTGCGCTTGTGCGGTTGCGGCAAAGGCGCCGAAGAGTGCGAGGGCAACGAGTGATTTTTTCATGTCTTCTTCCCTATTTAAAAGTGAGTTCCGTCCGAGATCCGAGCAGATTGAAATGCGCTGATTGTCGCGTTTCGATGAATGAACCTTAATTCGTCGGCGCGCAAGACGCGCGGGATTGGTCAAATATGCGTGAAAAGATTGGTGAAAAGCGGCATAACTGCATGCCCCTGTTGTATTTTTGTAACGCGCGATTTCTGCCCGTCCTGCGCCGATGGACAAGGTTCTCCCATCGCCACCGTAGCGGCGCATTGCAATCTTGGCATGTCCAGGCCGAGGGATTGTTGCGTTGAATCAAGTTCTTGCGGTCGCTTTGGCGGATTTACGACACAAGGACGTTACACTAAGGGACGGCCTGCACTGATGGGCCTGGAGACGACTCACTATTATTAGAATCATTGACTCAATATCGAGAATCGATGGCAAATCGCGAAACATTAGGATTGATCAAGGGGGCACGTGCGGGCGATGTGGCTTGCCAACTGGCGTTGGGACGCGTGTATCTGTTTGGACACGGTGTGCCGCAAAGCTTGCCGACGGCCTTGCACTGGCTGGCGCGGGCGGCCCAGGAGGATAGCGAGGAAGCGTGCCGGCTGATTGGCACCCACGTGCCTTTTGAAGTCGCGCAACCGGCAGCCAAGGCACTGATTCCGTATTACGCGCAAGCGTTCGATGCGGGCCTGGTGCAGGCGGGCCTGGTACTGGCGCAACTGGTGCTGGGCAACGCCGCCAGTCACTGTGAAGCCTTGCGCGCCAAGGCGCGCGTGGCGCTGGACGC
Source organism: Janthinobacterium sp. FW305-128 (assembly GCF_020858135.1). Classification (NCBI taxonomy): domain Bacteria; kingdom Pseudomonadati; phylum Pseudomonadota; class Betaproteobacteria; order Burkholderiales; family Oxalobacteraceae; genus Janthinobacterium; species Janthinobacterium sp. FW305-128. Next base: position 42,925 of record NZ_JACYMK010000004.1, on the reverse strand, counting down.
TGCCGTACGCGCCGGCTTGCCCGATGCGCAGTGGTTGTTGTCGCTACAAGAAAAATCATCGGCAACACCGGGGCCGGCCACCAGCGTGGCTGGCGAGCAGGCCTTCGATGGCGACGCGCCGCTGCACGCCTGGCTGGAGCAGGCTTGGCGCCAGGGCAACCATGCGGGTTTTCTGTCGCAAGGCTTGCCGCTGGCGCGCGAGCTGCTGCAGCGCCAGGCCGCCGCCGGGGCGCGCACGATCGCCCTCGACGCTCAGCAGGTGCTGTTGCTGTCGCGTTGCGCCCAGGCATTGGCGCCGGGCGGCGATGCCGAGGGCTGGCAGTGCTGCGAGCTGGCCGCGCATGGCGGCGACCGCACGGCGCAGCTGGAGCTGGGACTCGGCTATGCGCGCATGGATGCGCATGGCCAGCGCCTGGCCACGCGCAACGGCGCCGCCAATTTCAAGCGTGCCGTGCGCTGGCTGACGCAGGCGGGCGAGCAGGGACTGGCCGAAGCCTGGTTCGTGCTGTCGCGCATCTATACGAAACCGGAATTTTCCCAGCGCAATGTCGTCGAAGCGCATTTCTGCCTGGAGCGCGCGGCCGACCTGGGGCATGGGCCGGCGCAGCTCGAGTGCGGCATGCATGCCTGGCGTAACCGCCGCGATGGCGTCAACAACGATGTGCGCGCCGCGTATTGGCTGCTGCAGGCGCAGGCGCAAGGCAGCCGTGAAGCGGAGGCGGCGCTGGCGAAAATCGCGCCTCGAGGCGAGCCCGGCGACTGGGGCCAGTGCGCCGCCATGCACGCCGACGGGCATGGGCGCCAGCTGGGCCAGAACCACCCCCTGCTGGCGGCGCGCCTGGAACTGGCGCGCTGCTTTCATCTGTCGCGTGCCGAGGCCTTGCTGCTCGACATCCACGCGGCCGACCAGGGCCATTGTCTGTTGATCGATATCAGCGCCACGCATGGCCGCGGCAAGCGGCGCCTCGTGCTGGTCCGCACGGCGCAGGAGCGCCAGCTGCTCGATCAGGTAGTGCGCCTGTTCGAGCGCGTCGATTGCGGCGTGGCGGGGCCGGAAGGCAATTACCGGCAGCGCCTGTATCGCCTGAAGTGCTATCTGGCGGAACTCGATGTGGTACAGGAACAGCAGTTCCTGGCCGCCTGACTTTTACTTCTGACCTTCACCCGTCTACAGCTCGATCGTGCCCTCGAACACGGTCACTGCCGGGCCCGTCATCAGGACGGGCTGGCCGGGGCCTTGCCAGGCGATCGACAGTTCGCCGCCGCGCGCGCTGATGCGCACGGGGGAATCGAGCAGGCCGCGACGGATGCCGGCCACGGCAGCGGCGCAGGCGCCCGTGCCGCACGCGAGGGTTTCTCCCGCGCCCCGCTCGAACACGCGCAGTTTCACGTGCTGGCGGTCGACGATCTGCATATAGCCGGCGTTGACCCGGCGGGGAAAGCGCGGGTGGTGCTCGATCAGCGGGCCCGTCACTTCCAGGTCTTGCGCATCAACATCGTCGACCACTTGCACGGCATGCGGATTGCCCATCGAGACGACGGATACCAGCACGGAAGCTGCGTGGCCCGGCAAGGCCAGGTCCAGCGGCCATAAGGTGTCGTTGCCTTGCGCTACACCGGCGAGGCCGGCCGCATCGAACGGTACCAGCTGTGGCTCGAGCACGGGCGCGCCCATGTCGACCGTGATGCTGCCGTCGAGTTCCAGGCGCGGCGCGATGACGCCGGCCATGGTTTCCACGCGGATGCTGGCCTTGCTGGACAAGCCTTTTTCGCTGACGAACTTGACGAAGGCGCGCGCGCCGTTGCCGCATTGTTCCACTTCGCCGCCATCGTTGTTATAGATGCGGTAGCGGAAGTCGCAGCCGGGCAGGCGCGGCTTTTCCACCACGAGGATCTGGTCGGCGCCGATGCCGAAACGGCGGTCGGCCAGGCGCTGCCATTGGGCCGGCGTGAAGTCGATGTCCTGATTGATGGCGTCGATGACGATGAAGTCATTGCCCGCGCCGTGCATCTTGGTAAAGTGGAGTTTCATGTTCTGCCGTATCACTTGTGCTGGTTATAGAACGAGGCTTCGCCTTCCGGACGCGTCTTGAAGCGTTTGTGCGTCCAGAAATACTCGGCCGGCGCTTCGCGCACGCGCTCTTCGATGAATTCGTTCATGCGGCGCGTGGCGGCCGTGATGTCGTCGCCCGGATAATCGTCCCAGGCCGGGTAATAGGTCACTTGCCAGCCCTGGTAATTGGGTAAAAAAGTGGCGATGACGGGAATCACCTGCGCCTTGGCGGCCAGCGCCAGGCGCGCCGTGGCCGTCAGGGTGGCGGCTGGCACGCCGAAGAAGGGCACGAATTCCGCATCCTTTTCGCCGAAATCCATATCCGGCAACATAAAGTAGGGCAAGCCGTCGCGCAGCGCGCGCAAAATCGTCTTGATGCCGTCCTGGCGCGTAAACAGCTTGGGCGGCTTGAAGCGCGAACGGCCGTTGCGCAAGGCCTGGTCGAAGGCGGCATTCTTTTGCTGCACGTACATCGACGAGGCGGAAATTTCCATGGCCGTGGCGGCGCCGGCCACGTCGAGGCAGACGAAGTGCGGGCACAGCAAGATGGTGGGCTTGGCGGCGATCTGCTGGCCCGGGAAGGCGGGTACCTTTTTGATCAGGCGGTTCAATCGCGCTTCCGATGACCACCACAGGATGCTGCGTTCCCACACGCTGCGCGAATAGGCCTGGAAATGCTGGCGCGCCAGCGCCACGCGCTGGGCTTCCGTCAGTTCCGGCATGCACAGGCGCAGATTCGTCAGGGCGATCCTGCGCCGCGTGGGCATGGCGATGAAGAGCACGCTGCCGACGGCCACGCCGAAGCGGCCGAGGATGGGCAGAGGCAGCCAGTGCAGCAGCCACATGAAGGCGATCAGCAGTCTCATGCCTGCTCCCCGGTGGCAGCGGTCGTGGCAGGCGTGGGCGGCGGCGCGCCGCGCGGCACTTTATAGCGGTTGTAGCTCCACAGGTATTGCGCCGGGCTGCGCGCGATCAATTGCTCCATGGCCGCATTGATGGTGCGCGCCTGTTCGGCCGAGCTGCTGTCGAGCGACTCGGTAAACGGCACGAAATGCACGACATAGCCGCGCCCGCCCGGCAGGCGTTCCGCGTAGGTGATGATGACTTCGGCGCCGCCCATCTGCGCCAGCTTGGCGGGCAGGGTCATGGTGTAGGCGGGGCGGCCGAAGAAATCGGCCCATACGCCTTCGCCTTCCTGCGGCACCTGGTCGGGCAGCAGGCCGATCGGTTGTCCCTTTTTCAGGCATTTGGCGAAGATGCGCACGCCCGACATGTTCGCCGGCGCCAGCATCAGGTTTTCGCGCGCGCGCGCCCCTTCGATCAGCGGTTTCAGGGCGGCGCGCTTGGGCGGGCGGTACATCACGGTGAGCGGCGTGCGCAGCGCGATCTGCTGGGCGACGATTTCAAAGCAGCCCAGGTGTGGTGTCAGGAAGACAATGCCGCGGCCATGCTGCAGCGCTTTTTCCACCAGTTCCCAGTTTTCCACCGTCGCATGGCGCGCCACGCGCTCGGCGGGGGCGCACCAGATGAAGGGCAGTTCCAGCACGCTCTTGCCCGCTTCGGCCACGGCCGTGTGCAAGTGTTGCGAAAACCCCGCACCTTGCATGTTCTCGCGCATGCGGCGGCGGTAGGACGGGGAAATGGCGTAAATCACCCAGCCCAGCACAGCGCCAAGGCCATGCAGGACGGGCAGGGGAAAGACGGACAAGAAGCGGAAAATTGGGACTAACATGTATAAGCTGTTTCCAAGAATGGCGTGTTGCCGTGCCAAAATTTTTTAAGAAGCGTAAAATACCACGTATGCAGTAACCGCTGAGTTAATAGACAACTTGCGAAGCGGAATATAAATATCGCTAAAGCGTCGCAGGCAAAATCCTCTTTACTGCGACAGAACATTCACATAGTAATCAGGAGCTTGCAATGTCAAACGACTATCTCTTCACTTCCGAATCCGTTTCGGAAGGCCATCCCGACAAGGTTGCCGATCAAATTTCCGACGCCATCCTTGACGCCATCCTGGCCCAGGATCCAGCCGCCCGCGTGGCCGCCGAAACCCTGTGCAACACGGGTCTGGTGGTACTGGCTGGCGAGATTACCACGCACGCCAATGTTGATTATATTCAAGTTGCGCGCGAAACCATCAAACGCATCGGCTACGACAACACGGAATACGGTATCGACTACAAGGGTTGCGCCGTGCTGGTGGCCTACGACAAGCAGTCGCCGGACATCGCGCAAGGCGTCGATGAAGGTGCGGGCATTGACCTGGATCAAGGCGCCGGCGATCAGGGCCTGATGTTCGGCTACGCCTGCGATGAAACGGCCGAGCTGATGCCTGCCGCCATCCACTACGCGCACCGCCTGGTCGAGCGCCAGTCGCAACTGCGCAAGGATGGCCGTCTGCCATGGCTGCGTCCGGATGCGAAATCGCAAGTGACCCTGCGCTACGTCGATGGCCGCCCCGTCGGCGTGCACACGGTGGTGCTGTCGACCCAGCATGCGCCGGAAATCTCGCACAAGCAGATCGAAGAAGCCGTCATCGAAGAAATCATCAAGCCCATCCTGCCGCGCGAATGGCTGACGGAGACCAAATTCCTCGTCAACCCGACGGGCCGTTTCGTCATCGGCGGTCCGCAAGGCGATTGCGGCTTGACCGGGCGCAAGATCATCGTCGACACCTACGGTGGCGCGGCCCCGCACGGCGGCGGCGCGTTCTCGGGCAAGGACCCATCGAAAGTCGACCGTTCGGCAGCGTATGCGGCCCGCTACGTGGCGAAAAACATCGTCGCGGCCGGCCTGGCGCGCCAATGCCAGGTGCAGGTCAGCTACGCCATCGGCGTGGCCAAGCCGATCAACATCACCGTCTACACGGAAGGCACGGGCGTGATTCCCGACGCGGAAATCGCCAAGCTGGTGCTGGCGCACTTTGATTTGCGTCCAAAAGGCATCGTGCAAATGCTCGACCTGCTGCGCCCGATCTACCAGAAGAGCGCCGCCTACGGCCATTTCGGCCGCGAAGAGCCGGAATTCACGTGGGAGCGCACGGACAAGGTCGCCCTGCTGCGCGACGCTGCCGGCCTGAAGTAATCTAGCCCGCTTGCAAAAGAAGCGCCCCGGCCAGCTGGCCGCGGGCGCTTTTTTTATATGTTGTTAGTTGGCAATGCATGGCGAACAAGCTGGCGCGCCGGCATTGACGATGTTAAAATCCACCGTCCGAGGAGCGTTGCGACGAAGAAATTCGCCAGGCTCGGAATATCCTGCAACCGCGCTCACGTACCTTTTTCAACTGAAAGGAGGGCGTGATGAACGCCGTACTCAAATCGCAACACGACTACACCATCGCCGATATCACCTTGGCCGCATGGGGCGACAAAGAAATCAAGATTGCTGAAACGGAAATGCCTGGCCTGATGGCCATCCGCGAAGAATTCGCGGCAGCGCAGCCTCTGAAAGGCGCGCGCATCACCGGTTCCATCCACATGACCATCCAGACCGCCGTGCTGATCCAGACCCTGGAAGCACTGGGCGCGCAAGTGCGTTGGGCATCGTGCAACATTTACTCCACGCAAGATCACGCTGCCGCCGCCATCGCTGCCGCCGGCACGCCGGTGTTCGCCGTCAAGGGCGAGTCGCTGGACGACTACTGGGAATACACGCACCGCATCTTCGAATGGCCGGATGCGGACGGCAAGGCTGTCTACTCGAACATGATCCTCGACGATGGCGGCGATGCTACCCTGCTGCTGCACCTGGGCGTGCGCGCGGAAACCGACCTGTCGGTGCTGGCCAACCCCGGTTCGGACGAAGAAATCTGCCTGTTCAACTCGATCAAGAAGCACTTGCTGGCCGATCCGACCTGGTACTCGAAGCGCCTGCCGGAAATCTTGGGCGTGACGGAAGAAACGACGACCGGCGTGCACCGTTTGTACCAGATGCACAAGGAAGGCAAGCTGGCTTTCCCTGCGATCAACGTCAACGATTCCGTCACGAAATCGAAATTCGACAACCTGTATGGCTGCCGCGAGTCCCTGGTCGACGGCATCAAGCGCGCCACCGACGTGATGATCGCCGGTAAAGTGGCCGTCATCGCCGGCTACGGTGATGTCGGTAAAGGTTCGGCGCAAGCCATGCGCGCCCTGTCGGCGCAAGTATGGGTGACGGAAGTCGACCCGATCTGCGCACTGCAGGCGGCGATGGAAGGCTACCGCGTGGTGACGATGGATTACGCGTGCGAACACGGCGACATCTTCGTCACTTGCACCGGCAACTATCACATCCTGACGCACGATCACCTGACGCGCATGAAAGACCAGGCCATCGTCTGCAACATTGGTCACTTCGACAATGAAATCGACGTCGCTTCGTTGAAACAATACGAGTGGGAAAACATCAAGCCGCAAGTCGACCACATCATCTTCCCGTCGGGCCGCCGCATCATCCTGCTGGCCGAAGGCCGTCTGGTCAACCTCGGTTGCGGCACGGGCCACCCGTCGTACGTGATGAGCTCGTCGTTCGCCAACCAGACGATCGCCCAGATCGAGCTGTACGCGAACACGGCCAACTACCCGGTCGGCGTGTACACCCTGCCAAAACACCTCGATGAAAAAGTCGCCCGTTTGCAACTCAAAAAGTTGAATGCGCAGCTGACGGAACTGACGCAAGAGCAAGCCGACTACATTGGCGTGCGTCAAGAAGGCCCCTACAAGCCTGAGCACTACCGTTACTAATCGGTAGTCCGGGGCTGTAACCCACCCTCTGAAGGCCGGCGCATGCCGCCGGCCTGACCCTACTTTTGACAGGCTAGAGAAATGCGCTTGCTACTGATTTGGTTTATCAATGCGGCAGCCCTGTTTGCCGTCCCCTACCTGATGCACTCGGTGACGATGAGCAGCGGCTGGACCGCGCTGCTGGCCGCTGCCGTGCTGGGGCTGGTCAATGCGCTGATCCGCCCTTTGCTGATCCTGCTGACCCTGCCCGTGACGTTCCTGTCGCTGGGCCTGTTTATTTTGATTATCAACGGCTTCCTGTTCTGGCTGGTGGCGCAGGTGATCGATGGTTTCCATGTCGCCAGTTTCTGGTCTGCCGTGGGCGGTGCCATTCTGTACAGCATCATTTCCTGGGCCCTGTCGACCTTACTTTTGAGTAATGACGATGGAAAAGCATAATTTCAGTATTGAGTTTTTCCCGCCGAAAACCCTGGAAGGGGCGGAAAAGCTGCGCGCCACGCGTGTCAAGTTGTCCGAATTGCATCCGAAGTATTTCTCGGTGACGTTCGGCGCGGGCGGCACCACGCAGCAGGGCACGCTGGACACCGTGCGCGAGATCCTGGCGGCCGGCGAACAGGCCGCGCCGCACCTGTCTTGCGTCGGCGGTTCGCGTGCATCGATCCGCGCCGTGCTGGCCGACTTCAAGGCGGCCGGCGTGAAGCGTATCGTGGCCTTGCGCGGCGACTTGCCGAGCGGCTACGGCGCCTCGGGCGAGTTCCGCTACGCCAACGAGCTGGTGGAATTCATCCGCGCCGAGACGGGCGACCATTTTCATATCGAAGTGGCCGCCTATCCGGAAGTGCATCCGCAAGCCCGTTCGCCGCAGGATGACCTGAACGCGTTCGCGCGCAAGGTGCAGGCCGGCGCCAATGCCGCCATCACCCAGTACTTCTACAATGCCGACGCGTATTTCCAGTTTGTCGAGCAGACGCAGAAGATGGGCATCAACGTGCCTATCGTGGCCGGTATCATGCCGATCACGAACTACACGCAGCTGATGCGCTTTTCGGACATGTGCGGCGCGGAAATTCCACGCTGGGTGCGTCTGAAACTGGCCAGCTTCGGCGACGACAGCGCGTCCATCAAGGCTTTTGGCCTGGACGTGGTGACGGGCCTGTGCGAGCGTTTGCTGGAAGGCGGCGCGCCAGGCTTGCATTTCTATAGCATGAACCAGGCGGCGCCCACGACGGCCTTGTGGCAGCGCCTGGTGAAATAAACCGTCCTGACTTGTCAGAACAGATCGCCCTCGGTCACGATGTGATCGAGGGCGATGTCGTATTCGCCGTTGGGAAAATTTGCCGCCAGGCAGGCATAGGCGATACCGAGGGTGCGCGGACGGGGCGTGGCCGCCAGGGTGCGGTCGTAATAGCCGCCGCCATAGCCGAGGCGAAAGCGTTCCTGGTTAAAACCCAGGCAGGGCACGAGCAGGGTGGCGGGTGCCGGGTGGAGGCGCAATTGCTCGGGCACGGCCACGCCCATGCCATCCTTGACCATGGGCTCGCCCGGCGTCCAGTCGGAAAATGCCAGCGGCGCATGTTTTTCCAGCACCACCGGCAAGCTTAATTGCACGCCGCGCGCGGCCAGCTGCGCATATGCCTCGTGCAAGTCCGGCTCGCCGTGCAGGGGCCAGTACACGCCCAGTTCCTTGACGTTTTCTTGCGCGCACCAGTCGAGCAGGCGCTGCGCGATGGCCGCATCCCACCTTGCTCGCGTGGTCTCGGGCAGGGCGCGCCTGGCCGCCAGCAAGGCTTTGCGCAAGCTGGCTTTTTCCTGTGGCGCAATGGGTGGCCGTGTAGCCGGATCGCATGTTATTCTAGGGTCGCTATTCATATCACCATCAAGTTAAGATTGAGAGTCGTACATTGATTTCCCCACTGAAATGGATTGCCGGCACGATGCTGTGTGTTGCATCGGCCTTGTCTCCCCTGGCCGCCCTGGCCCAGGTATCGACCACCGCCCCCCCAGCCGCCCCCGACACGCGCAGCGAGGACGATGCCTTCCTGCTGTTGCGCGATGCCGCGCGCAAGGATGACGTCGAAAAAGCCGACTTTTATGCGGGGCGCCTGACGAATTACCAGATTCCCTCGTATGTTGACTATTATCGGCTGAAACCGCGCATCAAACTGCTGACCGAGGCGCAATTTCGCGATTACCTGAACCGCTACAAGGGCAGCGCCATCGCCGACCGTTTCCGCAACGACTGGCTGCTGGAACTGGGCCGCAAGCGCGACTGGGTCGTGTTCGATGAACAATATCCGCAATTCGCCCTCGACGACGATACCCAGCTCAAGTGCTATGCGCTGATGTCGCGCGCCGCCAAGGGCCAGAACGTGGCGTCCGAGGCGCGCAACCTGCTCGTCTCGCCACCGGGCTATGGCGAAGCGTGCGGCAGCCTGATCGCGGCATTGGCGCAAAATGGCCAGTTCGACGCGAACGACCTGTGGGCGCAGATCCGCCTGGCGGGCCAGACCAACGCCACGGGCCCGGCGCGCCGCATCGCGCTGCTGCTGGGCGCCTCCGACGCGAAGATGGCGCAAGCGATCGACTTGCCCGCGCTGGTGCTGGCCAAGGGGCCGGGCGCCAGCCGTGCCGACCACGAGATGTACCTGGTGGCCGTCGGCCGCATGGCGAAAAGCACCTTGAAACTGGGCGTGGTGGCGCTGCAAAAGGCCAGTGCGCAGCTGACGCCGCAGGAACAGGCCATCGGCTGGGCCAGCCTGGCCCTGCAGGCGTCGTATTCGCTGGCGCCGGAAGCATTCGAATATTGGCAAAAAACCAATGGCGCACCGTTGACCCAGGAGCAGATGCAATGGAAGGCGCGTATCGCCTTGCGTGAAGGCAACTGGCCCCAGGTGAAGGCGGCGATCCAGGCCATGCCGGCCTCGCTGCGCACGGACCCGACCTGGGTCTACTGGCTGGCGCGCGCGCAGCAGGCGGAAACGCCGGGCCGCCCGAATGCGCAGGCCGATGCCCTGTACCGCACGATCAGCGATCAATCGAATTTCTACGGCTTGCTGGCCAATGAAGAGCTGGGCAACCACCTGGTCTTGCCGCCGCCGGGCCAGCCCGTCACGCCGGCGGAAATCGCCGCCATGGCCGCCAATCCGGGGCTGCAGCGCGCCTTGAAATTCTTCAATATGCGCTTGCGCTTCGAGGGCACGCGCGAGTGGAACTGGGAATTGCGTTCGATGACGGACAGGCAACATCTGGCCGCCGCGGAGTTTGCGCGCCAGAACAATGTGCTCGACCGCATGGTCAATACTTCCGACCGCACGCGCCTGGAAGTGGACTATACGCAACGCTATCCGACGCCGCACGACGACGTCATGCATCCGGCCACGCAAACCCTGGGCCTGGACAAGGCCTGGGTGTACGGCTTGATCCGCCAGGAATCGCGCTTCATCATGGATGCGCAGTCGCACGTGGGCGCGTCCGGTTTGATGCAGGTCATGCCGTCGACGGCACGGTATGTCGCCAAGAAGATCGGCCTGACCGATTTCGTCACGGAAACCTTGAGCGATGTGCGCACCAACGTCTTGCTGGGCACGAATTACCTGAACATGGTGCTCGGTGGCCTGGACGGTTCGCAAGTGCTGGCCAGCGCCGCCTACAACGCGGGGCCGGGGCGCTTGCGCATCTGGCGCGCCACCATGACGCGTCCGCTGGAAGGCGCCATCTTTGCCGAGATCATTCCCTACACGGAAACGCGCGGCTATGTGAAAAACGTGATGGCCAACGCCACGTATTACGCGGCCCTGTTCGAAAAAAGCCCGCAGTCGCTGAAAGCGCGCCTGGGCACCGTGGGGCCGAAGAATAGCGCCGTTTCTGCCGATTTGCCATCATCCAACTAAAGCTAGCCGACCATGCAAACGACCATCCTTGATCCCAGCCTGACGCAAACCCTGGCCGCTGCCCGCGAGCCGGGCCTGACCCTCATCATCGGCAACAAGAATTACTCGTCGTGGTCGATGCGCCCGTGGGTGGCCATGACGGCCTTCGGTATTCCGTTCCATGAAGTACGCGTGCTGCTCGACCAGAGCGACACGGCCACCAAAATTGCCGAATATTCGGCTTGCGGCCGGGTGCCCGTGCTGCTGGCGGGCGAGATCACGATCTGGGACAGCCTGGCCATCTGCGAATACCTGGCCGAGCAGTTTCCAGATAAACACCTGTGGCCGCAGGATGTGGCCGCGCGCGCCATGGCGCGTTGTGTCTGTGCGGAAATGCATTCGGGCTTTACCGGCTTGCGCACGGATATGTCGATGAATATCAAGGCGAAGTTGCCGGGCCGTGGCCGCACGGCCGCCGCGCAGGCCGACATCGGCCGCATCAGCGAAATCTGGGAAGAGTGCCTGTCGCGCTTTGGCCACCACCAGTTCCTGTTTGGCGAGTTTTCCATCGCCGACGCGTATTTCGCCCCTGTCGTCATGCGTTTCCGCACGTATGGCGTGTCGCTGGCACCGGCCCTGAACGCCTACTGCGAGCGCGTGCAGGCGCACCCGGCCGTGGCCCGCTGGATCGCGGAAGCGCTGGCGGAAACGGAAACGGCGCCCAAGCACGACGCGGAACTCCCCGATTAAAGAAAAGTGACCATGAAGATTTACACGGTCGGTGGCGCGGTGCGCGACCAACTGCTGGGCTTGCCCGTGAAAGACCACGACCACGTCGTCGTGGGCGCCACGCCGGAAGACATGCTGCGCCAGGGTTTCCGGCCCGTCGGCAAGGATTTTCCCGTCTTCCTGCACCCGAAGACGCAGGAAGAATACGCGCTGGCCCGCACGGAACGCAAGACGGCCCCCGGCTACCGGGGTTTCGTCTTCCACACGGCGCCCGACGTCACCCTGGAAGACGATCTGGTGCGGCGCGATCTGACCATCAACGCCATCGCGCAAGCCGAGGACGGGACGTTGACCGACCCGTTCGGCGGCGTCGAGGATATCGGGAACAAGATCTTCCGCCACGTCTCCGACGCGTTCGGCGAAGACCCCGTGCGCATCTTGCGTCTGGCCCGCTTTGCTGCCCGTTTTCATACTTTCACTGTCGCACCGGCCACCATGGCGCTGATGCGCCAGATGGTGGCTGATGGCGAAGTCGATGCCCTGGTGGCCGAGCGCGTGTGGCAGGAAGTGGCCAAGGGACTGATGGAAAGCCATCCTGCGCGCATGCTGACGGTGCTGCACGAGTGCGGCGCCCTGGCGCGCATCATGGGCGAAATTACCATCAGCGAGCGCTTGCTGCAGGTCGTCGATCACGCGGCCGCGCAAGGTCATGACTTGCCCGTGCGCTTTGCCGCCTTGATGCTGCATTTGAGCAAGGATGCCATCGAGCAGCTGAGCGAGCGCCTGCGCGTGCCCAACGAGTGCCGCGAACTGGCCGTCATGGCAGCGCGCGAGCGGGACAATATCAACGGCGCGCTGGACTTGGGCGCCGAGGCCATCGTCAGTCTGTGCGAACGCTGCGACGGCTTGCGCAAGCCGCAGCGCTTCGTGCAACTGCTGCAGGCCGTGGCTTGCGACGGACTGGTCACCGGCGACTTTCCCCAGGCGGCGCGGCTGCAGGGCGGGCTGGACGCGGCGCGCGGCGTGAATGCGGGTGCGCTGGCGCAAGGCTGTACGGAGCCGAAACGCATTCCCGAAGTCATCCATGCGGCGCGGGTGGCGGCCGTGGCGGCCTTCCTGGCCCAGGCTTGAACGGCGGGAATAGGCTACAATGGCGCCATGATGTTGCACTGCACAATAACGGCCTGACGTGCCGCAGCACCGCCCCCAGGAGTCGACGTGACCTTACCCAAGCTGTTTCAAAACCCGTTTCGCCGCTGGCTCAGCCGTAGCGGCGGCGGGCGCCCGACCGTGCTCGTCAAGCAGTTGCATGAGCGCGACCGGCGCCGCATGATGAAGCATTTCCTGTCGCTCGAGAAAAGCGACCGTTTGCTGCGCTTCGGCAGCGCCTTGCCCGATGAACTCGTCGCGCAGTACGTGCAAAAGATGGATTTCTCGCGCGACATGATCTACGGCGTCTACAACAGCCTGTTCAAGCTGGTGGGCGTGGGCCATCTGGCGTTCGCGCCGAAGGACCAGTCGCCGGCGAAAAGCGTGGTGACGGACAAGGAGCAGGTGGCCGAGTTTGGCGTATCCGTGTCGAAATCGATGCGCGGCATGGGCGTCGGTTCGAAACTGTTCGAGCGGGCGGCAATTCACTGCCGCAACAACGATGTCGATACCCTGTACATGCATTGTTTGTCGTCGAACAAGACGATGATGCATATCGCCAAGAAGGCGGGCATGGAAATCCAGCGCGACTATGGCGAAGCTGATGCTTATTTGAAACTGTTGCCGCCGAACCCGACGAGCATGCTGCAGGAAGCCGTGCAGGAGCAGTTCGCCATGTTCGATTACACCTTCAAGGCAAATGCGCGCGCCGCCAGCAAACTGTTCGAACGCTTGCCGGGGCGCAAGAAGCAGCCCGGGCCGCCATCACAATAAGGGCAGGGCCGTCGTATCCTTGATGCGCTGCAAGGCAAAGCTCGATTTCACGTCCAGCACGGCCGGGTGGCGCAGCAAGGTGGCCATCATGAAGCGCGAAAAGTGCTCCATATCTTCCACGTGCACGCGCAACAGATAATCCATTTCGCCCGTCATCGCATAGCAGGCCACCACTTCCGGCCAATGCGCCACGGCCACGGCGAAGTCGGCGCGCGGCGAGGTATTCGTCACCAGATTCGGCGCCAGCACGCGGGCCGTGCTGTGGGCCGTGGCGTCGCTGTGCTTTTCCAGCCGCACGTTCACGTAGGCCAGCAAGCCCAGGCCGATCTTTTCCGGGTCCAGCAGGGCCACGTACTGGCGGATCACGCCCGCTTCTTCCAGCCGTTTGACGCGGCGCAAGCATGGCGACGGCGACAGGCTGACCTGCTCGGCCACGTCCTGATTCGACAGGCGGCCATCGGCCTGCAGGACGGCGAGGATCTTGCGATCCGTTTTATCCAGCGTAATTTTGCTCATGCTTCCTCCGGTGGTTCGTATTTCACGCAATATTATTGCGCAAATCATGATTGTTCGGGAGATCTTTGGCATTTAATGCCCGTGACCCACGCCTATACTGTGCGCTACTTCTTGGAGGAGACATCATGCAATTTCAGCCTTGGGATAACCCGATGGGTACCGATGGTTTCGAGTTCGTCGAGTATGCAGCACCAGACCCAAAAGCATTGGGCAAGCTGTTCGAGAACATGGGATTCACGGCCATCGCGCGCCACCGCCACAAGGATGTCACCCTGTACCGTCAGGGCGACATCAATTTCATCATCAATGCCGAACAAGATTCGTTCGCGCAGCGTTTTGCCCGCCATCACGGCCCGTCCGTGTGCGCCATCGCCATCCGTGTCGACGACGCGGCCTTCGTGTATCGCCGCGCGCTGGAACTGGGCGCCTGGGGTTTCGATAACAAAACGGGTCCGATGGAGCTGAATATCCCCGCCATCAAGGGCGTGGGCGATTCGCTGCTGTACTTCGTCGACCGCTGGCGCGGCAAGGGCGCCGACAAGCCGGACGCGGCCGCACCGGGCGGCATCGGCGACATCAGTATCTATGACGTCGATTTCGTCGCCATTCCCGGCGCCGTCGCCAACCCCGTCGGCCATGGCCTGACCTATATCGACCACCTGACGCACAATGTGCACCGTGGCCGCATGAAGGAATGGGCAAGCTTCTATGAAAACCTGTTCAACTTCCGCGAAGTGCGCTACTTCGACATCGAAGGCAAGCTGACGGGCCTCAAATCGAAGGCCATGACCTCGCCGTGCGGCAAGATCCGCATCCCGATCAACGAATCGTCGGACGACAAGTCGCAGATCGCCGAATACCTGGACCAGTACCATGGCGAAGGCATCCAGCACATCGCCCTGGGCACGGACAATATCTATGCCTCCGTGCAAGGCATGCGCGATACGGGTATCGATTTCCAGGACACGATTGAAACGTACTATGAGCTGGTCAACCGCCGCCTGCCGAACCACGGCGAGCAGCTGGAAGAACTGCGCCGCCTGCGCATCCTGATCGATGGCCACAGCACGGAAAACGAACGCGAACTGCTGCTGCAGATCTTCACGCAGACGGTGATCGGCCCGATCTTCTTCGAGATCATCCAGCGCAAGGGCGACCAGGGCTTCGGCGAAGGCAACTTCCGCGCGCTGTTCGAGTCGATCGAGCTGGACCAGATCAAGCGCGGCGTGCTGAAAGATACGAGCGCGGCCTAAGCTGGGGGCTGCTGTTTGTCGGCTTACGCCGTTCCGGCTAAGCCGACCTACACGAATGGCCCGGTAGGCCGGATGAGCGGGGCCGCCGAGGCGCAGCGTCATCCGACATTGCCAGCAAGCGGCCAATATCTGTAGGTCGGATGAGCGCAGCGTCATCCGACATTGCCGACATTGCCAGAAAAAGAAGCAGCAAAAAGGCAAGAACACGGGAGTGCAGCGCAGCAAAGAACTGCGCGCCTTCCTGTGGTAGTCTACGACAAACAAGTCATTTTTCCGCACCGGCATTGCTCATAAAGCGCGGCCGGTACGTGTGAGTTCAACCGACCTGCACGCGTAGCACAGAGAATAATGGAGACAAGTAATGAATGCACCAATCAAGGGCTCGAGTCTTGAGCCGGGCGCGCACGCGTCCGAAATTTCCCTGAACGACAAATACACGCTCGAGCGTGGCCGCGCCTTCATGACGGGCACGCAAGCGCTGATCCGCCTGCCCATGCTGCAGCGCGAGCGCGATGTAAAAGCTGGCCTGAATACGGCCGGCTACATCACCGGTTACCGCGGTTCGCCTGTGACGTCCGTCGACATGACGGCGATCAAGGCAAAAAAGTACCTCGATGAACACCACGTCAAGTTCCACCCGGGCCTGAACGAAGACCTGGCCGCCACGGCCGTCTGGGGCACGCAGCAGACGAATCTGTTCGAAGACGCGAAGTACGATGGCGTGTTCGGCATGTGGTACGGCAAGGGCCCCGGCGTCGACCGCTGCGGCGACGTCTTCAAGCACGCGAATAACGCCGGTTCCGCCAAGCATGGCGGCGTGCTGGTGCTGGCCGGCGACGACCACGCGGCCAAATCCTCGTCCACGGCGCACCAGTCCGACCATATCCTGAACGCTTGCGGCATCCCCGTGCTGTACCCGTCGTCGGTGCAGGAATACATCGACTACGGCTTGCATGCGTGGGCCATGAGCCGCTATACGGGCCTGTGGGTCTCGATGAAATGCGTGACCGACATCATCGAGTCGGGCGCCGCCGTCGATTTCGACCCGGACCGCGTGCAGATCACCCTGCCGACGGACTTCGAGATGCCGGCCGGCGGCCTGAACATCCGCTGGCCCGACACGGTGCTGGAACAAGAAGTTCGCATGAACAGCTACAAATGGTATGCGGCGCTGGCGTATGCGCGTGCCAACAAGCTCAACAAGATCATCTGGGACAGCCCGAAGGCGCGCATCGGCATCATCACGGCCGGCAAATCGTATCTGGACACGCGCCAGGCGCTGGCGGATCTCGGCATCGACGAGCAGACGGCGTCCGACATCGGCATCCGCCTGTACAAGATCGGCATGACCTGGCCGCTGGAAGCGGACGGCGTGCATGAATTCGCCAAGGGCCTCGACGAAATCCTCGTGGTGGAAGAAAAGCGGCAAATCCTCGAATACGCGCTGAAGGAAGAGCTGTACAACCTCAAAGACGGCGAGCGTCCGCGCGTGGTCGGCAAGTTCGACGACACGGGCGAGTGGAGCAACCAGAAGGGCACGGGGCACGGCGACTGGCTGCTGCCGGCCACGTATGAACTGAACCCGGCGATGATCGCCCGCGCGATCGCCAGCCGCATTTCGCGCTACTACGCGGGCCACCCCGTCGAGCAGCGCGTGAAGGAACGCATCGCCTACCTGGAAGCGAAGGAAAACGTCCTCAAGGCCATCAGCGTAAAACCCGATCCGCAAAAGGACCGCACGCCGTTCTTCTGCTCCGGCTGCCCGCACAACAGCTCGACCAAGGTGCCGGAAGGCTCGCGCGCGCTGGCCGGCATCGGCTGCCATTACATGGTGCTGTGGATGGACCGCGAAACGTCGACCTTTACCCACATGGGCGCCGAAGGCGTCACCTGGGTGGGGCAGGCGCCGTTCACGAATGAAAAGCACGTGTTTACCAACCTCGGCGACGGCACGTATTTCCACTCAGGCATCCTGGCCATCCGCGCGGCCGTTTCGGCCAAGGTCAACATCACCTACAAGATTCTGTTCAACGATGCGGTGGCGATGACGGGCGGCCAGGAATTCGACGGCCCCCTGTCTCCGGCCATCATTTCGCGCCAGATCGCCGCCGAAGGCGTGGGCCCCATCATCGTCGTCACGGACGAACCGGAAAAATACCCGGACGATTACGCCTGGGCCGAAGGCGTCACCGTGCGCCACCGTTCCGAACTGATGGACGTGCAGCGCGAGCTGCGCGACATGCCCGGCGTGTCGGCCATGATCTACGACCAGACCTGCGCCTCGGAAAAACGCCGCCGCCGGAAACGCAATGAATACCCGGACCCGGCCAAGCGCGCCGTCATCAACGAAGCCGTCTGCGAAGGCTGCGGCGACTGCTCCGTGCAATCGAACTGCCTGTCGGTGGAACCGCTGGAAACGGAACTGGGGCGCAAGCGCCAGATCAACCAGTCGTCGTGCAACAAGGATTTCTTGTGCACGACGGGTTTCTGCCCCAGTTTCGTCACGGTGGAAGGCGGCGGCCTGAAAAAGCCGAAAAAGGCGGCTGCCGCCGACAAGGATGCGCCAGCCGTGCCGGCCTTGCCGACGCCAAGCATTCCATCGACGGCCGAGCCGTTCGGCATTCTGGTCACCGGCATCGGCGGCACGGGTGTCGTCACCGTCGGCCAGATCCTGGCCATGGCGGCCCACGTAGAAGGCAAGGGCTGTTCCGTGCTGGACATGAGCGGCCTGGCGCAAAAGGGCGGCCCCGTGATGTCGCACGTGCGTCTGGCGGACCGCCAGGAGGATATCCACTCGACGCGCGTCGGCACGGGTGCGGCCGACCTGGTGATCGGCTGCGATTTGATCGTCACGGCCAGCCGCGACGCCCTGTCGCGCATGGGAGAGGGGCGCAGCTGGGCCATGATCAACTCGACCAGCTCGTCGACGGCCGCCTTCGTGAAGAATCCGGACTGGCAATTCCCCGGCGCTTCGGCGCGCATGGAAATCGAAAAGGCCTGCGGCAGCGACCACGTCGACTTCATCGACGCGGGCCAGATCGCCACGGCGCTGATGGGCGACTCGATTGCGACGAACATGTTCATGCTCGGTTACGCCTGGCAAAAGGGCAAGGTGCCGCTGTCGGAAGCTGCCATCATGAAGGCCATCGACTTGAACAACGTCTCGGTGGCATTCAACAAGGCGGCCTTCAACTGGGGCCGCGCGGGCGCCCACGATGCGGCCAGCCTGGTGCGCATGACCACGCCAGCGAAGGTGGTGGAATTCAAGCGCATCGACACGCTCGACGACATCATTGAAAAGCGCGTGGCCCTGCTGACGGCTTACCAGGACCGCGCGTATGCGCAGCAGTATCTGGACTTCGTCGGCCAGGTGCGCGCCGCCGAAAGCGCACTGAACGGTCCGCACTTGCGCCTGACGGAAGCCGTGGCCCGTTACTTCTACAAGCTGATGGCCTACAAGGACGAGTACGAAGTGGCGCGTCTGTACACGGACGGCGCCTTCCAGGCGAAGATCGCGTCCATGTTCGAAGGCGACATCAAGCTCAAGTTCCACCTGGCGCCGCCGATCATGGCGAAAACGGATGCCCAGGGTCATCTGATCAAGAAGGAATATGGCCCGTGGATGCTGAAGGCCTTCGGCGTGCTGGCCAAGTTCAAGGGCTTGCGCGGCACGGCCTTCGACGTGTTCGGCCATACGGCCGAGCGCAAGATGGAGCGTGCGCTGATCGCGGAATACCGCGCGACGGTGGGCGGCTTGCTGCCGAAGCTGACGACGGCCAAGCTGGCGCAAGCCGTGGCGATCGCCAGCATTCCGGAAGACATCCGCGGCTATGGCCACGTGAAGGAGCGTCATTTGAAGGCGGCGAAAGAGAAAGAAGCGAGTCTCTTGATCGCCTTCAATGCGCCGACGCCGCTGCCGCCCGTCGTGGCAGCACCCGTGGCGGCCACTGTGGCGTGATGGGGTGAGTTCCTCGCTGTAGCAATGGCGCCTGCGGGCGCCATTTTTTTTGTATCAAAGAAAGCAACGCTTGCTGGCGAAACGCATTATAATTTTTCGATAATTTCTTTATGGAAAGTTTCTCATGCATTCCCTGCGACTTGGCTCCCTCGCTGTTTCCCTCGTATGTGTGTTGAGTGCCTGCGGCGGGGGCGGAGGCGGCAGCAGCGACAGCGCGCCCGTCGTCCCGCCCGTGACACCGACAGGGCCGACGGCGCTGGTTGCCTCCTCCACGGTGGCGAACCGTTGCGAGGCGCCGCGCAGCGGCAGCAGCATCGACAAGCCGGGCAGCTTGCTCGATGAGCAGACGTGGGTGCGCAGCTGGATCGATGAAACGTATCTGTGGTACCGCGAAGTGCCGACCACCTACCTGCCGCAAAGCTTTTCCACGGCCAAGGCGTATTTCGATGTGCTCAAAACAACGGCCACGACGGCGTCCGGCAAGCCGAAGGACCAGTTCCATTTCACGTATACGACGGCCGAATGGGAAGCCTCGCTCAACGGCGTGGAGCTCGGTTACGGCATGTTGCTGGCGCTGACGCGCACCACGCCGCCGCGCAAGGCCGTGATCTCGATCGTCGAGCCAGGCTCGCCGGCCGACCTGGCGGGCTTGCGCCGCGGCGATGAGCTGCAAACCGTCGATGGCACCGATTTCGTCAATGCCCCCGACGCTGCCAGCGTGAAGATCATTAACGCCGGCCTGTTCCCTGCAGCGCAAGGCACGCACACGCTGGCGTTCAGCCGCAATGGCTCGCCCCTCTCGGCGAACCTGCAGGCGGTGGAAGTGAGCACGAGCGCCGTGCAAAACGAGCGCATCATCGACACGCCCACGGGCAAGGTGGGCTACCTGACCTTCAACACCCACAACAACGTGGCCGAACGCCAGCTGGTCGAGACCATGCGCCGCTTCCAGGCGGCCGGCATCAGCGACCTGGTGCTTGACGTGCGCTACAACGGCGGCGGCTATCTCGATGTCGCCAGCGAGCTCGCCTACATGATTGCCGGTCCGCAAGTCACCACCGGCAAGACCTTCGAGCAGGTGCTGGCCAATGACAAGACGCGGCCGGAAGCGCCCGTGCCATTCCACACGCAAAGCCAGGGCTTTGCCGGGCCGAATCCCTTGCCCAAGGGCACGCCTTTGCCTTCGCTGGGCCTCAAGCGCGTGACCTTGCTGACGACGGGCAATACCTGTTCGGCCAGCGAAGCCATCATCAACGGCTTGCGCGGCGTCGACGTGCAGGTCAACCTGATCGGCGGCACGACGTGCGGCAAGCCCTATGGTTTCTATCCCACGCCGAATTGTGGCACCACGTATTTCGCCGTGCAGTTCCAGGGTGTCAACGCCAAGGGCTTTGGAGACTTTGCCGATGGCATGGCGCCAACGTGCGACGTGACGGACGATTACCAGCACGCGCTGGGCGATCCTGCCGAAGCCATGCTGGCGGCGGCGTTGCGCTACCGCGGCAGCGGCAGCTGTACCCCGGCCACGGGCGCGATCAGACTGTTGAGTTCGACGGCGAGTCCGGCCGACACGGCGGCACGGCTGCTGCGCCCGCCCTACAAGGAAATTGCTATATTGAAATGATAAAACCCCCATGTTGCCCCCCTTCCTGGATGAGGGTGGGGCATCTTTCTTCTCATAAATATTTCTATATAACAATTATGATATATAGAAAGACGAATCCATTCGTTCTGTAATTGCTGGCATCTTGATATCTTTTGCCTTCTCCCTAACCTTGAGAAGCGCAAAGATGCCTATACAATTCAAGTTACCACCGCTCACCGTAGCCGTACTGGCCATCCTTGGCGGTTCCGCATGGCAGGCGCACGCGCAGACGCAAGCGCCCGCAGCGGATCAGCAGCCGGCGGCCACCCCGCCAGCCGTCGTGGTCACCGGTTCGCGGATTCCCCGCGCCAGCCTGGAGGGACCATCGTCCGTCACCATCCTGACGGGCGATGAAATCACCAAGCAAGGGTACAAGAACGTCTTCGATGCGCTGACCAATCAGGTACAGAACAGCGGCTTTACGCAAGGCGAGGACTTCGGCAACACGTTTACGCCGTCAGCCAATACCATCAGCTTGCGCGGCCTCGGTCCGAACCACACCCTGATCCTGCTCAATGGCCGCCGCCTGGCCGACTTCCCCGTCGCCTACGAAGGCACGGTCAACTTCACCAACCTGGCGAATATCCCGTCGAGCATTGTCGACCGCATCGAGATCCTCAACGGCGGCGCCTCGGCCATCTATGGTTCCGACGCGATCGCCGGCGTGGTCAACGTCATCCTGAAAAAGCAGACGGAAGGTTTCGATATCAACGTCAAGGCGGGCGGCACCACGCGCGGCGGCGCCGGCAACCAGCGCGTGCAGCTGACGGGCGGCGGCAATTTCGACAAGCTGCATACCTTGTTCAGTGTGGAGCTGAGCCAGCGCGATCCGCTGTCGAGCCTGCAGCGCGACTTCATGGCCACCCGCTCGGGCACGCCGACGAATATCGCGTCGCGTCGCGTGGTAAAGGCGGGGTCTTCCGGCACCTATGTGGACCTGGGCGACACCTGCACGCAGTTCGGCGACCTGTTCGGCGGCAGCACCGTCAAGTATCAGGCGAAGAACGGCAGCTATTGCGCCAGCCCGAAAGTGGGCCCCACTTACTGGACCACGCAAACCAAGAACCGCAGTCAGAACGTGTTCGGCAGCGCCAACTATGAGCTGTCGCCGGAAACGACCTTGTTCGCCGACTTCCTGATCGGCAAGAACTCGACCGAGAACAACACGCGCGGCCCTACGTGGACGTCGTCGTCGACGGGCAGCAGCTATTTCCGCAACCAGAATACCGATCGCTACGAAGCGTGGACGCGTTATATCTCGCCCGAGGAAATGGGCGGCGTGGAGCGCTACAACCGCAAGTGGGACGACCTGGCCACGGCCATCTCGCTGGGTGCCAAGGGCCGCGTGCCGGGCACCAGCAGCTGGCAATACGAAGCCAATTACAATGCCTCTGTGTACAAGAGCGAAAGCCACACGCCGCGC
This sequence comes from Janthinobacterium sp. FW305-128, assembly GCF_020858135.1. Classification (NCBI taxonomy): domain Bacteria; kingdom Pseudomonadati; phylum Pseudomonadota; class Betaproteobacteria; order Burkholderiales; family Oxalobacteraceae; genus Janthinobacterium; species Janthinobacterium sp. FW305-128. The sequence continues at coordinate 20,829 of NZ_JACYMK010000004.1, read as the reverse complement.
GCGCTGGCCAATATCGACAGCTTCTTCCTGGGTCCGAAACTGGGCACCGATGCCGCCGGCGTGCCGGTCTACGCGCCGGATCCGGCCCGCCTGTCGCGCCGGGTGACGGCGGCCGAATTCGACAGCATCACGGGCAATTCCGACAGCGACGACAAGGCCTGGACGAATACCCTGAGCCTGGCTACCAACGGCGACCTGTTCCAGCTTCCCGCTGGCGTGGCGAAGATCGCCACCATCGCCGAAGTGGGCAAGCAGGGCTTCAGCAACGTGCCCGACGCGCGCCTGAACGAAGGTTACTTCAACGTCGCCACCAAGTCCGACATCACGGCCGGCACGCGCACCCGCTATGCGCTGGGGGCGGAAGTGAACCTGCCGCTGCATGAAAAGCTGACCGGCACCCTGGCCGGCCGCTACGACCGCTACAGCTTTGCCGGCCGCCATGACGGCAAGTTCACCTATAACGGCGGCCTGGAACTGCGTCCCGCGCCGGAGCTGCTGTTCCGCGCCAACTACGCCACCAGCTTCCGCGCGCCGGACATGAACTACATCTACAAGGCGCGCGGCACCGGTTACTACTCGAGCACCACCGACTATTACCGCTGCGGCGTCGCCGGGCAGGCCATCGATGATTGCGACTACGCGAACAAATCGCCGGGCGCCGACTATGTGCAGAACGGCAGCAAGGATCTGCAGTCGGAGAAGGGCAAGTCGTTCGGCGTGGGCGCCGTCTGGTCGCCGACATCCAATTTCGACGTCTCGGTCGACTACTGGAATATCAAGATCGACGACCTGGTAACCAACCTGAGCTCCGACAAGATACTGCGCGATGAAGCCGATTGCCGCCTGGGCAAGACCGACATCAACTCGCCGACCTGCGTCGATACCCTGGGCCGCGTCGAGCGCTTTGCCGCCAATGCGCTGAACCGTGCCGGCGAGATCAAGACCATCACCGTCAATCCGATCAACGCGGCCAAGCAGAGCAGCAGCGGCATCGACATCAGCGTCAAGTATTTGCTGCGCACGACGGACTATGGCCGCTTTGCCTTCAAGGCCAACTACGCCAAGGTGCTGAGCAATAAATCGCAGCAATTCGTCGGCGACGAAGAGATCGACGAGCTCAAATCGCTGAACAATTCGGACTGGCGCGATAAGCTCAACCTGAGCGTGAACTGGAGCGCTGGCGACTGGTCGAACACCTTGCTGGTCAGCCGCTACAGCAAGATCCCGAACGCCGCCGGCAAGGCCTATCTGACGCCGACGGCGCTGGCCAATATCAGCACCGTGTACCGCATCAACGACCGCGCCACGTTGTCGCTGATCGTCAACAACGTATTCGACAAGATCAAGCGCGACGACAGCGGCGGCTGGCCGTACTATCCGGTGGGCAGCTACAGCCCGCAGGGACGCCAGGGATGGGTCGAATTCAATTACCACTTCGGTAGCTGAAACCCGGGGTCAGACCCCCGCGAACGTTGGCGCAAGTCTCTGAGTCAGCGGCATTGAGGGTCTGACCCCAGCCTTTGCGGTGTTGGAGGTAAATAGAAAAGCCGGGAGCGCATATTGCTATCCTGGCTTTTATTTTTTTCGCTTATTTAGCCATATAATCCCCCGCTTCCCATCTGCCCGCTGGAGCCTCCCCCATGCTACGCCTCGCCCTGCTGTCCGCCGCCATATTGTCCGTCTTTGCCTCTCCCGCCCAAGCCGGCGCGCCGTTGACCACGGTGGCCGAACGCTCGGGCTTTGTCAGCACCGGCCGCTATGCGGAAGTGGAAGCCCTGTGCCGCCAGTTCCAGGCGCGCTATCCGAAGCAGGTGCGCTGCGTGGAATTTGGCCGCACGCCGGAAAACCGCCCCATGCTGGCGCTGGCCGTCTCCAACACGGGCGCGCTGACGCCGGCCGAGGCGGCGCGCCGCAAGCTGCCCGTGCTGCTGGTGCAGGGCGGCATCCATGCGGGCGAAATCGATGGCAAGGATGCCGGTTTCCTGGCCTTGCGCGAAGTCTTGGAGGGCAAGGCGGCGCCCGGCGCGCTGGATAAACAAGTGCTGCTGTTCGTGCCCGTCTTCAATGTCGACGGCCATGAGCGCTTCGGTGCGTGGAACCGTCCGAACCAGCGCGGCCCCGTGGAAATGGGCTGGCGCAGCACGGCGCAAAACTACAATCTGAACCGCGAATACATGAAGGCCGATACGCCCGAGATGCAGCACATGCTGGCGCTGGTGAACGCCTGGGATCCGCTGGCCTATGTCGACTTGCACGTCACCGATGGCGCGCAGTTCGAACCCGATATCTCGATCCAGGTCGAACCCGTGCATGCGGGCGACGCGGCCCTGCGCGTGGCCGGCACGGCCTTGCGCGATCAGGTCCTGGCCGACCTGGCCAGGCAGGGCTCGGACCCGAAACCGTTCTATATTTCGTTTGCCGAGAACGACAATCCGCAATCGGGCTTTGTCGATTCGGCGCCGAATCCGCGCTTCTCGCATGGCTATTTCCAGCTGCGCAACCGCTTCGGCATGCTGGTGGAAACCCATTCGTGGAAGGACTATCCGACCCGCGTGCGCATCACGCGCAACACCATCGTTTCGCTGCTGTCGCAAGTGGCGCAGCATGGCGCGCAGTGGCGGCAAACGGCGCTCGAGGCGGACGCGCGCGCCGCGCAGCTGGCCGGCGCCACCTTGCCGCTCACGTATAAAACGACGGACAAGAGCCGCATGATCGCGTTTCGCGGCTACGCCTACACGCGCACGCCATCCGAGGTGTCGGGCGCGCTGATGACGCGCTACGATGAAACCACGCCGCAGATCTGGAACGTGCCCCTGCGCGACGAGATCGTGCCCGACCTGCAGCAGGCTGCGCCCAAGGCCGGCTACCTCGTGCCCGCCGCGCAGGCGCAGATGGTGGCGGCCAAGCTGCGCCAGCATGGCGTGTCGTACCAGGTGCTGGCCACCGCGCCCGGCACGCTGCCCGTCGAAACCTTCCGCGCCACGCAGGTGAAATTCGGCGCGCAGTCGTTCGAGGGGCGCCAGACGGCGGCCGTGCAGGGCGAGTGGCAGAAAGAGGAGCGTCCGGTCGGTGCAGGTGCGCTGTACGTGCCCGTCAACCAGGCCAAGGCGCGCCTGGTCGTGGCCCTGCTCGAGCCGCGCGCGCCCGACTCGCTGCTGGCCTGGGGCAGTTTCAATACGGCCTTCGAGCGCAAGGAATACATGGAAGAATACGTGGCCGAAGATGTGGCCCGTGCGCAGCTGGCGGCCGATCCGGCGCTGGCGGCGCAGTTCCACGAAAAGCTGGCCAGCGACCCCGCGTTTGCAAAAAGCCCGGCCGCGCGCCTGGAGTTCTTCGCCCGCCGCCATGCTTCCTGGGATGAGCGTCTGAACCTGTATCCGGTGCTGCGCACGGATGTCGCGCCGGCCGGCATGGCATCGCCGCCTGCGCGCACACCGAAGTTGTCAAATCGCGTAGATTAATCGAAAGAAAATGCTATTCTCCGCACGATGAGGGCGCCGCCACCACGAGCAGAGACGAAGAATGGGTCACAGCACACTGTACAACCAGCACCGGGAAGCGTTTTTTCGCGTCTGCGACGCCGTGGGCGAGAATCAGGTGGAGCAGGTGCGCAGCCTGCTCGAGGCCACGCCGCTGCTCTCGACCTTGCGCCGCTACAACATGGATGACGGCGAATCGTTGCTGCATCTGGCCGCGGCCAGCGGCAGCCGCGAGGTCTGCGCCCTGCTCGTGTCGCTGGGCATGGACATCGATTTGCCGTTGCCCGGTTACCGCAACCATACGCCGCTGAGCGAGGCGGCCGGCCATGGCCACGTCGACACCTGCCGCTGGCTGCTCGACCATGGCGCCGCCGTCGATGGCTTGCCGGACAATATCTTGTCGCCGCTGGACAGCGCCTGTGTGGACGGCCATCAGGACGTGGTTGCCCTGCTGCTGCAGCGGGGCGCCAATCCGAACCGCCTGCATACGCGCTGGAACCAGGCGCCGGTCGATATCGCCGCCGGCTGGGGCTTTCCCGCTATCGTCCAGATGCTCGCCACCGCCGGCGGCGTCAGCATACTCGACGTGCCGCAGCAAGCGGCCGCCTCGCCGCAGGATGTCATCCGCACCTTCATGCACCATAGCGCCGGCTGGGTATTGCCAGCGGTGTTCAGCCCGGACAGCGGCGACGCGCGCTTTTCGCTGGGGATCAGCTGCATCGGCGGCAAGCGCGAATTCAAGCTGTTGTTTACGGTTGGCCTGTTCCAGCAATCGCCGATGACCGAACTGGCCGTCTGCCTGCCGACGCGCTGGCCGCTGACCGTACACGGCTTCGCGGAGCACAGCCCATGGCGCTTTCCCGTGGCGCTGCTGGCACGCCTGGGACGGCGCACGCTCGACCAGGCCAGCCTGGCGGCGGGCGAGCTGCTGCGGCGCGACGATCCTTATCTGGCGGACCTGGCGTGGCCGGACGGCGTCGATGCGCTGCTGGCCATCGACAAGCGCTGGAACCCCGAGCCGGAGGAAGACGACGTTGCCGACGATGACAAGGTCACCATCTATCTGCTGGTGCCGGTGGCGTACACAAAGAAAGGCGCGCCCGGCGCCAGCACCTTGCCGGCCTTGATGGAGCGCAAGCTCAAAGGCAGCTGGAAAGTGTCGGCCTTGCCGTTTGCCATCCCACGCTAGCGCGCACGGCAGTAACGAGATGCGCACGATCAATCAGATTCAATTGGGGAAATGTTATTCTTTCGATCTTCCGCGCCAGCGGCCAGCTGTTCCATTCACCGGTTTCCCCATGACAGAAAAAAAACAGAAAAAAATTCTCTTGTTGAGCGTTTCGGCCGGCGCCGGCCACCTGCGCGCGGCGCAAGCCATCGAGGCATATGCCGGCCTGGAGCAGCACACCGTCGCCAGCCATCTCGACGTGATGGATTTCGTCACGCCCGCATTCCGCAAGCTGTATACGGATTTTTATATCAAGCTGGTCAACAAGGCGCCCGCGCTGTGGGGCTATCTGTACCATGCCACCCACGACGCGCCGCGCGACAGCTCGATGCAGCGATTGCGTCGCGCCGTCGAGCGCCTCAACACGCGCGCGCTGATGGCGCAGATCGCCGCCTTCCAGCCCGATGCGATCATCTGCACGCATTTCCTGCCGGCCGAACTGCTGTCGCGCGCGCTGCGCCAGCAGCAACTGGCCTGCCCGGTGTGGGTACAGGTCACCGATTTCGACTTGCACCGCATGTGGGTGCATGAGCAAATGCAGGGCTATTTTGCCGCCACCGACGAAGTGGCGTTCCGCATGCGCCACGAAGGCATCCCCGCCGAGCGCATCCACGTGACGGGCATCCCCATCATGCCCGCCTTTGCGCAGGCGCCCGGTCGTGCGCAGTGCGCGCAGGCGTTTGGCCTCGACCCGCGGCGCACGACGATTCTGCTGATGGGCGGCGGAGCGGGACTGGGCAGCCTTGAAACGGTCGCCGCGCGCCTGCTGGCCTTGCCGGGCGACTTCCAGCTGATCGTGCTGGCAGGGAAAAACGCGGCCGCACTGGCGGCGCTGCAGGCGCTGGCCGGCCAGTATCCGGGCCGTCTGCTGGCGCAAGGCTTTACCAGCGAAGTCGAGCGCCTGATGGCGTGCGCCGATCTGGTGATCACCAAGCCGGGCGGGTTGACCACGTCCGAATGCCTGGCCCTGGGCTTGCCCATGATCGTCAACTCGTCGATTCCCGGGCAGGAAGAGCGCAATGCCGACTATCTGCTGGAGCAGGGCGTGGCCCTGAAGGCATTCGATGCCGTCACCCTCGAATACCGCGTGCGCCTGTTGCTCGATCATCCGGAGCAGTTGCAAGCGATGCGCGCAAAAGCGCTGGCCCTGGGCCGTCCGCGCGCCGCCATCGACGTGCTGGCGCAGGTGCTGGCGCCGAGCGTGACGCCGGAGCCGGCGTGACGGGCGCCGTGGCAAAACCCTGGCAGATCGCCCTGACGCTGGCCTGGGTGGCCCTGCTGGGACTATTCTTCGCGCAGGTGGAAATCCAGATCGAAGGGGCGGCCGGCTGGGCCGCGAACCTGCCCACCTGGCGCATCGAAAGCCATTGGCTGCTCGATATCTTCTGGGGCGGGCGGCCGATGACGGGCTACCATGCCTGGGTGTTTCCCTTCATTGCCCTGTTCTTCCATTTCCCCATGCTCTTTCTGGCGCAATGGTCGCCGCGCCTCGAGTGCCGCGCCATCGGCTGCATCATGCTGTTCTGGATCATCGAGGATTATCTGTGGTTCGTGCTCAATCCCGCCTATGGCGTGGCGCACTTCAATCCGGCCCACATCGCCTGGCACAAGCACTGGCTGTGGTGGGCGCCGACCGACTACTGGGTATCGCTGCTGCTGGCTGGCGTGCTGCTGTGGTTTTCATACAAGAGGAAGTCATGACCTTATCGCCCTTGCCGCATCTTTTGCTGCTATTCCTGGCCCTGGCGGCCGGTTCCGCCGGCGCGCAAGCGCCCGGGGCGCCCGAGCGCAATGCCGAGTGGGCGACGCCGCTGCCGCACGTGTCGAACCTGCACCAGGTCACCCCCGTCCTGTACCGCAGCGCAAAGCTCGACAGCGCCGACGTGGCCCAGCTGCAGACGCTGGGCGTGAAGACGGTGATCAGCCTGCGCTCCTTCCACTCCGACACGCAGGTGCTCGATGGCAGCGGCATCCGCGCCGTCCGCATTCCCATCAATACCTGGGCCATCCGCGACAAGCATGTGATCGAGACCATGCGCAGCATCCGCGCCGCCGAACAGCAGGGACCCGTGCTGCTGCACTGCCTGCACGGCGCCGACCGCACGGGCCTGATGGCCGCCATGTACCGCATGCTGTACCAGGGCTGGCCGCGCGCGAAGGCGATCGACGAGTTGAAAAATGGCGGTTACGGCTATCACGCCGTGTGGAAAAATATCGAAAGCTACCTCAAGCGCGTCGACGTGGCGGCGCTGCGCGCACAGATCGAACAGGAAAAACCATGAAGACCCTGCTGTTCGCACTGGCCGCCTGTTCCGCCTGTTATCCGCTGGCCACCCTGGCGGCCACGCCTGCGCTCGATGTGCGCGATGTCAGCAAAGCCGGCATGCCCGGCAAGACCTTTGCCGCCACGACCAGCATGCCGGCCAGCGTGGCCACCGTCTGCGCGGCCATCCAGGATTTCGCCGGCTATCCGCAGTTCATGCCGAACGTGGACAAGATCAAGGTGACGGCCGCCGGCGGCGGCGCCTCGCTGGTCGACGTCACGCTCAAGCTGCCGATGGGAAAAATCAAGCAATACCGCCTGAGAATGACGCCCAAGGTGCTCGACGCCAGCTGCAGCCTGGCCTGGAAGCTGGTGCCGATGGAGGGACTGAAGGTGGAGGACACCATCGCCGACACCAGCGGCTACTGGCAGCTGTCGCCGGATCCGCTCGATGCGGGCGCTGCCGCCGTCAGGTACCAGGTGTACACGGATCCGGGCCCGGTGCCGATGGGCCTGGGCTGGATCGTCGACAGCATGAGCCGCGACAGCATCCCGAAAATGTTCGACGCGCTGCGGGCGCGGGTGGCCGCGCGCAAATAGCCGGCGTGGCGGAGCAGCCACTTCACGCGGGCGCGCCACTTCAGGCATGATGTCGTTTCATCCACACATCCGCCCGGAATCCGCATGGAACACCACAGCTTTCTCATCAACATACTGTTTTACCTGGTCGCCGCCATCATCATGGTGCCGCTGGCCAAGCGTCTGGGCATGGGCGCCGTGCTCGGTTATCTGGTGGCCGGCGTCGTCATCGGACCGTGGGGCCTGGGCCTGATCAAGAATGTCGAGGTGATTCTCAGCTTTTCCGAGTTCGGCGTGGTGCTGCTGCTGTTTTTGATCGGACTGGAGCTCGAGCCCAGGCGATTGTGGCTGCTGCGCCGGCCCATCTTCGGCTGGGGCGGGGCGCAGGTGGGCGTCGTCAGCGCGGGCTTGTGCGCCGTGGCCATGGCCTTCGGCGTGGACTGGCGCACGGCGCTGGTCGGTGCGCTGGGGCTGTCGCTGTCGTCGACGGCCATCGTGCTGGCCACCCTGGGCGAACGCAAGCTGATGAGTACGCCGGCCGGTTCCGCCGGCTTTTCCATCTTGCTGTTCCAGGATATCGCCGCCATTCCCATGATCGCGCTGGTGCCGCTCTTGGGCGGCCTGGTCACGCATAGCGGCGAACCGGGCTGGCTGCGCGTGGCCAAGCTGGCCGCCGTGCTGGCCGCCCTGGTGATCGGCGGGCGCTTCCTGGTGAACCCCATCCTGCGCTTCATCGCCAAAACGGACTTGCGCGAAATCTTCACGGCCTTTGCCCTGCTGCTGGTGATCGCCATCTGCGTGCTGATGGAATCGGTGGGCTTGTCGATGGCGCTGGGCACCTTCATGGCGGGCGTGCTGCTGGCCGATTCCGAATACCGGCATGAACTCATTTCCGACCTGGAACCGTTCAAGGGTTTGCTGCTGGGCCTGTTCTTCATCGCCGTGGGCATGTCCGTCGATTTCGGCGTGCTGCGCGCCCAGCCGCTGCTGATCCTGGCCCTGGTGGCGGGGCTGCTGGTAGTCAAGATCGGCTTGCTGTATGTGTTGTCGAAGTTTTTCGACATTCCCCGCGGCCAGCAGCTGTTTTTTGCGCTGCTGCTGTCGCAGGGGGGCGAATTCGCTTTCGTCGTGTTTGCCGCCGCCGAGGCCGCGCATGTGTTTGCGCCGCAGACGGCCGCGCTGCTGGTCGTGGTGGTGACCCTGTCGATGGTGGCCACGCCCTTGCTGCTGCTGGCGCACGACAAATTCGTCGCGCCGCGCCTGCAAAGCGAGAAGAAGCGCCGTCCCGACGACCATATCGAGGCGCAGGACAACCCCATCGTCATCGCCGGCTTCGGCCGCTTCGGCCAGATCATCGGCCGCCTGCTGGCGGCCAACAAGATCGGCGTGACGGTGCTCGACCACGACCCGGATCAGATCGAACTGCTGCGCAAGTTCGGCTTCAAGGTGTTTTATGGCGACGCCACGCGCGTGGACCTGCTGGTGGCGGCCGGCATCGAGAAGGCGAAGGCGCTGGTGATCGCCATCGACAATGTGGACGACAGCCTGGCCCTGGTCGACGCCGTGCGCCTGCGCCTGCCCGAGCTGACGATCCTGGCGCGCGCGCGCAACGTCACGCATTACTATGAATTGATGAAGCGGGGCGTGACCCTGATCGAGCGCGAGACGTTTGCCGCGGCCCTGTTGCTGGGCGAGCAGACCTTGCAGCAGGTGGGCTTCAGCGCCGAGCGGGCGCAGCGCGCGGCCGGCATCTTCGGCCGGCATAACCTGAAAACTTTGCTGGAAGTGGCGCCGCACTTCCAGGACCAGCAAAAAGTCATGTCCCTCACGCGCCAGGCGCGCGAGGAGCTGGAAGACATGTTCGAGAGCGATGCGGCCGCGTTTGCCTCGGAGCAAGCAGAAAATGGTAGGTCGGATTAGCGCGCAAGCGCGTAATCCGACAACATTGTTGGCGCTGAACGTGGTGGTGTCGGCTTACGCGCTTTGCGCTAAGCCGACCTACGCCTCCTACGCCTCGTCCCGGCTTACTTCCCCCGCTTCGCTTCAATCGCCTCGATCTGGTCCATGATGCCGTTCATGCGCGCCGCCAGCGCCTGGTACGGTTTCGGCGAGGCCAGGTCGACGCCGGCCGCCTTCACCAGATCGTAGGGGTAGGCCGAGCCGCCCGCACTGAGCATCTTCAGGTAGGCGGCCAGCGCGCCCGGTTCCTTGTCGAGGATGCGCTGTGCGAAATCCTGCGCCGCCGCGATCGAGGTGGCGTACTGGAACACATAGAAGCCGTGATAGAAATGCGGCACATACGCCCATTCCAGCGCGTAGGCGGGGTCGATGGTCATGACGCCCTGCGCTTCGCCGTGGTAGCGCTTGAGGATATCGGCATAGATGGCCGTGATTTCTTCGCCCGTCAGCGACGCTCCCTTGTCCACCTTGCCGTGGATGGCCGCCTCGAATTCGGCGAACATGGATTGGCGGAAGAAGGTGCCGCGCAGGTTTTCCAGCGCCGCGCCCAGGTACAGCAGGCGCTCGTCGTCATCCTTGGCCTGCTTCAGGCGCGCGTCGAGCAGCAGCGCCTCGTTCGTGGTCGAGGCGATTTCCGCGACAAAGATGCTGTACGGCGCATAGATCGACGGCTGCGCCTTGTTGGCCAGCACCGAGTGCATGGCGTGGCCCCATTCGTGCGTCAGGGTGCTGACGGCTTCATAATTGTCCGTGTAATTGAGCAGCACGAACGGATGCACGTCATACGCGTCGCCATTCATGTAGGCGCCCGCCACCTTGCGCGGACGCGGATACACATCCATCCAGCGCGCGTCCACGGCGGCAGTGAGCGCCTTGACGTAGTCGGGGCCCAGCGGCGCGGCGGAAGCGAGCATCATCTGCTTGCCTTCGGGCAGCGGGAAGGTGCGCTCGCTTTTCAGCAGCGGCGCATACACGTCGTAGTACGCCAGGTCCTTGATGCCCAGCATGCGCGCGCGCAGCTTGAAGTAGCGGTGCAGGGTGGGCAGGTTGGCGTTGGTTTGCGCGATCAGGGTCTGGTAGACGGCCGGCGGCAAGTTGTCGGCATCGAGCGCGGCGCTTTGCGAATCGGCGTAACGGCGCACCTTGGCATACGCGGCATCCGTTTTCAGCTGGCCGTACAGGGTTTCGCCGAACGTGCGTTCGTACTCTTTCCACTTGCCGAAGAAGGCGTCGAACACCCGCTTGCGGTCGGCGCGGTTGTCATCGCCCCGGTATTTCGTGTACGCCGCCTGGTCGAGGCGCACTTGCTTGCCGTCCGACAGTGTGACGGTCGGCCACGGGATTTCCGCGTTGGCCAGGGTGCGGTAGACGCTGGCGGCCGAGCTTGTTGCCAGGCCGAACTGCGCCACCAGCTGTTCGCCGGCCGCGTCGAGCGTGTGCGGCGCGCTGCGCAGCATGTTACTCAATTGAAAGCGGTACAGCTGCAAGCCCTTGTCTTTCGCCAGCATGGCATCGATGCGCTTGCTGCCCAGGGCGAGGATTTCCGGCTGTAAAAAGGTCGCCGCCTGGGTGAACTCGTTGCCCAGCAGGGCGGCGCGCTGGTTCAGCTGGTTGCCCTTGCTGTCGCCCGTATCCTGGTCGTAATACTGCGCCGCATAGGTATACAGCGTGTTGACGCGCTTGCGCGCATCGGCGTACAGGTCCAGGCAGCTTTTCAGGCGGGCCGGCGAGCCTCCCAGCTGCCCCTTGCAGCCGCCCAGTTGCTGCAGCTGGGCCGACAGTTTTTTCGCGTCGGCGTCGAATGCGGCGTCGTTTTGATACAGCGCCGTCAAATCCCAGCGGTCGGCCTGTTTGTCGGTCTGAGCGGGGGCTGGCGCAGGAGCGGCAGAGGCGGTGGCGAGGCTGAGGGCCAGCAGGGAGAACAGCAGGGGGCGCTTGAGTGCGGATGGCGTCATGGTTCATTCCAGTGAGGTTGTCGGAAGAATGCGTGCTGACCGCCGGGCAGGGACGTGCGCGTGACACACCGCGTACCGGCAGAGTTACCTACGGTACAGCAAATGAGGGGAGGGGGAAAGAGGCGGGGCGCCGCCACCTGGGCGGTGGCGGCGAAACAACACGGGCTGAGAACAGCCGATTACAGCGCTTGCAGCGGAATCGTGCCGAACGTGGTCGGCGTCGAGCACGGCTCTTCGTCGAAGGCGATGTCGCCCATGGGGTTGGCCACGCCGTCCGCCTTCAAGTCCTTGAAGCCGAACAGCTTCGGATCCATCAGGTGCGATGGCGCCACGTTCGACAGGGCCGAGAAGATGCTTTCCACGCGGCCCGGGAATTTCTTGTCCCATTCGCGCATCAAGCCCTTGATCTGCTTGCGCTGCAGGTTTTCCTGCGAACCGCACAAATCGCATGGAATGATGGGGAAGCCCTTGACTTCCGCATAGCGCTGCGTGTCTTCTTCCTTCACATACGCCATCGGGCGGATGACGATGTGCTTGCCGTCGTCCGATTGCAGCTTGGCCGGCATGCCTTTCAGTTTGCCGCCGAAGAACATATTCAGGAAGAACGTTTCCAAAATATCATCGCGGTGGTGGCCCAGGGCGATCTTGTTGGCGCCCAGCTCGTCGGCCACGCGGTACAGGATGCCGCGGCGCAGGCGCGAGCACAGCGAGCAAGTCGTCTTGCCTTCCGGGATCAGGCGTTTGACGATGCTGTAGGTATCCTGGTTTTCGATATGGAAGGCCACGCCCAGTTCCGTCAGGTAGGCGGGCAGGATTTCCGGCGGGAAGTTCGGCTGCTTCTGATCCAGGTTGACGGCGACGATATCGAAGTGAATCGGCGCACGCTCGCGCAAGGTCATCAGGATGTCCAGCAGGGCATAGCTATCCTTGCCGCCCGACAGGCACACCATTACCTTGTCGCCGTCTTCGATCATGTTGAAGTCGCCGATGGCCTGGCCGACCAGGCGGCACAGGCGCTTGTGCAGCTTGTTGTTTTCCAGGGCGATCTTTTCCGCCTTCTTGCGCGCCAGTTTCTGCGCTTCCACATTGGCCGGGAATTCCACGGCCGTCGTCGTCGTTTCCAGCACGGCGGTGTTGCTCATGTTGTTCATGCTTCATCCTTGATCTTGAATACTTCCACGCCCACGCCTTCGCAGTCGGGATACACGTCCGGTTTCATGCTCGACACGCGCGCGGCGCGCACGCGCGGGTGGGCCAGCATGGCGGCGAGCACGTCGTCGACCAGGCTTTCCTGCAGCTGCACGTGGCCTTGCGCCATGCGCCTGGCGATGGTTTCGCGCATGAAGTCGTAATCGACCACCTCTTCCAGCTGGTCATCCTTGGGCGTCGACAGGGCCAGGGGAATGTACAGGTCGACGTTGATGAGGACGCGCTGCTCGCCCTTTTTTTCGAAGTCGTAGACGCCGATGTTGATGAGGACTTCGTAATTGCGCAGGAACAGCCGGCGGCAATCAAGCAGGCGAGGGTGGGACAGGGCGGACGACATAGTTTTACCTTTTCGGGAATGCTGAATGCGGGTTGTTTGGCAGGGCTGCTGATTATTTGGTCAAAAACATGACGTCGCGCGGCAAGCCGATCAAATGCTGGCCGCCATCGACCAGCAGGGTCGTGCCCGTCAGCGCGCGCGCGCCGGCCACGTAACAGACGCTGTCGGCCACATCTTCGGGCGTGCTGGAGCGTCCTAGCGGCGTGTTTTCATGCGCCTTGGCAAAGTTCGCTGCCGTCTGCTCGCCGGAGACCATGGTGATGCCGGGGGCAATACCCACCACGCGCACTTTCGGCGCCAGCGCCTGGGCCAGCATGGTGGTCGCCGACAGCAGCGCCGCCTTGGACAGGGTGTACGACAAAAAATCAGGATTGAGATTGTACAGTTTTTGGTCCAGCAAGTTGATGACCACGGCTTGCCCGCCTGCCGGGGTGGCATGGTACAGCGCTTGCGCCAGCAGGATGGGGGCGGCCAGGTTGGCGTGCATGTGGGCGTCCAGGGCGGCGAAGGAAAAATCGCCCGCATTGTCGTATTCAAACAACGATGCGTTGTTGACTACGCAAGTGACGGGTCCCAGCGCCGCCTGTGCCTGCGGCAGCAGCTGGCGCACGGCGTCTTCCTGCGCCAGGTCGCAAGGGAATGCTTGCGCGCGGCGGCCCAGCGCCGTGATGTCCGCCACCAGGCTGAGCGCTTCATCGCGCGAGTCGCGGTAGTGGACGGCGATATCCCAGCCGTCGCGCGCCAGGCCCAGCGCGATGGCGCGGCCGATGCGGCGCGCCGCGCCCGTGACAAGGGCGACGCGGGGAATGCTGTCGAAGGGCGTTGTCGTTGCTTCAGTCATGTCTTTGCTATGGTTGAGATATTCGGTGGACGCCACACTGGCGGCATGCGCCGCCGATTCGCTACAATGCGGGAATGTCTCTTCCCGCACCCGATAGCGACGCGCTGGCCGCGTCCCATGCCTTGCAGCACCAGATTGCCGCCGAAATCGCGCGCAATGACGGCGCCATTCCTTTTGTCCGCTTCATGGAGCTGGCGCTGTACGCGCCTGACCTCGGCTATTACAGCGGCGGCGCCGCCAAGCTGGGCAAAGATGGCGATTTTACAACCGCGCCGGAGATTTCGCCCCTGTTCGGCGCCACGCTGGCCCATGTGGCAGCCGCTATTATGGCGCAAACGGCCCCGCGCATCCTCGAATTCGGCGCCGGCACGGGCAAGCTGGCTTTCGATATCCTGACGGAAGCGGCGAATGCCGGCATCGCTATCGAACAGTATGCGATCGTCGAATTGTCCGGCGAATTGCGCGCGCGCCAGGAGCTGGCGCTGGCCGGCTTCCCGCAGGTGGTGTGGCTCGACGGCTTTCCCGACAGTTTTGAAGGCGCCGTGTTCGGCAATGAAGTGCTCGACGCCATGCCCGTCAACCTGATCAGCAAGACACCCGCCGGCTGGTGCGAACTCGACGTCAGCATTGCCGACGGCCAGTTCGTGTTTGTCGAACGCCCTGCCGGCGCCGACGTGGCCGCGCAGATCGCCGCCCAGGTGCCGGACGCCGATGACTTGCCGGTCGGCTATGTCACAGAAATTCATGGCGTGGCCTGCGGCTTCATGCGCTCGCTGGCGCGCATGCTGACCAATGGCAAGGGCGGCGCGGCCGTGCTGTTCGATTACGGTTTTCCTGCGCACGAGTATTATCTGGACTTGCGCGCCACGGGCACCCTGATGTGCCATTACCGCCACCATGCCCACGCGGAACCGTTTTATCTGCCCGGTTTGCAGGACATCACGGCTCACGTGGATTTTACGGCCATGGCGGTGGCGGCGCAGGATGCGGGCCTCGATGTGCTCGCATACATGAACCAGGCGTCCTTCCTGCTGGGCTCCGGTATCGGCGACTTGCTGCTGCGCACCGACCCCGAGCAGGTCAAGACCTACCTGCCGCAGGCCAGCGCCGTGCAAAAGCTGGTGTCGCCGGCCGAGATGGGCGAATTGTTCAAGGTGCTGGCGGTGGGGCACCAGGTGGCGTTGCCGGAAGCGCTGTTGTCCAGTGACCGCAGTCACCGCCTGTAAGCGCGGTCAATATCAAGGCAGGGCCGTACCGCCCTGTAATTTCCGGTCCGCCGGTGGTTATTATCTTGTCATATCGTATATGATGACCGACACAGCACGGTTCCATCCTGCAAGAACCCGTCGCCGCGCACCGATTTCAAGATAGAACGATGGGAAAGATACATACACACTATGACAACCTGAAAGTGGCGCGCCTGGCGCCGCAGGAAGTCATACGTGCCGCGTATAAAGCCCTCAGCCAGAAATACCACCCCGACAAGAATCCCGGCGACGAAAAGGCCGCCCGCATCATGGCCATCCTCAACAGCGCCTATGGCACCTTGTCCGATCCGCAACGCCGCAAGGAACACGACGAATGGATCGCCGCCGAGGAGTGGGAAATCGAATGGCTGGAAAGCACCCACCACGAAGAAGGCAAGAGCCGCGATGGCCGCGCGAAAGGCCATGCCCAATCGCATGAGCACACCTGGGCGCAGGATGTGCCGCCGCCGAAGGGCAAGCCGCGGAGTGGGGCGCTGCCCATCTGGCGCAACTGGCGCTGGTGGCTGAGTTTGCTTGTCTGCCTGCTGCTGGGCTGGCTGGGCGCCTTGCTGATGCTCGATACCTCGCCGCCCGTGCCTGCCGCGCTGGCGTCGGCCTGGAGCGGGCTGGCCCGCGATGGCGCCAGGGTGCACCCGGACACGGCAACGGCGGAGAGCGCAGCTACGCCGCCGGCAAAAAACGAGGCGGTGGCTATCGATAGCTGGGCCGTGGGCAAGCCGTATGCGGCCGAGCCCGCGCAAGCGAAGGCGCCCGAGATCCGCGTGCTGGCCGTGGCGCAGCTGAGTCTGAAAGCCAGCCGGCCCGCCTGCGATGGCGCCAGCCAGGCCGAGTCGGCGGGGCTGGTGGCGCCGAATGGCGAGCCTTGGCCGGCGCGGTCCGGCTATGTCGATGGCTTCCCGATCGGCAACAAGGGCGATGAACTGAGTTTAACCATCGATAACAGCAGCAATACGGCGCCCGTCTTCGTCAAGCTGTATGACCAGGAGCGGCGCTCGAATGTGCGCTACCTGTATATCCTGGCCAATGACAAGCTGACCGTGGAGCAGCTCAGCGCGGGCAAATACGAAGTGCGCTACCAGGCCGTCGGGCCAGGCCAGGACAATTGCGGCGGTACTACGCGCAGCGGCGCCTCGATACCGGCGCCTGCCGCGGGAGAGGGTGGTACGCAGAATCCTGTTGTAAGCAGCATCTAATCTGATTATGCTTGATATGCGTCAACGCAGCGTCCACATCGAACTTATCCCTTAGGAGTATTCATGACCGACCTCAAAGCCGATGCAGATGATAACTGGCTGCTCGACGAAGATGAGCCGGTGGCCAGTCCAGCCGGGTTGGCCGCGCCCGACCAGCGCCTGTGGCGTGTGCTGATCGTCGATGACGACGTCGATGTGCATGCGGTCACGCGGCTGGCGCTGCGCAATGTCAGCTTCAAGGGCCGCGAACTGGAACTGTTTTCCGCCTACAGCGGCCGCGAGGGGTACGAGATCCTGCGCGACACGCCCGATATCGCGCTGGTGCTGCTCGACGTGGTGATGGAAACGGATGACGCCGGCCTGATCCTCGCCAAGCGCATCCGCGCCGACCTGAACAACTCCATCGTGCGCGTCGTGCTGCGCACGGGGCAGCCGGGCCAGGCGCCCGAGCAACGCGTCATCATCGAATACGATATCAACGATTACAAGGCCAAGACGGAGCTGACGACGCAAAAGCTGTTTACGACCGTTATCTCGGCCTTGCGCGCCTACGAGAGCCTGATGATGCTCGAGCGCAGTCGCATCGGCCTGGGCAAGATCCTCGCCGGCGCCACCAATCTGTACCAGATCCATTCCTTGCGCGAATTCGCTTCCGGCGTGCTCAACCAGGTTAGCGCCATCCTCGACGTGGGCGCCGACGGCGTGCTGTGCCTGATGCAGGGCGGCGCGGGGCGGCCCGAGGTGGTCGCCGCCACGGGCACCTATGCCGTGCTGGCCGAGGCGGAAGCCATGCCGGCCGACCACGCGCTCACGCCCACCATCGACAAGGCGTTCGCGGAAAAACGCAGCCAGTTCGAGCATCCGGCCAATGTGCTGTTCATCCACACGGAAGGCAACCGCGAGCTGGCCATTTCCGTCACGCCGCCGTGGCCGCTGGCGCAGATCCAGCGCGATCTGCTGGAAGTGTTTTGCCAGCGTATCGCGGCCGCCTTCGACAACCTGTACATGTTCGGCCAGCTGCGCAAGGCGCAGGAAGCGACCGTCGTGGCGCTGGCCGACCTGGCCGAGTTCCGCGACAGCGACACGGGCGGCCACGTGCGGCGCGTGCAGCAGCTGTCCGACGCCATCGCCCTGCGCATCCAGCAGCGCGGGGTGTATGCCGACGAGCTCACGCCGCAGCTGCTCGACATGATCGGCCTGGCCAGCATCCTGCACGACGTGGGCAAGGTGGCCACGCCGGACGCCGTGCTGCTCAAGCCGGGCCGGCATACGGACGAGGAGCGGGTGCAGATGCAGCTGCACGCCAGCGTCGGGCGCACCATCCTCGAGCGTGCCGCCAACATGGTCGACGGCGTCAGCTACCTCACGTATGGCGCGCAGATTGCGGGCGGCCACCATGAACATTTCGACGGCGCCGGCTATCCGAACGGCCTGAAGGGACGCGACATTCCCTTGGCCGCGCGCATCGTTGCCGTGGTCGACGTCTTCGATGCCTTGCTGCATGAGCGGCCGTACAAGGAGCCGTGGCCGTATCCGCAGGTGCGCGAATACATCGAACAGCGCAGCGGCAGCCAGTTCGATCCGGAAGTGGTGGCGGCGCTGCTGGATCTGATCGACAACGAGCCGCAACTGTGGCATCCGGAGCGCGCCACCGCTTGAGCAGCAACTTCGTTGGCGTTTTTCGGCACGGCCCCATTCCCTTGCGCGCGGCGCCGTCATATACTCGGCAGCCTCATGCTGGCCGGCGCCACGCACCGGTGTGGCGCGCCGCGGAGTTTTCGGACATCACGACATGAAAGAACTCAAGGGCCTTAGCGCACTGATCATCGAGCCGCATCCGGGCATGCGCGCCAGCCTGCACAATATGCTCAACCTGTGCGGTCTGGCGAAGATCGACGACGCGGCCAGCTCGGGCCAGGCGATCCGCATGCTGGGCAGCAAATCGTATGATCTGATCCTGTGCGAATACGACCTCGGCGGCGGGCAGGATGGCCAGCAGATGCTGGAAGACTTGCGCCACCATAAATTGATGCACGCGTCGACCATGTTCTTCATGGTCACGGGCGAAGGCAGCTTCGCCAAGGTGGTCAGCGCCGTCGAGCTGTTGCCCACCGATTACATCCTCAAGCCATTTACCGCTGACAACATGCTCGAGCGCATAGCCCGCGCGCTCGACAAGCGCAATGCCTTCGTGCCCGTGTACGAACTGATCGACGTGGGCAATGAGCGCGCGGCGATCGCCGCCTGCACCGAGGGCGCCAGCCTGTACCCCCGTTACGCCACGGATTTCCTGCGCCTGCGCGCGGAGCTGCATTTGCTGCTGGGCGAGGCGGCCGATGCCGAACCGATCTACACAGCCTTATACGAAAGCAAGTCCATCGGCTGGGCGCGCCTGGGGCAGGCCAAGACGCAGTTCCTGCTGGGCGAGTACGAAGCGGCGCAGGGCACCCTGGAAGGGCTGCTGGAAAACAACAAGCGTTTTCTCGACGCCTATGACTGGCTGGCGCGCACACATATGGCGCAAGGCAAGCCGGAACTGGCGCAGGCGGCCTTGAGCGAAGCGGTGGCCCTGTCGCCGCATGCCGTGCGCCGCTTGCGCCGCCTGGGCGAGGCGGCCCTGGCGGCCGACGATATCGACATGGCGGAAAAATCCCTGAAACTGGTGGTCAGCAAGGCCAAATATTCGGAATTCCGCGATCCGGAAGACCATGTGCGCCTGGTGCAGACCCTGGTGCGCAAGGGAGATCCCTTGCAGGCGGGCGCCGTGATCCGCGACCTCGACAAATCGATGGGCGGGCAAAAGAATGCGGAACTGTGCAGCGCCCTGTGCAGCGCCATGCTGCATGCGCATACGGGCAACGAGGAGCGCCTGCAGCAATCGCTCGACGCGGCCCTGGCCGCCAACCGTCACAGCGTGGGCAGCTCGAATACGCTGAAAACGGAGCTGGCGCGCCACTGCCTGGCGCACGGGCGCGAGGATGGCGCGGCCGAGGTGATGCGCGAAGTCATGCGCAATGCGCCCGACAGCGCGGCCATGACGCGCGCCATGGCCGTGTTCGAACAGGCGGGGCGCGAGGAACTGGCCAAGGCATTGGCGCGGCAAAGCCGCCAGGAAGTGGCCGACATGGTGGCTGCCGGGGCAGCCCGTGCGGGCGAGGGCGATTTCCGCGGCGCCGTCGATCTGATGGGCGAGGCCGTCACGCGCCTGCCCGACAATCCGCAGGTGGTCTTCAATGCGGCCGTGGCCGTGCTGAAATGCCTGGAGCACGAGGGCTGGGATGAGCGCATGGGGCAGCAGGCGCTGACTTTTATCGCCGGCGTGCGCCGCCTGGACCCGCGCAATCCCAAATTGCCCGTGCTGTCGGGCCTGCATCAGCAGTTGTTGCGTAAATACAAGCCCTTGGGCAATGCCTGGATGCATCCGCCTGACGCAAGGTAAGCGGGGAAATGCGGGGCAAATGACGAAAAAATGCGGCTTGCCGGCAGGGGCGATAAAAAAAATACGAAAAAAGCTGACTTTTTCGCGCCAACCCTTGCACATTCTCAAATCGGGAGCTTATAATCACGCCCCGAAGCAGCCAACTTCTTCTTTATACGCAAATGCAGCAGTCAGGCATCAGTAAATAAGGTTGACAGTTGTGAGTAGATGCTTCATACTCTGCGGTTCCCGCGGAGGGGTGGCCGAGTGGTTAAAGGCGACAGACTGTAAATCTGTTCTCTATGAGTACGCTGGTTCGAATCCAGCCCCCTCCACCAAGTTTTTGCAAGGAAAACTGGGTAGTAGCAAAAAGCAAGTGAAGATAAAGTGAACGATACCTCGCGGGTGTAGCTCAATGGTAGAGCAGAAGCCTTCCAAGCTTACGACGAGGGTTCGATTCCCTTCACCCGCTCCAGTTTCCGTTCAGATGCTTGATGCATCGCATGCAACAAATTACAGCCCTTGTAGCTCAGTGGTAGAGCACTCCCTTGGTAAGGGAGAGGCCACGTGTTCGATCCACGTCAAGGGCACCAGAATTCGCAGCAGGCAGCACAGAAGCAATTCAAACCAGACCGTCGGGCGTGTGCCTGAGCAATCTAATCAAATCATTAGGAGTTCAAAATGGCAAAAGGTAAATTCGAACGGACCAAGCCGCACGTCAACGTCGGCACCATCGGCCACGTCGACCACGGTAAAACCACGCTGACCGCTGCAATCGCAACGGTTCTGTCGAAGAAATTCGGCGGCGAAGCTAAAGCATACGACCAGATCGATGCAGCACCAGAAGAAAAAGCGCGCGGTATCACGATTAACACCGCCCACGTCGAGTACGAAACGGAAACGCGTCACTACGCGCACGTTGACTGCCCAGGCCACGCCGATTACATCAAAAACATGATTACCGGTGCAGCCCAGATGGACGGCGCGATCCTGGTGTGCTCCGCAGCTGACGGCCCAATGCCGCAGACCCGCGAACACATCCTGCTGGCCCGCCAAGTTGGCGTTCCATACATCATCGTGTTCCTGAACAAGTGCGACCT
>NZ_JACYMK010000039.1:0-1099 GCF_020858135.1 Janthinobacterium sp. FW305-128 | reverse complement strand
GCTGGTCGCGGCCCGCATACAGCAAGCCGGAGTTGTTCAGATCCCCGCCGACCTTGGCCGCCAGGTCCGTGCCCGCGCTCAGCGTGCCCTGCTGGTTCAGCAGGCTGGCCACATCCAGCGCCAAGGCACCGGTGCCCGTTTGCACGACACCACGCGTATTGTCCAGCGCGGCACCACCGACCTGCAGGTCGGTGGTCGCCGCCAGCACGCCATCGGTGTTATTCACAGCGCCCTTGCTGGCGACAGATGCCGCAGCCGCGGACGTGATGCGGCCCTTGCTGTTGTCCAGCACGCCGGCCCGCACCTGCACGCCGCCGTTGCCGCCGATCTCGCCGCCGCTGTTGTCGAGCTGTCCCGTCGTGGCTACCGTCATCGCCGCATCGCCCGTCTGCAGCACATGGCCGCCACGGTTGCTCAGGCTATCGGCCTGCAGCGTCACTTGCTGCCCCACCGTGCTGGCCTGGTCATGCCGCATGATGCCCGCGTCGATGCGCACCAGGCCATTGCCGAGGATGCTGCCGCGCTCGCCATCGAGCGTTGCCGCGTGGAGCGCCAGCGTGCCGTTGCCCGCATGTTCGAGCTTGCCATCCGTATTCATCAGCTTGCCCGCATCCAGGGTCGCATTCGCGCTGTTGACGGCGATGCGGCCGCTGGTGTTGTCCAGTACGCCGGCCGGCATGCTCAACACGATGCGCGTATCGCCGGTGCCCGTCTGCACCACGGTGCCGCGGCGGTTGTCCAGGTTACTCAGTTGCAAGTCCAGCTGCCCCGCGCTCAGTTGTCCCTGTTCATTGACCAGGGTCTGGCCCGCATGTGCTCCCGCCGTCACCGCCAGGGTGCCCGGCGTCGTCAGCAGTGCCTGGCGCGTCAGCACATCGCCCTGTGTCGCCGTCAATGCGATGTTCGCCGCGCCCGTCTGGCTGCCCGTCAGGTCCAGCGCCGCGCCGCTCAAGGCCAGCTGGCCCGCCGCCAGGTTTTGTCCCTTGGCCAGCAGCGCCTGTGCCGTCGTCACGCGCAAGTCGCCTGTCGCCAGCAAGCCGCCATCGGCCTTCACGCCCGCGCCCAGCAGGCTCGATGCCGAACTGTCCAGGCTGGCCGC
>NZ_JACYMK010000038.1:0-1226 GCF_020858135.1 Janthinobacterium sp. FW305-128 | reverse complement strand
CTAATCCGACCTTGTATTATTCCCCTCATGCCGTTCGTGGTATTGCGAACGGTATCGACCGCTGTCAAAATCTTGGTAGGCATATCAAGACCGGGTAACTGGATGCCGTATCCGCCCTTAGGCCCCGAGCCAGCTCCGTAGATCTCGCACCAGTTACCCATCCTCCATGTCAAGATCGGACAGTATCTTTGGCACCGGCATGCCGGTTAGCCCGCATTTGCAAGGTAGATCGCAAGAGGACCACAGCATGTTTAATTTAGGAATCGACGTTGCCAAGGCCAAGCTCGACTGCGCGCTGCGCCTGCCCAACGGCAAGCATCGTAACAAGGTTGTCGAGAACAACCACCAAGGATTCACCGCGCTCCACGCATGGCTGCTGAAGCATGCTGCCGGCAGCCCCAGGGTGTGCATGGAAGCGACGGGCACGTATTGGGAAGGGGTTGCCGAATATCTCGCTGGACTTGGCATGGTGGTCAGTGTCATCAATCCGGCCCAGATCAAGGCCTTCAGCGCTTCGCGCCTGGTGCGCACCAAGACCGACAAGGTCGACGCACAGCTGATCGCCGACTTCGCCCATGAACGCCAGCCAGAGCCCTGGCAGGCGCCATCGCCGGCCGAGCAATCGCTGCGCGCGCTGGTGCTGCGCCTCGATGCCTTGCAAGCGATGCGCCAGCAGGAAAGCAACCGGCTTGAAGTGGCGCGCGCGGCGGTACGCCAGGGTATCGAGGATCATATTGCCTGGCTCGACGCCGAGATCAAGGCGCTGATCCTGGCGATCCGCCGTCATATCGATGACGACCCGGATTTACGCGGCAAGCGCGAATTGCTCGATAGCATCCCTGGCCTGGGCGAGCGCACGATTCCCGTGCTGCTGTCCTACTACGCCAATCCTGAGCGCTTCGACAGCGCCAAGCAGGCGGTGGCGTTTGCGGGCCTCGATCCGCGCCAGCACGAGTCGGGTTCCAGCGTGCGTGGCAAGCCACGCATGTCGAAGGTCGGCCACAGTTTCCTGCGCAAGGCACTGTACATGCCGGCCATGGTGGCAGTGCATAAGACGCCTTGGGGCAAGCGCTTCGGTCAGCGTCTGCGTGACGCCGGCAAAGCGCCCAAGCTGATCATCGGCGCCATGATGCGCAAGCTGGTGCACGTGGCATTCGGCGTGCTCAGGTCGGGAAAAATATTTGATCCGGCCTTGCACGCCGCTTGACGGGGATAACAGTATCTAC
>NZ_JACYMK010000037.1:0-1230 GCF_020858135.1 Janthinobacterium sp. FW305-128 | reverse complement strand
GTCGCCTTGAGCGTTTGATGCGCGCCTGCGTACAGGCTGCCGCTGTTGTCGACCTTGCCGGCCGCAATCGCCAGGTCACCCGCCGCAAACACGCTGCCGGCCGTATTCCGCAAATCGCCGATGGCCAGGCTGGCCGCACCGGATACCGCCTGGATCTGGCCGCGCGTATTGTTCACGTCGCCGCCACGTATATTCAGGCCGCCTGCCAGCACGCCTCCATCGGTATTGTCCAGCGAGCCAGTAACGATCTCGGCCGCGCCGGCGAACGCCAGGCGCCCGTTCTGATTCAACAGCATGTCGGCGCTCAGCGCCATGTCGCCATTGCCTTCAATCTTGCCGCCACGGTTGTCCAGATGACCGGTGGCCGCCACGCTGCCACTGCCAGTTCCCGTCTGCGTGACGCTGCCCTGGCGATTATCCAGGGTGCCGGTATGCAGCGTCACCTGCCTGGCCAGCAATGCGCCGTCGCGGTGGTCGAAGCTATCGGCCGTCACGACCAATGCACCGTTGCCTGAGATCTGGCCCCGCTGTCCATACAGGTTCGTGGCGCGAATCGCCAGCGTGCCCGTGCCCGCATGTTCGATCTTGCCATCGATATTCGTCAGCGCCCCTGCGCCCAGACTCAAGTTGCCGCTGTTGACGGCGATGCGCCCGCCCGTATTGTCCAGCACGCCCGTGTCGATGACGGTACTGCCCGCGCCCGACTGCACGATCGTCCCCTTCACATTGCGCACATTGGCCGCCGCCAGCGCCAGTTGTCCCGCACTCAGCTGGCCGCCCGCATTCACCAGTACCTGCCCATTGTTGCCGTTGGCCGTGATCGCCAGCAAGCCTGCCGTGCTCACCTGCGCCTGGCTGGTGAGGACGTCGCCTGCGTGCGCCGTCAGCGCAATATTCGCGGCACTGCTCTGGCTGCCCGTGAGGTCCAGCGCGGCGCCGTCCAGCACTGCGTCGCCCCCTGCCAAGTTCTGGCCTGTCGCCCGCAAAGCCTGCGTAGCCGTTACGACCAGGCTGCCTGCCTGGCCCAGCGTGCCATCGGCCCGCATGCCCGCGCCCAGCAAACCGCTGCTGTCGATGCTGCCTGCTTGCACACTGACATCGCGCCCCGCCGCCAGCGAGCCGCTGTTGCCGAGCGTGCCGCCGACGACCAGGAGCTGGTCGCGGCCCGCATACAGCAAGCCGGAGTTGTTCAGATCCCCGCCGACCTTGGCCGCCAGGTCCGTGCCCGCG
>NZ_JACYMK010000036.1:0-1283 GCF_020858135.1 Janthinobacterium sp. FW305-128 | reverse complement strand
AAGGAGGGCGCTTACCACGGTAGGATTCGTGACTGGGGTGAAGTCGTAACAAGGTAGCCGTATCGGAAGGTGCGGCTGGATCACCTCCTTTCTAGAGTTTGCACGAACCAGTTAAATGGTTCACGCATCAAATGTTCACACTTATCGGCTGTTAATAAAGAAGAACAGCATTTGGGGCTGTAGCTCAGCTGGTTAGAGCACCGTGTTGATAACGCGGGGGTCGTTGGTTCGAGTCCAACCAGCCCTACCAGTAAAAGCGTCAAACGAAAGTACAAACCTACTTTCGTTTGGTTGATAGCTAAAAACCACTGGCAAAGCCAGATGATTTTTAGAAGTCAAAGCCACGCAAGACCCATAGGGGGATTAGCTCAGCTGGGAGAGCACCTGCTTTGCAAGCAGGGGGTCGTCGGTTCGATCCCGTCATCCTCCACCAAGTACTTTGAAAGTGCAAACGTAAGCCAGTCAACGACTTGGGTTTAGGTTTGATCTTTTAGCGATCAAAGCTGTTTCGTTCTTTAACAATCTGGAAGAAGTAAAGATTATTTATTGATCGGTTTGCTGTAACAAGCAAATCGATGGGTAATGATTGTATGTATCAACAAACAAGCAACAACGTTGTACTTTCTTATCCCTGTAGCGCTCTTTAGTCATGCAAATGATAGAGGCTAACGTTATAGGGACAAGCGAATAAGTGCACATGGTGGATGCCTTGGCGATTACAGGCGATGAAGGACGTAGTAGCTTGCGATAAGCTGCGGGGAGTGAGCAAACACACTTTGATCCGCAGATTTCCGAATGGGGCAACCCACCCTTTTAGGGTATTGCATACTGAATACATAGGTATGCAAGGCGAACGCGGCGAACTGAAACATCTAAGTAGCTGCAGGAAAAGAAATCAACCGAGATTCCCAAAGTAGCGGCGAGCGAAATGGGAAGAGCCTGTACGTGATAGTCGGACCGATAACAGAATCCTCTGGAAATAGGAGCCATAGCGGGTGATAGCCCCGTATGTGAAATCGGACCGGTGGTACTAAGCGTACGACAAGTAGGGCGGGACACGTGACATCCTGTCTGAATATGGGGGGACCATCCTCCAAGGCTAAATACTCGTAATCGACCGATAGTGAACCAGTACCGTGAGGGAAAGGCGAAAAGAACCCCGGAAGGGGAGTGAAATAGATCCTGAAACCGTGTGCATACAAACAGTAGGAGCGGACTTGTTCCGTGACTGCGTACCTTTTGTATAATGGGTCAGCGACTTACATTCAGTGGCAAGGTTAACC
>NZ_JACYMK010000035.1:0-1345 GCF_020858135.1 Janthinobacterium sp. FW305-128 | reverse complement strand
CGCAGCGCGCGCCGGCAGCACGGCCCTGGCCGGCGCCGGGGCGACGCCACCAGGCGCGCACGCGGCCAGGTGCAGCAACTGCAGCGGCGCCGGCAGTGGCACCAGGGGGAGCGCGGCCGACAGGCCCAGCCCCCTACCCTACTCCACTCTATAACGTCGGATTAAGGCCAACATAGCGGGCATAATCGTAACCTTCTGGATTAACAACAAAGCTTGCTCGTCCTGGCGCTTGAATCAACGCCACAAGCGAATATGCGCCCTTTCTCCATTCTTCTTGTTCTGCAGGTGACATTTCCCAAAAATCCTTAATATCACGGCCACAATCAAAATCACTATCTGTCCCGCCTTCAAAATCCGCAAATAAATCATTTCGGGATTCCATCAAATTAACTGCAAAGTGATCGTAATCAACAGCCGACAAATTAATGATTTTTGATACTTTTGCTCTGCTAACACGCCAATTTGGACTTTCCACCCAACGCACTCGCTCCCAAAATTTTTCCTTAAATTCCGGTTTGCAACACTCCTCAATATAGTTGCCGATATCACAATTTTTGTTAAGGCTGGCAAACTTGGCAAAAATAAACTGATTTACAGCTACTTCCGGTTGCTTAGTATCAGTCGTCATACTCGCAATCCGGGCGGAATTCGCAGCCTTCTCAATTAAGGCAGCAGCTTGATATTTAGCATCTTCCTCCGCCTGCTCTTGCGCCGCGATTTCAGGGAAATACTTTCTAAAGGCACTAGGAGTTAATGAATCTCTAGCATCTTCAACAGTGCGATAGCCGTTGTAAAAATGGTTGCTATGGATAGTAATGTGAATTTTTTTCATAACGCCATCGGCATCGTAAGATGCCGATACACTGCCAAAATCGCCCGCCAAGGCAAGGACTTCTGCGGCAGATACAGCCGGCTTATTTGTGTCCGTGTCCATATCATCATACCGATAAGTAGTAATGAGAACGCACTCTTTAAGAGCTGCATCAATAATTTTAAGAGAGTTACGGCGAATGGTCTTGGTTGACATTTTGAATCCTATCACATTGATTTGTAAGGCATTTTTACTGGCAAATCGTTCGTTCGCCATGTAAGTATTATAATCGAAAACAGGCATTTTGTGAAGCATTTTTACTTCACAAAATGCCTGTTTAATGGAATGTGATTGCAAATAAAACATCTTGCGTTTCGCGGACGCGAAAAACTGTATTAAGCTCCCTACATCCACTCACTTACATTTAATTTCTGTACGCTGCAAGAGCGCCCTTCTATGCCAAGCTGGTTTTAAGCACGTCAGCAGGCCACTAGAGAGCCTGCCGCCGCGTCCCGAGAGGGCGCGGGGTTTCGG
>NZ_JACYMK010000034.1:0-1363 GCF_020858135.1 Janthinobacterium sp. FW305-128 | reverse complement strand
CTGCTAAGGTTATAGGGACAAGCCGTACGGGCAATTAGTACTGGTTAGCTTAATGCATTACTGCACTTCCACACCCAGCCTATCAACGTCCTGGTCTCGAACGACCCTTCAAAGAGCTCAAGGCTCTGGGAAATCTCATCTCAAGGCAAGTTTCCCGCTTAGATGCTTTCAGCGGTTATCTCTTCCGAACTTAGCTACCCGGCAATGCCACTGGCGTGACAACCGGTACACCAGAGGTTCGTCCACTCCGGTCCTCTCGTACTAGGAGCAGCCCCCTTCAAATTTCCAACGCCCACGGCAGATAGGGACCAAACTGTCTCACGACGTTTTAAACCCAGCTCACGTACCACTTTAAATGGCGAACAGCCATACCCTTGGGACCGGCTACAGCCCCAGGATGTGATGAGCCGACATCGAGGTGCCAAACTCCCCCGTCGATATGAACTCTTGGGAGGAATCAGCCTGTTATCCCCAGAGTACCTTTTATCCGTTGAGCGATGGCCCTTCCATACAGAACCACCGGATCACTATGTCCTACTTTCGTACCTGCTCGACTTGTCAGTCTCGCAGTTAAGCACGCTTATGCCATTGCACTATCAACACGATGTCCGACCGTATCTAGCGTACCTTCGAACTCCTCCGTTACACTTTAGGAGGAGACCGCCCCAGTCAAACTGCCTACCATGCACTGTCCCCGATCCGGATAACGGACCAAGGTTAGAACCTCAAACAAACCAGGGTGGTATTTCAAGGTTGGCTCCACGAGAACTAGCGTCCCCGCTTCAAAGCCTCCCACCTATCCTACACAGATTGGTTCAAAGTCCAATGCAAAGCTACAGTAAAGGTTCATGGGGTCTTTCCGTCTAGCCGCGGGTAGATTGCATCATCACAAACATTTCAACTTCGCTGAGTCTCGGGAGGAGACAGTGTGGCCATCGTTACGCCATTCGTGCAGGTCGGAACTTACCCGACAAGGAATTTCGCTACCTTAGGACCGTTATAGTTACGGCCGCCGTTTACTGGGACTTCAATCAAGAGCTTGCACCCCATCATTTAATCTTCCAGCACCGGGCAGGCGTCACACCCTATACGTCCACTTTCGTGTTTGCAGAGTGCTGTGTTTTTATTAAACAGTCGCAGCCACCAGTTTATTGCAACCCTTTCACCCTTCTGGAGTAAACCAGTCAAGCTACCGGGGCGTACCTTTTCCCGAAGTTACGGTACCAATTTGCCGAGTTCCTTCTCCCGAGTTCTCTCAAGCGCCTTAGAATACTCATCTCGCCCACCTGTGTCGGTTTGCGGTACGGTCTCGTATGACTGAAGCTTAGAGGCTTTTCTTGGAACCACTTCCGATTGCTTCGTG
>NZ_JACYMK010000033.1:0-1449 GCF_020858135.1 Janthinobacterium sp. FW305-128 | reverse complement strand
AACAGAGATTAAACTGAAGAGTTTGATCCTGGCTCAGATTGAACGCTGGCGGCATGCCTTACACATGCAAGTCGAACGGCAGCACGGAGCTTGCTCTGGTGGCGAGTGGCGAACGGGTGAGTAATATATCGGAACGTACCCTGGAGTGGGGGATAACGTAGCGAAAGTTACGCTAATACCGCATACGATCTACGGATGAAAGTGGGGGATCGCAAGACCTCATGCTCGTGGAGCGGCCGATATCTGATTAGCTAGTTGGTAGGGTAAAAGCCTACCAAGGCATCGATCAGTAGCTGGTCTGAGAGGACGACCAGCCACACTGGAACTGAGACACGGTCCAGACTCCTACGGGAGGCAGCAGTGGGGAATTTTGGACAATGGGCGAAAGCCTGATCCAGCAATGCCGCGTGAGTGAAGAAGGCCTTCGGGTTGTAAAGCTCTTTTGTCAGGGAAGAAACGGTGAGAGCTAATATCTCTTGCTAATGACGGTACCTGAAGAATAAGCACCGGCTAACTACGTGCCAGCAGCCGCGGTAATACGTAGGGTGCAAGCGTTAATCGGAATTACTGGGCGTAAAGCGTGCGCAGGCGGTTTTGTAAGTCTGATGTGAAATCCCCGGGCTCAACCTGGGAATTGCATTGGAGACTGCAAGGCTAGAATCTGGCAGAGGGGGGTAGAATTCCACGTGTAGCAGTGAAATGCGTAGATATGTGGAGGAACACCGATGGCGAAGGCAGCCCCCTGGGTCAAGATTGACGCTCATGCACGAAAGCGTGGGGAGCAAACAGGATTAGATACCCTGGTAGTCCACGCCCTAAACGATGTCTACTAGTTGTCGGGTCTTAATTGACTTGGTAACGCAGCTAACGCGTGAAGTAGACCGCCTGGGGAGTACGGTCGCAAGATTAAAACTCAAAGGAATTGACGGGGACCCGCACAAGCGGTGGATGATGTGGATTAATTCGATGCAACGCGAAAAACCTTACCTACCCTTGACATGGCTGGAATCCCCGAGAGATTGGGGAGTGCTCGAAAGAGAACCAGTACACAGGTGCTGCATGGCTGTCGTCAGCTCGTGTCGTGAGATGTTGGGTTAAGTCCCGCAACGAGCGCAACCCTTGTCATTAGTTGCTACGAAAGGGCACTCTAATGAGACTGCCGGTGACAAACCGGAGGAAGGTGGGGATGACGTCAAGTCCTCATGGCCCTTATGGGTAGGGCTTCACACGTCATACAATGGTACATACAGAGCGCCGCCAACCCGCGAGGGGGAGCTAATCGCAGAAAGTGTATCGTAGTCCGGATTGTAGTCTGCAACTCGACTGCATGAAGTTGGAATCGCTAGTAATCGCGGATCAGCATGTCGCGGTGAATACGTTCCCGGGTCTTGTACACACCGCCCGTCACACCATGGGAGCGGGTTTTACCAGAAGTAGGTAGCTTAACCG